>CANHWG010000022.1 GCA_947464335.1 Flavobacteriaceae bacterium
GATACGTGTGGAGAATAACCAAGTAGACTATCAAGGGGACAATTGTTACGTACTGGTAGAACAAGCCTTGAAGGTGAATCCACTGCCAACAGTAATACAACCACTAGCGCCATTTAGAGCTTGTGATGATAATGCCGATGGTATTACCGTGTTTAACTTGACAGACACTGATTTGACAGAACAAATCTTAGGCGCTACTCAATTACCGGCTGATTATACCATTAGCTACTATACCACAGCAGTGGGAGCCAATCCGTTTACCAATACAGGAGAAACACCACTACCATCGAGTTATACCAATACAAGTTCACCAAACACTCAGAGGGTTTATATCCGAGTAGTGAACAATGCGACAGGCTGTGTGAATGCCACGGGAGTATTAGACTTAGTAGTTGAGGATTATGCTACAGCTACCTCACCAGCGGTGTATCATATCTGTGATAGCGATGCCAATGTGTTTGATGGAGTGGAGACAATTGATTTAAATCAGTTTGCAGCGGGAATAGTAGGCACACAAGATCCACTAGTCTTCTTATTGAGTTACTATACGAGTTTAGCCAATGCAGTGGCGGGAACCAATCCGCTAAGTGTTGCTGAGATTGCTGCTTATCAAACCGATGCGGATACGGATACCATTTGGGTCAAGGTAGAGAATAGCAGTAATAGCATTACACCGTTCTGTTATGCAATTGCACAAATAGACATTATCATAGAGCGTAGACCTAATCCGGTTATCAGTACGGCCAATGGTGTTAATACGATTTGTGTTGACTTTGTTAGTGGTTTAGTAGTTCGAGACTTAACCTTGAATAGTGGTATTACTAATCCGGGCAATTATACTTTTGCGTGGTTTGAAACGGGAGATTTAACTACTGTTTTAGGAACAGGTTCAACCTATACGGTAGACACTGCATCGGCTACACCGGCTACTCCAAGAAATTATGTGGTACAGGTGAGCAATAACACTCCAGGATCTATTTTATGTGATACAACTTCGCAAGCTTTCTCAGTAATACAATCTGGGCAAGCGGTTATCCCAGCGGGCACTGTAGGATATGTGATTAGTAACGGCTTTAGTGAGTTGCAAACCATTACGGTAAACATTGTAGGATATGGCGATTATCAATACAGTTTGGATGATGGACCACGACAAGATAGTAATGTGTTTGTGAATGTTGCTTTAGGACCACATACCATTAGAGTATGGGATAATGCAGGTGGTGTGGCCTATAGCTGTGAAGAATTAGTCATAGCGATAGTTCAAACCATTGATTACCCGTATTATTTTACGCCCAACGGAGATGGAATACACGATACTTGGAATATTGTTGGATTAAGCACACAACTTAACGCCAAAATTTATATATTTGACCGCTTTGGAAAACTAATTAAGCAAATCAGTTCAAATGGACAAGGTTGGGACGGAACGTATAACGGACGCCTTTTACCTGCTGATGATTACTGGTTTACAGTTGATTATGTTGAGCCAAATGAAGGAAACACAAAACAATTTAAAGCCCATTTCTCATTAAAAAGATAATTAAAATGAATTTTAGAAAGATTTATTTATTAGCAATCCTACTGGTTGCACAATTTGCAAATTCACAAGAAGGATTACCTGTTTATTCAGATTATTTGTCTGATAATTATTATTTACTTCATCCATCTATGGCAGGAGCAGCTAGCTGTGCAAAACTTAGATTAACAGGAAGACAACAATGGTTTGGACAAAAAGATGCTCCAGCGTTACAAACCTTAAGTTTTAATGGAGCTTTAGGTGAACGGTCAGGTGGTGGAATGATAGTTTTTAACGACAAAAATGGTTATCATTCACAAACTGGAATGAAGTTAACTTATGCACATCATATTATGTTTTCTCGAGATAATATTGACTTAAACCAACTCTCGTTTGGTATGAGCGTAGGTTTTATACAAAGTAGTTTAGATGAAAGTACATTTTATGATAACAATCCAACCTTTGACCCAATAATATTTGGTTCTATTCAAAGATCTACTTATTTTAATGTTGATATTGGAGCTTCCTATAATTTTCTAGATTTTTATGTACATGCTACTGTTAAAAATGCTTTAGCAAGTGAAAGAAAACTCTACACTGACAGTGAGCCTGTAAACTTGCGACGCTTCATTTTGAATTCTGGGTATACTTTTGGTGATCCTGAAGGTCTTCTTTGGGAACCTTCTTTTATGTTTCAATTAGTAACACTCACCCAAGAAAAAACAGTAGATCTTAATTTAAAAGCTTATAAAAACTTAGAATTTGGTAAATTATGGGGAGGACTTTCTTATAGAAGAAGTTTAGACGGAGCCCAATATGTACAAGAAAATGGAGTAGCTGATCAAAAATTACAGTATGTAACTCCAATACTTGGGATTAACTTCAAAAACTATATGCTTTCCTATACTTATTCTCAATTAGTTGGTGATGTAAATTTTGATGCTGGTGGATTTCATCAACTAACATTAGGTATTAACTTATTTTGCAAACCAGAAAAATACCACTGTAATTGTCCTGCGATTAATTAATTCAAATATATCTGTCCCGATTTTATCGGGACACTTTTTTTAAGTATGATTATAAAAGCTGTAAACGGCAAAACTCCTCTAATTCCAAAAGACTGCTTTGTGGCTGAAAATGCTACAATAGTTGGAGATGTTACTTTGGGCAAACAATGTAGCATTTGGTTCAATGCCGTAATAAGAGGCGATGTGCATTACATCAAAATTGGAAATAAAGTGAATATACAAGATGGTGCCATTATACATTGCACCTATCAAAAACATCCAACGGAGATTGGCAATAATGTTTCTATTGGGCATAATGCTATTGTTCATGGTTGTAAAATACACGATAATGTATTGATTGGTATGGGCGCTATCGTAATGGATAACTGTGTAGTTGAAAGCCATTCGATTATTGCTGCTGGTGCAGTAGTTACGCAAAACACGGTAATCGAATCTGGTTCGATCTATGCTGGTGTTCCTGCTAAAAAAGTAAAAGACATCGATCAGTCTGATTTTGCTGGGGAAATTGAGCGCATCTCGAATAACTATGTAATGTATTCGGGTTGGTATAAGGAAGAATAAAGAAATCTTTTTGATTGGTTTTTAGCCCTGATGGAAGCGATACCCTGCCTGCCGGCAGGCAGGCGAAGTAAAGCTGACAGCAGGATTATGGCGGATAAAAATTCCCGAACGTCCTGCCTGCCGGCAGGCAGGTTGGCTGCTAAAAATCGACACATTTCACTTCATATACATGGTTTAGTATTTCAACTAAAACACTTGGATTGGAGTTGGAATAAAAAATCGCCTTTCCGTTATTTGGCTCAATATTCAAAGCTCCCTTTTCTTCCAATACTTTTTTGGTCTGACGTGCTACCGCTTCGCCCGAATCAATAATTTTAATATGCTTTGGAAGTATTTTTTTTATTTGTGGAATGAGATAGGGATAATGACTGCAACCAAGTACCAAATAGTCAATATTAGCTTCGATCATTGGTTCAAGATATTGATGGAGTAATAAATCCATTTCTTTGGAATTGATTTCTCCATTTTCGATAAGCCCAACTAATCCATGACCTATTTGTTCGATGATTTTGGTGTCCTGGTATTTCTGCACTGTTTGATGAAATAGCTCGCTGTTTAGTGTGCCTTGTGTAGCTAATATCCCTATGATGTGCTTTTCTGAATTGACTGCTGCTGGTTTTATGGCTGGCTCAATGCCGATAAAGGGAACATTGTATTTAGCTCTTAATTCCTTAATAGCATTGGTTGTTGCGGTATTACAAGCAACTACTATAATTTTGCAATTTTGATTAAGGAGATATTCTGTATTTTTAAAACATAACCGGATAATTTCTTCCTTTGACTTTTGTCCGTAGGGTGCGTTTTTACTATCGGCAAGATAAATGGTATCTTCATTAGGAAGCAAATCGTTGATGGCCGCCCATATAGAGGTTCCGCCAATGCCAGAATCAAAAAGCCCAATAGGATTGTTATTGCTCATAGAAACAAAAGTAAAAAAAACTGCTCTATTCCCGAAGCTTCGGGAGAGCAGTTTTTAAAATATAATTTTGTGAGAATCTAAAAAAAATTCAGATTAAAATCCTAAATCCTTTTTAACATCTGCTGTTAAATCTGGACCATCAGCTAAAAGTAAGTCAGCAATATTTAAAACGTACTGATATCCTTTCGCTTTTCCTACTTTAGAAATAGAAGCTTTGATTTTATCCATTAATGGTTTAACCATATCTGCTTCTTTCTTTTGCAATTCTTTTTGAGCATTATCTCTATAATCTGTAATACGCTTCACTAAATCTTGCACTTCAGTTTGACGGGTTGCATTTACAGCATCACCTACTGTTGAAGCTTCCTGATCGTATTTTTTGATTTTGTTTTGATATTCCTCTGCCATTGTTTTGTATTCAGCATCGTAGGTTCCGCTCAATTTTTCTAATTGTTTTTGAGCATCAATCATTGCAGGCATTTTAGAAATTAACTCATTTACATCTACATGTGCGGCTTTAGCTTGTGCGTTAATAGTATAAGTTGTACCTAAAAATAACACTGTAGCTAGTAGTAATGATTTCAATCGTTTCATTTTAAAAAGTATTAATTAATTATTATTTATTATTCTGTTTTTGGTTTATTTTTCTCTTCTCTTGCTTTTTTTGCTGCTTCTCTATCTTCTAACGCTTTTTTCTTTTTCTCTTCTAAAGCTTTTTTTCTGTCTTCTAAAAGTTTTGCTCTTTCAGCAGCTTTTACCACTTTAGGATCTACAACTGTTGTAGAATCTGAAACCGGTTTATTATCATCGGTTGGAGGAACAGCATCAGCAACAGGTTTCTCTTTAGCAGTAACCGTGCCATTTTTTTTAGCGGCTTTGGCATCTAATAATTCTTGTCTTTTAGCAGCTTGTTCCGCTCTTTTAGCTTCTGCTGCAGCTTTTTTATCAGCAACTGCTTTTTCACGAGCTTGTTTTTTCTCTTCTAGTATTCGTTTTCTTTCCGTCAAAGCTGGATTTTCATCAGCAACATCTTCTTGATATTCTTTTTTAGCTTGTTCTTTAAGCTCTTTTTTACTTAACTGCTCTCTTTTTTCAGCTCTGGTAATTACTCTGATAACTTGGTCGCTAATATCAAACCTCTTTGCTGCAAAAAGCATGGTTAAATCTGATGATTTATCAAAAACAAAGTCAAATTTTTTAGCTTCTGCTATGTCTTGAACCGCTGTAAAGACTTGGTCTTGAATTGGCTTTACCAAAACTGCTTTTTGCGTCATTAAATCACCATTAGGACCAAATTTCTTTTGTTGGAATTCTAAAAGTTCATCCTCTTGAAATTTTATTTCTTCCTCTCTTTCATCTATTAATTCTTTGGTCAATAAAGCTCTTTCTGTTTTTAAAGCATCCTTAAGTTTTGCTATTTCGATTTTTTTGGCTTCAATATCTTGTTTCCATTTTTGTGCTTTTTGTTCTAGTTGACTTTTAGCTTCACTATAATCGGGCACATTTTGTAAAATATACTCCATATCTATGTAGCCAATTTTGACTCCTCTTGTTTGAGCATTTGACTGAAAAACAGTGCACAAAACTACTATTATTATTGCAAAATATTTTTTCATTATAAGTATGATTTATAAATTGAATACCAAATATAATTAAAATTGTTGACCAATTATAAAATGTGTTTCCCAACCATTAGGAGTTGATGTACCTGACGAACCATTAAAACCAGGAAGTCCATCAAAACCATGTGCAAAATCAATTCCTAACAATCCAAACGCAGGCATAAATACTCTTAATCCGAATCCAGCTGAACGTTGAAGTACAAACGGATTATATTCTTTAAACGTATTATACGATGCCCCTGCTTCTAAAAAACTTAAAGCATAAATTGACGCTGCTGCTTTTAATGTTAAAGGATACCGTAACTCTAGTGAGAATTTATTATAAACTGTTGCTCCATCTATTGATGATAATGATTGATTAGGATACCCTCTTAATTGTATAATTTCTCTACCATCTAGGGCAAAGTTTGCCAAACCATCTCCACCAAGAAAGAATCTTTCAAACGGCACTAATCCTCTAGCATTATTATAGGCACCTAAATATCCAAACTCTCCTAAAGCTCTTAGCACTAATGCTTTCGATTGAGACCCCGCTAACCTTGTATACCAATCTGCTTTAAATTTAATCTTGTAATATTCCAACCAATTAAATCGTTCTTGATCTACTTTCCCTCTATCTGCTGAAGCAACTTCAAAATTTTGGCCAACTGTTTGGTAAGCACCTGAACCAGAAGCAGTCTCTTGCAAATAATCGTTTACTTGTGGAAGTTCACCCGAAGAATTAGGCACTATATTTAAACCACCATTTTCTCTGTAACGTAATTTATATTCTTCTTGATTTTCTAAATTGGCGTAATCAATACCGTTAAATGCAGAATAGGGTAGGGTAAATTTAGCCGAAACACTAAATTCAGAACCCGAAGTTGGGAATATAGGGTTAACTCCTTTGTTATTTCTTGTCAATCCAACAGTATAGGCAAGGTTTCTTGATGCTCCATCTCCAAATGTAAATAGTCCCGTATTATAATTATTTAAATCATAGAATTGATAACTTACCGAGCTTTGAAACACAAAATAATCATCGGGGATTGTTAATCTTTTTGCTATTCCCAGCGATAAAGTAGTAATATTAAAACTTTTATTTCGATCTACATCTCTAGAATTTCCCGAAAAAAGGAATTGTTTACTGTGTGATAAGGAACCCGAAAAATTTAAAGGTTTTTTTCCTCCTAGCCAAGGCTCTGAAAAAGACAAACTATAGGTTTGAAAAAAAGCACTCGCTTGCAAACGTAAGGAAACTTTTTGCCCATCTCCCATAGGTAATGGTCTATAGGCGTCTTTCTTGAATAAATTTCTTGCAGAAAAATTATTAAATGACAAACCTAATGTACCTATAAATCCTCCGCCTCCATAACCTCCTTGAAGCTCAATCTGACTTGACCCTTTTTCAACTACATTATATTCGATATCAACAGTTCCTGCTGCTGGGTCTACGTTTTTAAATTTTGGATCTATCGCTTCAGGATCAAAGAAACCTAATTGACCTATTTCACGTATAGTTCTTACTAAGTCATCCTTGCTGTATTTTTGTCCCGGTTTAGTTTTTAATTCACGATAAATTACTCTATCATTTGTTTTGTCATTACCTACAACTGTAATGTTATTAAAATAAGCTATTGGTCCTTCTGTAACTCTAATTTCAAAATCAATTGAATCGTTAGCGGTTCTAACTTCAACAGCATTAACGTTTGAAAACAAATATCCATTATTTTGATATAAGTTTGTTATATCATCACCATCTGGTTTAGATTTATCTGCAATTCTTTTTTCTAACAAAACTCCGTTATAAGTATCTCCTTTTTTAATACCAAGTACTCTTCCTAATAACTGATCAGAATACACAGAGTTTCCAAGAAATTTAATATTACCGAATCGGTATTTTTTACCTTCCTCTACACTAATATTTACAGCCAGCTTTGTTTTCTTTGCATTTAAATAAACAGAGTCACTTCTAACTCTTGCATCTCTAAATCCTTTTTCCTTATATTTTTCAACTATTGAAGTTAAATCTTCTTTGTATTTGTCTTTGATAAATTTTGAAGCTTTAAAAATCCGTATTGGATTGATTTGCTTTGTATTTTTCATGGCCTTTCTCAGTTTTTTATCTGAGAATTTTTCATTGCCATCAAAAGTAATTTTTGAAATCTTGAGTTTATCTCCTTTATCTATATTTACAAGCATTTTCACTTGATTTCCTTCTGTGGTGTCGGGAATAGTGTTTATAAAAACTTTAGTATTAAAATATCCGTCTTTTTTATACTTGTTTTCGATATAATTGCGGGTAGTTGTAATTAAATTTTCATTTACGATTTTCCCTTTGGTCAATGAGTTATCTTTTATTAAAGCTTCAACTTTTGATTTTTTAACTCCTTGAATTTTAACTTCATTCAGTTTGGGAAGTTCTACAATATCTAAATCTAGCCAAATACTATCGCCTTCAATCTTATTTACATAAAAATCTATATCACTAAAAAGACCTAGCTTACCAAGTTTTTTTATAGCGTTACTGGTTTCTTCACCCGGAACGGTTAATTGTTGCCCTTTCTCTAAACCAGTAAAAGTTACAACTGTTTGTTCGTTGTAACTAATTTTACCATTAACTTTAACAGTAGCTAAAATATATTTTTTTCCTTGATCAAAAGGTAATCTATCTTGAGCTTGTAGATGAAAAACACTTCCAAATAATATGATAAATAGAAATGTTTTTATAGAATGAATATGCACTGAAATTTTATTTAATTTGTTCACTTGTTTTTCCGAATCTGCGTTCTCTTTTTTGATAGCTAATAATGGCTGAATATAAATCTTCTTCTGTGAAATCAGGCCATAAAACTTCTGTAAAATAAAATTCTGCATAAGCTATTTGCCATAACAAAAAATTACTAATACGGTGCTCTCCGCTAGTTCTGATTACTAAATCTACATCAGGTAAATTTCGCGTGTAAAGATGCTCATTTATAATTGATTCATCAATAGTGTCTATAGAAATTATATTATTTTTAACTTTCTCGCTTATATTTTTTACGGCATTAACTATTTCTTCTCTTGAACCATAGCTTAACGCTAACGTTAAGGTCATTCTTGTATTTTTTTGAGTCTTTTCGATTACCGATAAAAGTTCTTTTTTGGCTTTGGAAGGAAGTAAATTAATGTTGCCAATACAATTCAAACGGATATTATTTTCAGTGAGAGTTTTCAATTCTTTTTGTAATGAATTTACCAACAAACTCATTAAAGTATCCACTTCTAATTTTGGTCTGTTCCAATTTTCTGTTGAAAAAGCATATAATGTTAAGTTTTCAATCCCTAATTTAGCACAGTTTTCAACGGTAACCCGTACCGATTTTGTTCCTTTTTCGTGACCTATTGCTCTTAAAAATCCTTGTTTTTTTGCCCAACGACCATTACCGTCCATGATAATGGCCAAATGTTTTGGTAAATTATTCTTATTTATATTTTCTAGTAAACTCATTTTTTAATCTGCACAATAACATGGTTTTTCGCCAAAAGTATAGGTTAATGTAAATCCTGTAAATACATACCAATCTTTGCTATTTAAATTGCCAAATTTGAGTGAATCTAAATTCTCATTTTTAGGCAAACTTCCATCTAAATTATCCGTGAAAGTATATCTTGCACCAACTTCAATTCCAAATATAAAATTCTCTAGAATATTACCTTTAACGCCAACTATCATTGGAATTGCAAATTCACTTGCCCGATAATCAAATTTTGTTTCTCCATTTAAAACATACAATTCATCGTACGCAAAAAAAGAAACTCCTGAAAATACGTATGGAGTTATCTTTCTTTTTAATAATTCATGTAAATTAAAATCGAAAAAATTAAACTCTAATCCGGCCGAAAATTCTTTAACATCATTTTTAAAATTGTAACCTCGCTGAACTCTTCCTGGAACTTCAGATTCTAAATCGTTTCCCGAGATGGTTGACTGCATATAGGAAAACCTATACGAATGTCGAGGGCTTTTATTCCATTTATATAAAATTCCAATAGCGGGTTCGTTAGGAGAAACATAATTCGTTTTACCAACATCGCCAATAAAGTTACTACCTCCCAAAAAAACGCCAATTTCGTGTATTTGGGCAGTCAATATACTTTGAAAAAACAAACAAGTAAACAATACTAAAATCTTTTTCATTCAAATTGAAAATAGCGTGCAAATATAACAATTCTGAGCTCTTATTTAACATGATTTTTAGATTTATATCATATAAAAAAAAGGGGCTGTGAATTACAGGTAATACAACGGTTAAAACACTAAAACGCTTTTTTTAGAAATGTAGTATATAAGAATGTGATAATTTTTTCTAATTTCTTTTGTCTTCACCCCAAAGTAGCTTGTTACGAAGTGTTTTTAGAAATGTTTCTTCGGGAATTTCAACCATCCTTATTGTAAATGGTGTTTTTTTGATGATCAACTCCGAGTTATTGTTAATTGAATTAATTCTAGAATCTAAAGAAACTAAATACTGATCTTCTCTTCCGGAAACTTTTAGTTTTATTTCAGTATCATCGGGAATCACCAGTGGCCTTGCCGATAGATTGTGTGGTGCAATTGGAGTAATTACCAACCCTTTAACTTCTGGCGTTAATATTGGTCCGCCACAACTCAAAGAATAACCTGTCGAGCCAGTCGGGGTAGAAATAATTAAGCCGTCAGCCCAATACGAATTCAAATGTTCTCCATTCAAATAAGTATCTATTGTAATCATCGAAGTCGTATCTTTTCTGCTAACAGTCACCTCGTTCATTGCAAAATTAATTTCAATTTCGGTGTTATTTGGCGAACATTCCATTGACAACAAGGTTCTTTCTGAAATAGCAAATTTCTTCTCTAATAATATCTCCAGAAAGGATTCTATGTTTTCTTTTTGAACTTTTGCCAAAAAACCAAGTCTCCCTGCATTTACCCCAAGTATAGGAATACCCGAATCACGCACAAAAGTTGCTGCTCTCAGTATCGTTCCATCTCCTCCAATACTAATCAGAATATCTATACTCGCATCTAAATCTTTATAAGTTGCGAAAGTATTATATTGTTTGGCAACAATTTCTTCTTTATATAATATTTTCAGAAATTGTTCTTCAATGACCAACTCAACATTATTCTTGTTGAAAAAAACAAAAATATCTTTGATAATTGGTCTGGTGTCATTTTGATAATATTGTCCGAAGATAGCAACTTTCATATATGTAAGTGTTTATTTGTCAGTGGTCATATATGGTATCGCCTTATGATCATTCGTGTTTTTTTGCAAAAAACTATTTGCCAGTGGCGATTTTATAATTTAGATATTTAAATATTTATCTAAGTATTCTGAACGCTCTTTCAGTGTATTCATATAATCATCTTCGTGATGTTCCGATATGATTTCATAATTGTAGCGACGGAAAGACTGAATAATTTCATTAATTCCACCCAAAGTTGTCTTCACGGTTACTTGTACTTTTTCAGCAGTAGCTTCCGATACAAAAACACCTAAAAGTTTACCATTGTTGCTTTCAACTATTTGTGTAATCTGACTCATGGAATAATCAGCAATTGGTTTTTCAACAATAATAATCCCTCCGGTTTCTTTTAAAAATGGCGTTTCATTTAAAAATTTAATTACATCCGTAATTTCATAATAACCAACATATTTATTGGTTTCATCTAAAATAGGAACAATAGTCGCATTACTTCTCGCAAATACTTCTAAAACATCTAACCAACTCATAATGGTTCGTACAAAAAAACCTTCTAGTGCATAACGATAATCACTAATATGTTTTTGTCTTTCAAAAGTTTCAATATCAACAGCCGAAATACAACCAAGATAAACTTCTCCATCCATAACAGGAAAATGGGAGTAATTAATATCTGCAAAGAAATCCTGAATTTCTGTTACGGATTCATTAATAGAAAAAGGTTTAAAATCGTTGTTAATATATTCTGATAGTTGCCTCATATATTCTTTTCTTAAGCGATTGCAAAATAATCAAATTTTCGGATATGCTGGCTTAGTTTAACTTTGTATTTTTGTGATCATATTTTTATCATTTTTACTTTTCATGACAAAATTAAGTGTAAACATCAACAAAATAGCTACTTTACGTAATGCACGGGGTGGAAATGTGCCAGATTTATTGAAAGTCGCTAGCGATATTCAAAAATTTGGGGCTCAAGGAATAACTATTCATCCAAGACCCGATGAAAGACATATTCGCTACCAAGATGCTAGAGATTTGAGACCAATTGTATCTACTGAATTTAATATAGAAGGAAATCCACAGCATAATTTTATTGATTTGGTTCTCGAATGCAAACCTGAGCAAGTAACTTTGGTGCCCGATGCTATCGGAGCCATTACGTCTTCCGCTGGTTGGGACACTGTTAAAAACCAATCGTATTTAACGGAAGTAATTCAGGAATTTCAACGTAACGGAATCCGAACTTCGATTTTTGTTGACCCCGTTTTGGAGATGATTGAAGGAGCCAAAAAAACGGGAACAGACCGAATCGAATTATATACCGAAGCTTTTGCACATCAATATGGTTTAGGAAATCAAAAGGCGATCCAACCTTACACAAATTCAGCAGTTTTGTGCAACGAATTAGGTCTCGGAATAAATGCCGGACACGATTTAAGTTTGGATAATATCAAATTCTTTAAGGAAAATATTCCTGGATTATTAGAAGTTTCCATTGGCCATGCTTTAATTTCAGAAGCTTTGTATCTTGGTTTGGACAATGTTGTTAATATGTATCTGCAAAAATTAAAATGATTTTACACTCCAGAATCGAAGGCGAAGGGAAGCCGTTATTAATCATTCACGGTTTTCTTGGAATGTCCGACAATTGGAAATCTTTGGGTTCACTTTATGCTGCTGAAGGTTATCAGGTGCACATGATTGATTTACGCAATCATGGGAAGAGTTTTCATTCCGATGAATTTAATTATACCCTGATGTCAAATGATGTTACGGAATATTGTCAACATTATAATTTATCCAAAGTTTCTATAGTAGGACATTCAATGGGTGGAAAAGTTGCTATGCTTTTTGCAACAACTCATCCCGAAATGGTAAATAAATTAATAGTTGCTGATATTGGTCCTAAATATTATCCTCCGCATCACCAAGAAATCTTAGCTGGATTGAATGCTGTTAATTTTTCTTCAAAACCTGATAGAACTGAGGTTGAGGAAACATTATATCCGTTCATTCCCGATTTTGGAACTCGACAATTTTTAATGAAAAACCTATTTTGGGCAGCACCAGGTCAATTGGCATTTCGATTTAATTTGCCTGTTTTTAATGCCCAAATTGAAGTTGTTGGCGAAGCGTTACCCCAAGAAAGTCTTTTTAACAAACCAACCCTTTTTATTCGAGGCGGTAACTCAAACTATATTTTGGATAATGACATGTTAGAAATCAAAAAAACATTCCTAAACGCAACATTCATCACAATTCCAAATGTTGGACATTGGCTTCATGCAGAAAACCCCAAATTATTCTTTGAAGAAACAAATAAGTTCTTAAAATAAAAAACCCTTTTCAATCGAAAAGGGTTTTGAAAAAAACTAAAAATAAAATTAGTTCTTAATAAATTTCTTAACTGCAATTCCAGAATCTGTTGTGATGTTCATAAAATAAAGACCAGAACTTAATTCATTTACATCCAATTGAACTTCAGTAAGATTGTTTACTTTCATTGTTTTAACCGTTCTTCCGTTAACATCATTAATAGAAACTTCTGTTAACAAAATATTATCTGAACTAGAAATGGTAACACTATTTTTTACAGGGTTTGGATACGCATTTAACTTCGTTGAGAAAAATTCATCGCCCGATAATGGCACTGTAGCGGTAACAGTAATATTATCTAAAAACATTACATACTGATCATTCCCATCATTCTGAAAAGCAATTCTAAATGATGTTCCAGCTAAACTATTAGCTAGTGCCTGAGTTCTATAATTTCCGGTATTTAGCTCGTTATTTACATCAATTAAAAGAGTGGTGAAATTTGATACTAAATTACCGCCTGTTGGTGATAATAATACTCTGTAATCTTCTAGGAATGTATCATTACCTAAACTAGTAGCAGCCCATTTGAGACTAATATTAGTTGCGCCAGCAGGTACAGTAATCAAAGGTGAAACCAGCCAATCATTAGCAACTCCAACAGGATTATACCATGAATTGCTTGCAATAATATTACCTAACATTCCAGTAGCATCTATTGGATAATCAAGAAAATCGGGAGATACAATTTGAATCTCTTCTGGCGATAGTACTGTCCACGCTTGTTGAATTAAAAAAGATAATGGTTCGCCTTCAGTTCCAGCAGGACCAACAGGGGTTCTATTATCCAAGTTATACAATGTCCATCCGGCAACACCAGGCCCAACGCCATCCCAATTTTCAGCAAAAATAGTAGTTTGTGCGTTTAAATTGATGGCACCAATCATTAAAAAAGAAAGTAATAGTTTTTTCATATTTTTTGTTTTTTTAAATTTTGGCAATTTATGTAAAGTAAGTTATTATTCAAAATAAATCTTTAGTTTTATGCCTTAATAATCAATCTATAAAAATGAAACTACTCGTTCGAATGCTTATTACATCAATACTCGTTTTGGTTATTGACAAAGTAATGAAAGGTGTTGAAATAGATAAATTCACAACGGCATTAACTGTTGCTATTGTATTAGGTTTACTAAACTTTTTTGTAAAACCAATTTTAGTATTATTTACGTTACCGGTTACAATATTTACGCTTGGATTATTTTTATTAGTTATTAATACAATTATCATCATGCTTTGCGACCATTTTATACCCGGATTTAAGATCAATTCTTTTTGGACCGCCATGCTGTTCAGTGTCATCTTATCGCTTTCTCAATCATTGGTTTATAAAATTACTGGAGACTCAAAATAAATCTTTAGAAATCAATAAAATAAAATTGCTTGGGTTGTATAAATATTATAATTTTGCAACCCAATTTTAGTATGTAAAAAATGAATATTACAAGAAATAATGTAGACGCTCTAAATGCAATAGTTACCGTTGAAGTTTCTAAAACGGACTACGCTGAGAAAGTTGAAAAAGTACTCGCAGATTATCGAAAAAACGCTGCTATAAAAGGGTTTCGTAAAGGAACTGTCCCCATGAGTTTAATACAAAAACAATATGGTAAAGCTATTTTATTAGAAGAAGTAAACAAGTTGTTGCAAGACAATCTGAATAAATACTTAGTGGCTGAGAAACTAGATATTCTAGGAAATCCATTGCCAAAAGTTACCGAAGATTTCAATTGGGATGTAGAAGACTATAAATTCGAATTCGAGTTAGGTTTAGCACCAGAATTCAAAGTTGATTTAGCTGCTAAAAATGATTTGGTTCACTATAAAATTGTGGCCGATGATAAAATGCTTAACGACCAAGTAGCCCGAATCCAAAAACAATACGGCAAACTAATCGCAAAAGACACGGTTGAAGAAGGAAATGACGTGTCCGGAATTTTTGCTAACGATGAAAAAGAAATCAACAATAGAACTACTATATCTTTAGATGTTTTCGCAGACAAAAAAACAGCGAAATCTTTTATAGGCAAAAAAGTGGGTGATGTTGTGACTTTAAAAACTAAAGGATTGTTTGAGGATGATCACAAACTGATGGACGTTTTGGCCATTGGTCACGATGATGTTCACGGTTTAGACATAGAAGTTACATTCACTATTGATGAAGTTGTGGGTCACGAACTTGCCACTTTAGACCAAGAATTATTCGATAAATTATTCGGACCAAAAGTGGTGACCTCAGTAGCCGAACTAAAAGCCAAAATTAAAGAGGATGCCGAACAACAATTCATTCAGCAATCCGATCAAAAATTCCTAAACGATGTGACCGAGTCCCTAATCGCATCTACCAAGTTTGATTTACCGGCTTCATTTCTTAAAAAATGGATACAAACTGCTGGTGAAAACCCAATGAATGCCGAAGAAGCTGAAGCGGAATACAACAAATCAGAAAAAGGATTGCGTTACCAACTAATCGAAGGTAAAATAATGGCCGAAAACAATTTGCAAATCACTTTCGAGGAGCTAAAAGACTATACCTCAAATGTGATCAAAAAACAAATGGCTCAATTCGGTCAAATGAACCCAACCGATGAAGATGTGCAAGGAATTGTAGCGCGTGTTATGTCTAATCAAGACGAAATAAAACGTTTGTCAGAGCAAGTAATGAGCGAAAAAATGCTTAACTTATTCAAAGACAAAGTAAAAGCCAAAACCAAAGAAGTAAGCTACGACGAATTCATCAAAGCAATGTATGGTGAATTAAAACACTAAGAATATATTTTACTATATTTGAGCGTCAAAGTAATTTGGCGCTTTTTTATTTATTGACATCTGTTCGCTTCGCTAGTGTGAAGCTAATCCGGCTATACGTTCCAATCTTTTTCGTGTTCTCTATACATTTTGTTTCCTTCGGCTGTCGCTTTCGCTCAAGTCGTCACTTCGAGTGTCCGCGCAGCGGATATATCGAAAAGAGAAACAAAATACTCGAACTGACGAAAAAGGATTTCCTCTGCTATCCGGGCTAGGTTTTCGGCTTACCGACAGGATGTCACTTTAAATAACAAGGCACGAACTTTGACTAAACAAAACAATAAAAACCAATTTTTAACTCAAACCCGAGGCGCAGCCGAACTCTATCGAGCGCAGCGGAATAAATTCATAACTAAAAAATGAACTACGGAAAAGACCCAAGAGCGACGCTCGAAATGGCGAAGCAATTTAAAAGTTTCGCAACTAAAAAGCACGGCGTAAACAGTTTGTACTACGATAAAATCGTGGGTAGTATGACACCTTATATTATTGAAGAACGTCAAATGAATGTGTCGCAACTAGACGTTTTCTCTCGTTTGATGATGGACAGAATCATCTTCATGGGAACAGGAGTCGATGATTATATGGCCAACATCATTCAAGCGCAATTACTGTTTTTAGAAAGCGTCGATGCTTCTAAAGACATTCAAATCTATATCAACTCTCCAGGCGGAAGTGTATACGCTGGATTGGGAATTTATGACACCATGCAATACATCAAACCTGACGTAGCAACCATCTGTACCGGAATGGCTGCCTCAATGGGCGCTGTTTTATTATGTGCTGGTGCAGCAGGAAAACGTTCAGCGTTACCGCATTCAAGAGTCATGATTCACCAACCATCAGGTGGCGCATCCGGAGTAGCAACCGATATGGAAATCAACTTAAAAGAAATGTTGAAGCTGAAAGATGAATTGTATCAAATAATCTCTCATCATTCCGGACAAACATTTGATAAAGTGCACAAAGACTCCGAACGCGATTACTGGATGATTGCTGATGAAGCCAAAGAATACGGAATGATTGATGAAGTATTAAGAAGATAAATTTGTCGAAAGTCCAAAGTCAAATGTCGAAAGACTTTATGACTTGTGACTTTATGACTTTAGACTATAAGAATGGCAAAACAAGTTTTAGAATGTTCCTTTTGTGGACGAAAAAAACCAGAAACAAATCTATTGATTGCTGGAGTGAATGCGCATGTTTGTGACCGATGCATCGAACAGGCACATGGAATTGTGATGGAAGAATTGAAATCGGGCGGAGCATCCATTTTAAAATCGAACTCTGATTTGATTTTGAAAAAGCCAAAAGAAATTCGTGCTTTCCTTGATCAATACGTTATTGGTCAGGACCAAACCAAAAAAGTAATGTCGGTTGCCGTCTATAATCACTATAAAAGATTGATGCAATTGCAACACGAAGAAGATGTTGAAATAGAAAAAAGCAACATCATTATGGTAGGCCAAACCGGAACCGGAAAAACACTGGTCGCCAAAACAATTGCGCGTATGCTCGAAGTTCCTTTAGCAATTGTTGACGCAACGGTTCTAACAGAAGCAGGTTATGTTGGCGAAGATGTAGAGAGCATCTTAACCCGTTTACTACAAGCGGCCGATTACGATTTAGCGAAAGCCGAAAGAGGAATCGTTTTTATTGATGAAATAGATAAAATCGCTCGTAAAAGTGATAATCCATCCATTACTCGAGATGTTTCGGGAGAAGGCGTGCAACAAGCTTTATTAAAATTATTAGAAGGAACTGTGGTAAACGTTCCGCCAAAAGGAGGAAGAAAACATCCGGACCAGAAATTTATAGAAGTTAATACCAAAGACATTTTATTTATTGCTGGTGGTGCTTTTGATGGTATTGAAAGAATCATTTCAAAACGGTTGAACCGACAAGCTATTGGCTATTCGACTTCTCAAAATGCGGAAGGAATTGATAAAAACAATTTACTACAATATGTAATTCCAAAAGATATCAAAGATTTTGGATTGATCCCGGAAATTATTGGTAGACTTCCCGTTTTAACACATATGGATCCTTTGGATAAGGAAACACTTCGTGCCATTTTAACACAACCAAAAAATGCGTTAATCAAGCAATACGAAAAGCTTTTCGGAATGGACGATGTGAAATTCACTATTTCCAACGAAGCGTTAGATTACATAGTGGACAAAGCACTAGAATATAAACTTGGCGCGCGTGGTTTACGCTCGTTATGCGAAGCTATTTTAACCGATGCGATGTATGATTTGCCCAGTTCAGACGACAAAGAGTTACATGTTGATTTAACATATACTCAAGATGCGTTAAGCAAGAATTTATTAAAGAGATTAGAAATAGCATCCTAAAAAATCCCCTGCTTTGCAGGGGATTTTTTATTGACTAAATTATACCCGATTACTTCACAAATCCGCCACCATTTTTAACTTTCTCCGTTTGAATATCAGTATTTTCTTTTTGGAGTCTTAAGTTTCCAAAATTATAGGTCAATGAAATTCTAAAAATTCGACTGTCTCTTTTTTCGTAAAATCGAGTATCCAAATTATTCCCGCTTACTAAAGCATTAGTTTGATTCCAATTGAATAAATCTATGGCATGCAAACCTACTTTTAATTTTTTATCCATAAACTCTCTATTAAATGAGATACTAAATTCTTGGATAGGTTTTGTAATTCTATATATTTCCCAATTTCCAGACGGAAGTATATAATAACTTATCGAATTTTTTACATTCCACGGCAAAAGAATCTGAGCTTCTGCGGCATAATTCCAAATAGGTTTTGCATCAAAAGGGAAATCAAATCCCGTAGTTACATTTTTAATATAGTTTATACTAAAATAGATATAATTTAATTTGTCCATTCCAGTACTCATCCGTTTATCAAATTCTGCTTTTCCTTTAAAAATATAATCCAATGGAAGCGGGAAATTTAAAAAAGCACTAAATGTTTTGAAACGATCAAACTGTTGAAATGTTTGAATACTTACTGGTTCTGTTGCGTTTTCATCTGCCGCAAATACAAATAGATTTTGGTCTTTTGCCACTGTATAGTTTGCACCAAGTTGCACAAACTGCATGGCGGTAACTTTAAATTCAAAATTATCAAAATACGTTGGATTTAAAAGTATGTTCCCAGTCGCGGCATTAAATTGATCAAAATTGGAACCATTAGGGTCAAGCGTTTGATAACCAGGTTGTCCAATTTTTCTAGAGTAAGAACCAATTAAATTGATAGAATTGTTTACTTCATACAATACACTAATATTGGGGAACAAATTCTGATTGTTGAAGTTTACATTCGTTGCTACATTATTAATGGTTCCTATTCTATCTACCTCAAAATTTTCAAATCGAAGTCCAAGTGTAAAATTAAATTTCTTAATTTTTTTTCTTGCCTCAGCATAAAACGCCAAATTCTTTTCTTGATAATCAAAATCGATTACAGTAGGCAAAGTAGTGTTTAAAAAATAATTTCCAAGATGATTCACGGCTAAACTATTGAACTTTCCACCGGTAGCTATGGATAAATTTAACTTTTTAAAAGGAATTTCAAAATCATATTTTAAATAATAATTCAGTAAGTCAAAATTAGTATTGGTATCGTTAAAACTTGTTACATTATCTGAAATGGCATTAGAGGTTAGCGTAGGATTTCTGCTAAACACATTGCTAAACGCGATAACGTCAAGTGTTCTACCAATTGTGTCTAGTTTTGTTTTATATTGCAAACTAATCTCATGATTTCTGTTTTTTTCTTTAGAAATTCCGTTATTAAAATAGTCGTCAATATCGCTTCCGGTAGTAGTATTGGTAAACGTACTTCTATCGTTGGCTAGGTTTAAATTATAATTAAATAACAAGTTCGATTTTTCACTCAATCGATAATTGGTTCCAGCTCTTAAATAAAAATTTCTATTAATGCGTTCATCAAAGCGGTTTTGTTGTAAAATCTTCTCAGGAGAAAACGCGGTAAAGGTTTGTGAATTGTTGTTTCTGTTTTCACTTTCGATATAATTATACCCAATCATCGTTTGCCAACTCAGATTTTTTTCTTTTCCGTTGAGTAAAATTTGTGGACTTGGTTTTTGGTATTTATTAAAATTATAATTGACGTTAAAACTAGCATTTATCCCTTTAAGTCTTTTGTTACTTGTAACTATATTGATTACAGAACCGCTAGAATTTGCGTCAAAAGCAGCACCGGGATTATAGATTAATTCTACCTTTTCGATAGAATTGGCAGGCAAAGAAGATAAATAATTTTCTAAATCATTACCCGTTAAAGTACTTGGCGCACCATCAATATAAACACGAACACCTCGACCATTTAAGGTAAGTCCACCAATAGGTGATGCGATGACACCGGGAAGTCTTTTTATGGCTTCAAAGGTATTCCCAGAGTTTAAAAGTGGATTGTCTTTAACAGAAACAATGGTTTTATCAGATTCTATTTTTAAAAATTGTTTTTTGTTGCCAAAAACAGTTACTTCTTTAAGTTCTTCTGCTTTTTTGGTTTCGGTAGAGTCTTGTTTCGTTTTGTTTTGGGGAATCTCTTGAGAATAGGTGATGATGCTTAATAATAGTAACACCGCTGATAGTAATGATTTCATTGTTGATTGATTTGATTTTCTCCGCTGCGCTCCAAATATTTTGGCTCCGGCTCGGGTGATGATTGTCCATAAGACTTCATCAATAATCAAATGTTACAGCTTTGTCAAATTTTATTTTGCTTTTTATAATTTACCACTACGACACCGCTGATAATAAAAATTGTAGCAACAATAATACGACTCGTAATTATTTCATCTAAAATCAACCACCCTAAAAATAACGCTACCACTAAATTGATATACGATAAGACCACCACTTTAGTTGATGGTAATTGTGTAATCAAATAACTAAAGGCTACATAACCTACAACTGAACCAAATAACGCAAGATATACCATTGCAATGATACTTCTTATACTCCAAGATTCTATTGAAATCGAAGGTGTAATACAAAATTGTATCGCGGTCAAAACTACACCCGCAATTAGCATTTGAACGCAAACATTCATTAGCATTGTTAATGCGTTTTGGCTTCCTTTTTTCGTTAGTATGGTACCTATTGCCCAGGCAGAAATTGCTAAAAGAAGTGCAAAAACTCCCTGTCTGTACTCAGGTATTAACAAGTCATTCATACTACTTTGATAGATAAGGAAAATTCCAAACATCCCCAAAAGAATTCCGAGTACGGTTTTGACAGATAGTTTTTCGTAACCCAAAATCAAATTCAAGATTAAAACACAAAACGGAGTAAATGTAGAAACTAGCGATGCGAGACCGCTGGTAATATATTTTTCGGCATAAGTGGTCAATCCGTTTGCCAAAACAATCATTAAAATTGATAAAATAAAAGCGCGTAAAAATTGTCTGGGACTTACTTTTTCTAATTTCTTTTGAGAAAATAAATAGAAAAAAATAATTGCCCCGGAGATTAAATTTCGGATTCCGGCTAAAATAAATGGTGGAATTGTCTCTACTCCTATTCGGATTCCCAAAAAGGTGGTACCCCAAAAAAAAGCGACACAAAATACGGCAAGATATAGTTTAGTTTTCAAGAGATTGCATTATTTACAATCACCTTTTCTTTTGGAACATCAACTAAACAAAGCCTTCCTGGGCCGCATTTCATTCGGCGAGGACCGCAAGACACTAAAAAAAGCACAAAGAGTAAATACCAAACGAATTTTCTCATTACTAAATTATTTTTTCTTCGTTCTGCATGCTTTTTAATTGCTCCAAATAATCTCTTTCGTTAGAAAGTCTCGGAATTTTGTGTTGCCCGCCCAGTTTATTATTCTCTTTCAACCAATCATAAAATAGATTTTCTCTTGCTACGTTAACTTTTAATGGATTTAGGGTCATATTATTATACCGCTTGGCTTCATAATCAGAGTTTAGTGACTGTAAATTTTCATCCAATATTTTATGAAACAGATTAACGTCTTCCGGATTTTTTTTAAACTCTATCATCCATTCATGGGCACCTTTTTCTTTGTCTTTCATAAAAATAGGAGCAACAGTATAATCTTTTACTTCGCATTGAAGTGTAGTGCACGTTTTTGCTAAAGCCATATCGGTATTCTCGACCATCAATTCCTCTCCAAAAACATTAATATGGTGTTTTGTTCTTCCCGAAACTCTAATTCTGTAAGGACTTAAAGAGGTAAACCGAATGGTGTCACCAATCATATAACGCCAAAGACCTGCGTTAGTTGTAATAACAACGGCATAATTCTTAAACAATTCAACATCAGCTAAACGAATTACTTTTTGGTTTGATGTCCCAAACGTATCCATCGGAATAAATTCATAAAAAATTCCGTAATCCAACATCAATAATAAATCATTAGAGTAATTCAAATCCTGTATCGCAAAAAAACCTTCCGATGCATTATAAATTTCATAATATTTGAAATTATCTTGAGGCAATATCTTTTTATATTGCTCTCTATACGGTTCAAAACTTACGCCCCCATGAAAATAGACTTCTAGATTGGGCCACAATTCCATTAGATTGTCTTTCCCTGTTTCGGTCATAATTCTATTCAGCAACACTAACATCCACGAAGGAACTCCTGCAAAACTGGTGACATTTTCTATTTTCGTTTCACTAATAATGGCGGAAAGTTTTGCTTCCCATTCGCTCATTAATGAAATTTTATTGCTGGGTGTACTACTGAATTCTGCCCAAATAGGCATGTTCTCAATTAGTATAGCCGATAAATCTCCAAAATAAGTATTGTTATTTTCATAAATCTGTGAACTTCCGCCTAGTCGTAAACTTTTACCCAAAAACATTTCGGAGTTTTCGTTGTTATTCAAATACATACACAATAAATCCTTGCTGCCTTTGTAATGACAATCTTCGAGAGCTTCGTTACTTACCGGAATAAATTTACTTTTGGCATTGGTCGTTCCGCTTGATTTTGCAAACCATTTTATTGGGGTATTCCAAAAGACATTTTGCGCGCCTTTTCGGGTTAGCTCAATCATCGGTTCTAAATCTTCATAAGTAGCAACAGGAACTCTTTCTGCAAAAGTTTGATACGATTTAATACTAGCAAAATCATATTTCTGACCAACAACTGTCTCCTCCGATGAACGAATCAAGTTCATCATCAACTCTTCTTGGACTTCATGCGGATATTTTAGAAACAACTCAATTTGATGAATTCGCTGTTTTAAAACCCAAGAAGCAATAGAATTTATTAACGGTATTGGCATGTTTCGAATTTAGGAATTGCGAATTATGATTTTTGATTTGTAACTTTACGCTAAAATAGGAATTAAATCCTAATTCCTGATTTCTAAATCTGAATTATAATATGACATACGAAGGTGTTTTGACCAAAATGCAAACTGAATTCTCTAATCCCATTCAATATTATTTGGTTTTTGAGAACAGTTTTTTGAGTTTGAATCAGTTATTAGGCAAACCATTAGAAATCAATTTTGTTGGTTATCAATGTTTAAATTGTGGTAAAAAGAAGAAGATTTTCCGTCAGGGATTTTGTTATGATTGCTTCATGAATTCTCCAGCTGCCGGTGATTGGATTATGAAACCTGAATTAAGCACTGCACATTTAGATATTGAAGACCGTGATTTGGAGTATGAAAAAAGAGTGCAATTGCAACCTCATATCGTTTATTTGGCTTTATCTAGTGATGTAAAAGTGGGAGTAACTCGAGGAACGCAAGTACCAACCCGTTGGATAGATCAAGGCGCCATTCAAGCCATCCCGATTGTTGAAGTTCCGAATCGGTATTTAGCCGGAATAACCGAGGTTGCCTTAAAGAATCATTATGCGGACAAAACCAATTGGCAAAAAATGCTGAAAAATGAAGTGCCTCAAGTTGATTTGATTGAGGAAAAAGCCAGTTTACAATATCTTATTCCCAAAGAAGTTCAGGAGTTTTATCATATTGAGAAAAAAAGTTTATATGAATTGCATTATCCTGTTTTGAGTTATCCAACAAAAGTAACTAGTTTGAATTTGGATAAATCACCAAACTATTCTGGTAAACTTAGCGGAATAAAAGGTCAGTACCTACTATTTGAAGACGGAACGGTTTTTAATGTGCGGACTTTTGAGGGTTATGTGGTGAAGATAACGGTCTAGTCTTTCAAGAAATTAATATTCCTAGTCAATCCTTCCAGCTTAGTTCGTTTTACAGCTGAGTTTTTGAAGACTTTTTTAAAGGTATCTTCGGTGATTTCTTCCCAGTCTTTTTTAGAAAATGACAGTAACTCTTTATTTGGATTAAAAAGAGGTTCCTTATGTGCTTTTGAAAACCGATTCCACGGACACACATCCTGACAGACATCGCAACCAAACATCCAATCGTCCATTTTGCCTTTCATTTCTAACGGAATATTTTCTTTGAGCTCGATGGTGAAATAGGAAATGCATTTACTCCCGTCAACGACATAAGGAGCGACAATCGCTTCGGTCGGACAAGCATCAATACAAGCGGTGCAGGTGCCGCAATGGTCGGTTGTGGCATGATCATATTCTAAATCTAAATCGACTATCAATTCGGCAATAAAGTAAAAAGAGCCCACTTGTTGTGTTAGTAAGTTGCTGTTTTTGCCAATCCAACCCAAGCCACTTTTAGCAGCCCAAGCTTTGTCTAAAACGGGAGCAGAATCGACAAATGCTCTTCCGGAAACTTCGCCAATTTCTGTTTGGATAGTATAGAGTAACTCTTTTAGTTTCTCTTTGATGACAAAATGATAATCTTGTCCGTAAGCATATTTTGAAATCTTGTAACTTTCTGGATTTTGAACTTCTGTAGGATAATAATTTAGCAATAATGAAATCACGCTTTTGGCACCATCAACCAACAAGGTTGGGTTCAGCCGTTTGTCGAAATGATTTTCCATATACTTCATTTCACCATGCTGATTTTGGTTTAACCAATTCTCGAGTCGTGGTGCTTCTTCTTCTAAAAAACCCGCTTTTGAGATTCCGCAAGACAAAAAACCGAGGCGTTTGGCTTCGGATTTAATGAATTGAGTGTATTTTTCTCTATTTACGTTCATAATGCATTAGGGATTGGAGCAAAATACCGTGTATTGCGGAAAGCCCGACCCGAAGGGACACGAGGCTTAGGCCGACTGCCCGAAGGGAAATGCCCTAAAAAAGTCCCCCTTGAATATTAGTTTTTATTTTACCTAAATGCTTATAGGCCTTCTCGGTAACTTCTCTTCCTCTAGGCGTTCTGATAATAAAACCTTCTTGAATTAAAAATGGTTCGTATACTTCTTCTATAGTTTCGCCACTTTCGGAAACAGCTGTAGCTAAAGTTGATAAACCAACTGGTCCGCCTTTGAATTTATCGATGATGGTGTTTAAGATTTTATTGTCCATTTCGTCTAAACCATGAGCATCTACATGAAGTGCTTTCAAGGAATATTTAGCAATTTCTATATCTATTTTACCGTTTCCTTTTATTTGAGCAAAGTCGCGTACTCGACGCAATAATGCATTTGCTATACGAGGTGTTCCTCTACTTCTCCCTGCAATTTCAATCGCCGCTTCCATCGTTATTGGCATTTTTAAAATACTGGAGCTACGTTGAACAATGGTGGTTAAAAGTTCGGTGTTATAATATTGCAATCGACTTTGTATTCCGAAACGGGCACGCATTGGTGCGGTTAACAATCCGGAACGTGTGGTGGCGCCAACAAGCGTAAACGGATTTAAATTAATTTGAACCGTTCGAGCATTGGGTCCAGATTCAATCATAATATCAATTTTGAAGTCTTCCATGGCAGAATAAAGATATTCTTCTACAATAGGACTTAAACGATGAATTTCATCAATAAACAAAACATCTCTTTCTTCAAGGTTGGTTAACAAGCCTGCCAAATCACCTGGCTTATCTAAAACGGGCCCAGAAGTAATCTTTATTCCAACGTTTAGTTCATTTGCCAAAATATTAGCCAAAGTTGTTTTTCCTAATCCTGGTGGTCCGTGAAACAAAGTGTGGTCAAGAGCTTCATCTCTTTGATTGGCAGCTTCTACAAAAACTTTTAAGTTATCCAACACTTGTTCTTGTCCAGTAAAATCATCAAAGGTTAAAGGTCTCAACTTTTTTTCGAGGTCGAGTTCTTCGGGATTAAAATTATCGTTTGTGGGATTGAGATTTTCGTTCATATTACAAATATATAACAAAGTTGAGTGCAAAAAAAAATGCCTTTCAATACGAAAGGCATTTATTAAACTTTATAATAAATTAATGATGTAACTGTTCTTCACCAGGTTTCATGGGAACATTTTGGGGAACAAAATCATCATCATGTCCAGGTTTACTATAATCATATGGCCATCTGTATACGTGTGGAATTTCTCCAGCCCAGTTTCCATGAATGTGCTCAATAGGGGCTGTCCATTCTAAGGTATTTGATTTCCATGGGTTTTGCACCGTTCGTTTTCCGTAAAATATACTACTAAAGAAGTTGTATAAGAAAACCAATTGGAATGCACCACCAATTAAAGCAAACATTGTGATGATAACATTTACATTTTGTAAATCATCAAATAACGGAAAATTAGTATTGGTATAATATCTTCTTGGTAAACCAGCCATACCTATAAAATGCATCGGGAAAAATACTCCGTAAGCACTAACGGCAGTTACCCAAAAGTGAACGTATCCTAAATTCTTATTCATCATTCTGCCAAACATTTTTGGAAACCAATGATAAATACCCGCAAACATTCCGTAAAGAGCAGAAATACCCATTACTAAGTGAAAGTGAGCTACAACAAAATAGGTATCGTGAACGTTAATATCTAAAGTACTGTCACCTAAAATAATTCCGGTTAATCCACCCGTAATAAAAGTAGAAACTAATCCAATAGAGAATAACATAGCAGGGTTTAACTGTAAGTTACCTTTCCAAAGCGTAGTAATATAATTAAACGCTTTTACTGCTGATGGAATTGCAATTAATAATGTTGTAAATGTAAATACAGAACCTAAGAACGGATTCATTCCTGAAATAAACATGTGGTGACCCCAAACAATTGTAGATAAAAATGCAATTGCAATTAAAGACATAATCATTGCTCTGTAACCAAAAATAGGTTTACGGGAGTTTGTCGCTATAACTTCAGAAGTTATACCTAAAGCGGGTAATAAAATAATATATACTTCAGGGTGACCTAAAAACCAAAATAAGTGTTCAAACAAAACAGGTGAACCACCTTGATAGTGCAATACTTCACCAGCGATATAAATGTCAGATAAAAAGAAAGAAGTGCCAAAGCTTCTATCCATAATTAGCATCAAAGCTGCAGAAAGTAGTACTGGAAAAGAAATCACTCCAATAATAGCTGTAATGAAAAAAGCCCATATTGTTAAAGGAAGTCTAGTAAAAGACATTCCTTTAGTTCTTAAATTAATAACGGTAACGATATAATTTAATGAACCAAGTAACGAAGCCGCAATAAATACTGCCATAGAAACCAACCATAAAGTCATACCCGTACCAGAACCTGAGATAGCTTGAGGCAAAGCACTTAATGGTGGATAAACCGTCCATCCGGCAGAAGCAGGACCAGATTCTACAAAAAGAGAAGAAATCATGATTATACTTGAAAGGAAAAATAGCCAATAAGAAATCATGTTTAGTAATCCCGAAGCCATATCTCTTGCTCCACATTGTAATGGAATTAAAAGATTACTAAAAGTTCCGCTCAAAGCTGCAGTTAATACAAAGAAAACCATAATGGTTCCGTGAATAGTAATCAAAGATAGATAGGCCTCGTTAGTCATAACTCCGCCTGGTGCCATTTTCTCTCCTAAGAAAAAGCTAAAAACCTTAAATGATTCTTCAGGCCAAGCTAACTGCATTCTAAATAGCAATGACATTCCAACACCAATAACTCCCATAATAATACCAGTTAATAGGTATTGTTTGGCAATCATTTTATGATCAATACTAAAAATATATTTGGTAATGAACGTGTCTTTATGGTGGTGTTCGTGTTCGTCGTGACCGTGATCGTGATTGTGAGCTTCTGCTGACATATTAGGTAAACTTTTAAATTTTTATACTTATTTCATTTCTGCTTGAGCAACTACAGTAGTGTCTTTACTTTTTGTAGAACTTGTGTCTTTTGACTGGTTTGATGCTTCTGACTCTTTAGCTTCTGTTGCGGCATTTTTAACTGCTTGAACAATTGTTTTAGGGGCATTCTCTTTTAACCACGCTTTATATTCTTCGGGTGTATCTACAACAATTTTCATTTGCATATTATAATGAGAAGCTCCACAGATTTTATTACAAAGCAATAAATAATCAAAAGTATAAGGATCTAGTGGTGCTTGCCCTTTTGCAACTAAATCTGCCGATTTTTTAGTTCTAATTGCATTGATAGTTGCCACTTTTTCGACCATAGCGGGTTTATCACGCATTTCTGCAGTGGTAATTGAGGGAATAAATGAAAAATTAGTAACCATTCCAGGAACACAGTTCATTTGAGCTCTAAAGTGCGGCATGTAAGCAGAGTGCAATACATCTTGAGAACGCATTTTGAAAATAACTCTTTTCCCTTTTGGTATATGTAATTCTGAAGAGGTAAAATCATCTTGTGCATTTGGATCTGACAAATCTACTCCTAATGTGTTAACACCTTCGATGTATCTAACATTCGCTTTTCCTAAAACTCCGTCTTCTCCAGAATAACGGGCATCCCATTTAAATTGTTGAGCATACAACTCAATAACAATTGCATCTTTTTCATCTTTTTCGTCAACAAACATAATATTGGTCCAAGCGTACAATCCGTAAAGTATTAATACTGCTAATACAACAGCTGGAATAATACTCCATATAAATTCTAATTTATTACTATCAGAAAAATATAGCGCTTTCTGCCCTGGTTTACCACTGTATTTGTATGCAAAATAGTGAAGTAACGCTTGAGTTATAGTTTGTACAAAGAATATAAGTACCATTGAAATCATCATAAGATTATCAACTTCTGGACCATGTTCAGAAGCAGCGTCACTCATTAAAGGAAAATGGCCATAGTTAACTAGACAAAAAATAGTTGTAATATAAATAAAGCAAAGAAAGGCAAACATTAAGTAACCATTAACTTTATTATCATTATCATTTGCTACACCAGTGTCGTCAACATTTGCTCCAACTTGAGTTAAGTCGAATATTTTAGTTAACTGCCACAAGGCTACTGCCAATAAAACTACAACTATAAGTACCAAAAGAGTTGTCATTTGTAATTTGATTTAAAATATTAATAATGAAAATGTTTACTTTCTTCAATAAATGGATTTCTTTTTGGAACCAATGGTGCTTTAGTTAAGGCACTGAATACCACATAAATGAATAATCCTAAGAAGAATGCTAATGATGAAATTTCAGGTATTCCAATAAACCATCTGTCACCAACAGTTGCAGGCATTATCATATTGAAGAAATCAATATAATGTCCGAACAATATAACAACACCAGCCATAACTATAATCCAAGCAATACGTTTGAAATCAGTATTAATTAACAACAATATTGGGAATATAAAGTTCATAGCTACTGCACCCCAAAAGGTAATGCCATAATCGTTAATTCTAGTTACAAAATAAGTTACCTCTTCTGGAATATTGGCGTACCAAATCAACATGAATTGAGAAAACCATAAGTAGGTCCAAAATACACTGATTCCAAACATAAATTTTGATAAGTCATGAATATGGCTTGAGTTTACATTTTCTAAATATCCTTTAGATTTTAAGTATAAAGTTACCATTTGAATAGTAGTAATACCGCTTACAAAGAAACTAGCAAATACATACCAGCCAAATAGAGTACTAAACCAGTGAGGATCAACAGACATTATCCAATCCCAAGACATAATCGATTCTGAAACAATAAAGAATACTAAAAATGCAGCTGACATTTTAAAATTCTTTTTGTAATAAGTATTGTCATTAGCTTCATCTTGAGCTAAGCAATTTTTTCTTGAATAATAGCGGTATAAATTCCAAACGGTTAAAAACAAGATGGCTCTAATAATCCAAAAAGGAAAATTTAAATAACCTGATTTACCAGCGATTAATGCATCGTAATTTTCATGACCTACTTCTGTTACACCATCATTCATCCATACAAATAAATGATTCATATGAAAACCTGAAGCTAATAGAATTAAAAAGAAAATGATTGAACCCGGTAATAAATAGGATGTTATTCCTTGCATCACTCTGAATAAAACAGGTGACCATCCTGCTTGTGCTACTTGTTGAATAGCATAGAATGCTAAAGCACCCATTGCAATTAACATGAAGAAAATACAAGCAACATAAAGGGCTGCCCAAGGTTTATTTTGTAATTGGTGTAATACATGTAAAACATGTTCGGCATGTTCATCTGCATGAGCATCTGATTTATGAGAATCATGTTTAACCTCCTTCTCTGGAGAATCTACCGCCGTAGTTAAAGATTCAGAAGTATGCGATTTAGTTAAAGTATCGTGAGTTGCAGTATCAACTTCATGTTTTTCTTCTGTCGAATCAACAGTGGCTTTAATCGCTTCAGAATGATTTGCAGTTTCTTCATTAGATTCTGCTTTAGCATCATGATGTGTTGCTGCAGCTTCATGTCCTCCTTCATGATGTGCTTCTTCTTCTTTCAGAATAGTCTCAACCTCTTGGATAGTTTTTGGTGCAGTTAAAAAACCATAACCAATCCCAAGAATACCAACAATCATTAGGACAAAAGAAAAGGTTTTTAATTTACTTGAAAATGTATACATATCTATAACAATCAGTTTGTTTTACAATTATAATTTGCTTTTAAGTTCAAGAACATAAGCAGCAACCATCCAACGTTCTTTTTGACTCATTTGATTAGCATAAGAACCCATTGAGTTTAAACCATAAGTCTGAACATGGTAAATACTTCCTATTGAAACTGGTCTATCAGCATAGCTAGGTACGCCTAAAAATTTCTCTTGCTTTACCAATTTTCCTTTACCATCTCCTGCATCTCCATGACAAATACCACAATAAATAGTATATAACTCTTTTGCTTTATCCATATCAATTGCTGTAGAGTCTAATGGTGAATTTACAATAGTTTTTGAAAAATTATATCCTTCTGTTGTATTTGGAATATCATAAGGTACAAATCCTCTTTTTATTGAACCTAGTGGAATAAGTTGTCCTTCTTTTCCTTTTTCACCAGTTGGAGAATTGAAAGCATCCGATTCTGAGTAGGTTTCATAAGCTACTGACTCGTACATGTTTGGCATATATTGGTAGTTTGTTTTCAAATCATCTTTACATGAGGAAAACGAAATAACAATACCAAATACAAATGCTATTTTAAGTAAACTTTTCATATCTATATTAATGCTTATCAATTACTTTAACTTCTACTGCACCAGTTCCTTGGAAAAATTTCACCAATTCAGCTTCATTATCTTTAACAGAAACTTCCATTAAGAAGTGATCATCTGTAGTTCTTACATCAGGATTTTCAGATTGTTTGAATGGCCATAATCTACTTCTCATATAAAAAGTAATAACCATTAAGTGTGCTGCAAAAAACACGGTCATCTCAAACATAACCGGAACAAAAGCAGGCATGTTTTGATAATAGGCAAAACTTGGTTTCCCTCCAATATCTTGTGGCCAATCTTGAATCATGATATAATTCATCATGGTTGTTGCTACGCTTAAACCGATGCAACCATAAATGAATGCACAGATTGCTAAACGAGTTGGCTCCAATCCCATAGCTTTATCCAAACCGTGAACAGGAAAAGGGGTAAATACTTCTTCAATATGGTGATGTGCTTTTCTGGTTTGCTTAACTGCATCCATTAAGATGTCATCATCATTGTATATAGCGTGTATAACTTTATTACTACTCATAACAAATACTAATGTTTTTCAGAATGATTATGTCCTTCTTTTTCTCTTTCTCTTTTATAATTTTCTCCAGATGACTTCAAGATTGTTTTTACTTCAGCTTGAGCAATAACAGGGAACGTTCTTGCATACAATAAAAACAATACGAAGAAGAAACCAATAGTTCCAATAAATATTCCGATATCAACAAACGTTGGTTGGAACATGGTCCATGATGATGGAAGATAATCTCTGTGTAATGAAGTAACAATAATTACGAAACGCTCAAACCACATTCCAATATTAACCACAATCGAGATTATAAATGAGAACATGATACTTGTTCTCAATTTTTTAAACCACATGAACTGTGGAGAGAAAACGTTACAAGTCATCATCGACCAATATGCCCACCAATAAGGTCCTGTTGCTCTGTTTAAGAATGCATATTGTTCAAATTCTACACCTGAATACCAAGCTACAAATAACTCAGTAATATAAGCTACTCCAACGATAGAACCTGTAATCATGATTACAATGTTCATTAATTCGATATGTTGAATCGTAATGTATGCTTCAAGATTAGAAACTTTTCTCATGATGATAAGAAGCGTATTTACCATTGCAAATCCTGAGAATACTGCTCCCGCAACAAAGTAAGGTGGGAAAATAGTGGTATGCCAACCAGGAATAACTGAAGTTGCGAAGTCAAAAGATACTATGGTGTGTACAGAAAGTACAAGCGGAGTTGCTAAACCAGCTAAGACTAATGAAACTTCTTCAAATCGTTGCCAATCTTTTGCTCTACCACTCCATCCAAAACTCAAAATAGAATATATTTTTTTAGTAAATGGGGTAACAGCTCTGTCTCTAAGCATTGCAAAGTCAGGCAATAAACCAGTCCACCAGAAAACTAATGATACGGAAAGATACGTTGATATTGCAAATACGTCCCAAAGTAAAGGCGAGTTGAAGTTAACCCAAAGAGAACCAAACTGATTTGGTATAGGCACTACCCAATACGCTAACCATGGACGTCCCATGTGGATGATTGGGAATAAACCTGCTTGGATTACAGAAAATATGGTCATCGCTTCTGCAGAACGGTTAATAGCCATTCTCCATCGTTGACGGAATAATAATAATACGGCAGAGATAAGTGTTCCTGCGTGACCAATACCAACCCACCAAACGAAGTTAGTAATATCCCAAGCCCAACCTACTGTTTTATTTAAACCCCATGTTCCAATACCGGTTGAAATGGTATAAATGATACATGAAATTCCCCAAAGGAACGCTATTAATGCGATAGAAAATACAGTCCACCACTGTTTATTAGCTCTTCCTTCAACAGGAGCAGCAACATCTACTGTTACATCGTGATATGTTTTATCACCTATAACTAATGGTTTTCTAATGGGTGCTTCGTAATGAGACGACATAATCCTTTATTTCTTAATTAATTATTTTTATACTATGTATTTCTTACCTTAACGTGATAAAACACATTTGGTTTTGTACCCACACTTTCTAACAAGTGGTACATTCTTTTATTTTCAGCAAGTTTTGCAACTTGGCTATCTTTATTGTTCACATCTCCAAATACCATTGCACCAGTTGAACATGCTGAAGAACATGCTGTTTGGAATTCGTCAAGGTTAACTTCTCTTCCTTCGCGTTTAGCAGTTAAGATTGTCAATTGTGTTTTTTGAATACACATTGAACATTTTTCCATTACTCCACGTGAACGAACATTAACATCTGGATTGACAACCATACGTCCTAAATCATCATTCATATGGAAATCAAACTCGTCATTATTGTTGTATAAAAACCAGTTAAAACGTCGTACTTTATAAGGACAGTTATTAGCACAATAACGGGTACCTACACATCTGTTGTAAGCCATTTGATTTTGACCTTGACGTCCGTGAGATGTTGCGGCAACTGGGCAAACTGTTTCACATGGTGCGTGATTACAATGCTGACACATTACCGGTTGAAACGCTACTTGTGGATTGTCAGCAGGACTTTCCATTTCGCCAAATCCACCCAATGAACCTTTATCACCAAATAATCCATCAAAACCTTTTTTCTTTTCATTATCTCCTGCAAAAGTATCTTCTGATGAATAATATCTATCAATACGTAACCAATGCATATCACGACTTCTTCTTACTTCAGATTTTCCAACAACAGGAACGTTGTTTTCTGCATGACACGCAATAACACAAGCGCCACAACCAGTACAAGCATTTAGATCGATAGAAAGATTAAAATGGTGTCCAACAGAACGATCGAAAGATTCCCATAAATCTACTTTAGTTGCTTCTACTTCTTTATGATCTAAAGAAACCATAGCAACCGAATTCCATAATTCAGGCTCGTCGTATTTAGCGTTAAATATTTCTAAAGTCGTTTCTTTAATAATATCACCTCTTCCCATTAAGGTTTTTTGAGACTGAACACAAGCAAACTCATGCTCTCCACTTCCTTTAGAAATTGAAGCCGATTGAACATTATTAAATCCGGTATAAAACACATACGCGTTAAGCCCTACTTGCATTTCTTCTTTTAAACCTTTCATTTTACCGTAACCCAAAGCCATACCTAAAGTACCTTTAGCTTGACCTGGCTGAACAATAACTGGAACATTTTCCAATTTTACACCATTAACAGTAAGTGTTGCATAACTACCGTTTAGCCCACCATTCGCAACAATTTCATTTACTAATCCTAATTTATTGGCATCTGCTTGTGAAATGGTTACATAATTATCCCAAGAAACTCTTGTAATTGGATCTGGAAACTCTTGCAACCATGGATTGTTAGCTTGTTGACCATCACCTAAACCTGTCTTAGTATATAATACCAATTCAAATCCATTAGCAGGTTTTGATTGTGCTAAAGCACTTGCTGCAGCAGCAAAATTTGCTGAACCACCAGTTGCTCCACCAGCAATGCCAGCAATGACACCATCGTGAACTGTTTGATTCCAAGAAACACCATTGGTATAACTTCCTGAATTAGCTTTTATGTAATCGTAGTAATCTGAATTATTTCCGTTCCAAGACAACAATCCTTCTTGAAATTGTTTAGAGCTGAATAATGGACGAATGGTTGGCTGTGTTAAAGAATACGTTCCTTTTGTTAACATCAAATCATTCCATGATTCTAAATAATGCGGCGCTGGTATAGCAATATTAGTTAAAGAAGCAGTTTCATCTTCTCTTAAAGAAAATGCTGCAGATAATTTTACTTTTTTCAATCCGTTTACAAATTTAGCACTATCTGCTAACGAGTAAACTGGATTTACGCCACTCATGATTAAAGTATGAACACTACCTGCATTCATATCAGCAATTAGTTGCGTTACTTTTTCGTTTGATCCTTTTCTAATTTGACGAGTACCAGATGTAGAAAAAGCTTCACTGCTTAGAGCTTGATTAATAGCTATTACTAATAATTGAGCATCTTTATCTTGAATTCCAGAAACTAAAAGACCTTTACTTCCTGCATCTTTTAATTGTTTTGCGGCTTTCATTACAACATCTTCACTATCTACTTTACGCGTAGCAATTGCAGAATTTGTGATTACATTATAAATTTTAACTAAAGCTTGTTTTTGATTAGCAACAGTCATTGAAACTCTCTTATCAGCAGCAGCTCCGGACAAGGTCATGTTAGCTTCAAATTGAAAATGTTTTGACATTTTTCCCGCTTGAGGAATTCTTCCTTTTGCATAACCCGAATCAAAACCTCCACCTTGCCAATCACCTAAAAAGTCAGCACCGATTGAAACGATAGTATTAGCTTTAGAAAAATCATAATCTACTAACGCTCTTTCTCCATAAACAGCTTCAAATGCATCAAGGGCTGAAGATTCAGAAACAGCATCATAAATTACATGCTTTGCTGTTGGGTTTGTAGCTATGAATTCAGCTATTAACTTTTCAGTCGAAGGACTTGCTAAAGTGTTTGTCAATAAAACGATTTGACCACCTTTAGCTTTAGCCTCCGCTAAACTTGCTTTTATTTTTAAATCCGCTTCTTTCCAAGATGACTCTTTTTGTCCAACTTTAGTTACTTTCAAACGCATACTGTCATATAAAGACAATACAGAAGCATGAACTCTAGCATTGGCAGTAAACTTTGCCCCAGCAATAGTATTATTTTCAATTTTTATGGGACGACCTTCACGAGTTTTTACTAATAAATTAGCAAAATCAAAACCATCAAACATAGTTGTTGCATAATAATCAGCAACTCCAGGGATGATTTGTTCCGGTTGTAAAACGTAAGGAATTGATTTATGAACTGGACCTTCACAGGCAGCTAAAGTTGCCGCTGCTGTACTAAATCCAACGTATTTCAAGAAATCACGACGAGTTGTTGAGGATGAGGATAATGATTCATTATCAGATAAAAATTCTGCTGTTGGAATTTCTTCTACAAATTCATTATTTCTAAGCGTCTCAACAATAGAACTATTTTCGTTTAGCTCCTCAACACTTTTCCAGTATTTTTTGTTCGATGACATCGTATATAAATATTAGCTTCTTAATAAATTTATTAGTAGTGACACTTACCACATTCTAAACCTCCCATTTGCGCAGCAGTCAATTTGTCTACTCCATATCTTTTAGAAAGTTCTGCGTGAATTTTGTCATAGTATGCATTGCCTTCCATTTTAACATCTGTTTCACGGTGACATTTAATACACCATCCCATTGTTAAAGGAGCAAATTGTTTTTGAATTTCGTATGTCTGAACAGGACCGTGACATTTTTGACACTCAATCCCTGCAACAGTTACGTGTTGAGAGTGATTAAAATAAGCAAAATCAGGTAAGTTGTGAATTCTAACCCACTTTACTGGACTTGTTTTCCCTGTATATTTTTGAGTTGCTTTATCCCAACCTACTGCATTATATAATTTTTGAATTTCTCCATCATAGAATGCTTTTGAATATTCAGCAGTAGCCGTAGTATCTGCAACTTCTGCAATATTTTTGTGACAGTTCATACATACATTCAAAGAAGGAATACCAGCATTCTTGCTAACTCTAGCTGCAGAGTGACAATATTTACAATCTATACCATTACTTCCGGCATGTATTCTGTGAGAATAGTGAATTGGTTGAATAGGCGCATAATCTTGATCGATACCAATCTGCATTACCCAACTGTAGAAAAAATATCCACTAGCTAATAATAAAAATATTGAACTTACTAATACTAAAAATTGATTTTTAGCAAATGCTTTCCAAATAGGAAGTTTAGCTTCTTTGGCTGTAACTTCAATACCATTTGCTTTGGCCACTTTAGTCAATACGTTGTTCACTAAGAATAACATAATAACCAACATAAACATCACTAATGCTAAAGCACCAAGAATTACATTATTTGAAATTCCACTTTCATTTGCAGTTGTTCCTGGAGGTCCTGCTGTTGTTGAATTTCCAGTAGGTTCTGGTTTTGGCTCATTAGTGTAAGCTATAATATTATCTATATCAGTAGTTGATAATTGTGGAAAAGAAGTCATAACTGACTTATTATTCTCTTCAAAAACTTTAACTGCTTTTGCGTCACCAGATTTAATAAGTGCTGAGCTATTATTAATCCATTTGTAAAGCCAAGGCATGTCATATTTAGCCAAAATTCCTCTTAGGGCTGGACCTGTTGCTTTAGCATCTAACTTATGACAAGCAGCACAATTGGCATTAAACAATGCTTTTCCTGCTACAGCATCGCCTCCCGAAGTGGCAGCTGGTGCTGCTGTTCCTGTTGCCGCTGCAGTTGTAGTTGCAGCTGACGGAGGTGTTGCTTGTGAAAATGAAGTGAAGGAGAATGTTAGCATCAATGCTAAACAAAAAAGTATTTTCCTTGAAATCGAATTATGGTTACCCACTTTTTTCATATAATATAGTGATTATCTACTGCTATTTTGTATAATTTTTTTACTGAATTTTCTCAGCTAAAAAATCGACACTTTATTAAAAACTCGCACAAAAATACGACTTATGAACTATTCTCAAAACCCTAAATATACCTTCATTATCAATTTATATTAATTCTAAATAGTGTTTTCTATTTTCTTTAATTTAATAAACTATACATTTGTATAAAAATCAAATCATTATGTCTATTTTTCTAAAATTAAAAGTAATTTTCTCTATTGTTTTTCTAGTTTTTTTATCTGAAAAAAGTAGTGGTCAAGTTACAAAGGCAAGTATAAGTCAAGACCCAAAGTTCGAACAATTATTAAATGAAAAAAGAAAGATAAACAGTTCAATAACCGTAAATGACCGTTATAAGATTCAGATTTTTAATGGCGATTCTGAAAATTCTAAAAAGAATTTGACTGACTTTAAGAGAGAAAATAAAAACATGGATGCTACAATTGTTTTCAGCACGCCACAATATAAAGTTTGGGTAGGGAATTTTAAAACAAGAATTGAAGCTGAAAAAACGCTTAACGATTTAAAGAAAAAATATCCAAATGCCTTTTTGATTAAGCCAAATAAATAAAAAAATCCCGATTGCTCGGGATTTTTTTTAACGCTTATTTCATCTTTTTCTTGACTTCTACTTCTTGGAAAGCTTCAATGATATCTAATTGTTCAATATCGTTGTAATTCTTGATCTGCATACCGCAATCGTAGCCCTTAGACACTTCTTTTACATCGTCTTTAAAACGTTTTAAAGTAGCTAATTCTCCCGTAAAGATGACAACGCCTTCACGGATTATTCGGATATTCGAATTTCTAAAGATTTTACCATCCGTAACCATACATCCTGCAATGCTTCCTACTTTAGACACTTTGAATATTTCTCTTATTTCGGCTGTTCCGGTAATTTCTTCTTTCATTTCTGGAGAAAGCATTCCTTCCATAGCATCTTTCAGATCGTTGATAGCGTCGTAAATAATAGAATAGTTTCTGATATCAATCTCTTCTTTTTGAGCTAATTGACGTGCATTTCCGGCAGGACGAACATTAAATCCGATAATAATTGCATCGGATGCTGAGGCCAACATAACATCAGTTTCTGTGATGGCACCAACTCCTTTGTGAATAATATTTATTTGGATTTCTTCTGTTGATAATTTTGTAAACTCACTTGAAAGTGCTTCTACAGAACCATCCACATCTCCTTTAAGGATAATATTTAATTCTTTAAACTGTCCTAAAGCAATACGACGACCAATTTCCGCTAAAGTAATATGACGTTGTGTTCTTACGGATTGCTCTCTTAATAATTGAATACGTTTAGATGCAATTTGTTTGGCTTCTCTTTCATCTTCAAAAACATTAAATTTATCTCCAGCCGTTGATGCTCCGTCTAAACCTAAAATTGAAATTGGTGTTGATGGTCCCGCAGAAGTAACATTATGACCTCTTTCATCATGCATCGCTTTTACTTTACCATGATTCTTTCCTGCCAAAACATAGTCACCAACCTTCAAGGTTCCTGATTGTACTAAAATAGTAGAAACATATCCTCTTCCTTTATCTAATTGAGCTTCAACAACAGTTCCTACTGCTGGTTTGTTTGGATTGGCTTTTAAATCTAAGATTTCAGCTTCAAGCAAAACTTTTTCCAATAATTCTTTAACACCAGTTCCTTTTTTAGCTGAAATATCGTGTGATTGGTATTTACCACCCCAATCTTCAACTAATAAATTCATACCGGCTAATTTTTCTTTTATTTTTTCGGGATTTGCACCTTGTTTATCAATTTTATTGATGGCAAATATCATTGGAACATTTGCTGCTTGAGCGTGACTAATGGCTTCTTTTGTTTGAGGCATGATATCATCATCCGCCGCAACAACAATAATTGCTATATCGGTAACTTGAGCTCCACGGGCACGCATCGCGGTAAATGCTTCGTGACCTGGTGTGTCAAGGAAAGTTATTTTTTGACCGTTATCAAGAGTTACTGCATAAGCCCCAATGTGTTGGGTAATTCCTCCTGATTCTCCAGCAATAACATTTTCTTTACGGATATAATCTAATAAGGAAGTTTTACCATGATCTACGTGACCCATTACAGTTACAATTGGTGCACGTGATACTAAGTCTTCCAGTCTATCTTCAACAACTTCAATTGAATCTTCAATATCTGTAGTAATAAACTCTACTTCAAAACCAAACTCATCCGCTACTATGGATAAAGTTTCGGCATCTAACCTTTGGTTCATGGTTACCATGATTCCTAATGTCATACAGGTTCCAATCACTTTTGTAATTGGCACATCCATCATAGTAGCAATTTCACCTACCGTTACAAACTCGGTAACTTTAAGCGTTTTACTTCCTTCTTCGAGAGCTTGCATTTCTTCCTCACTTCTTTGACGGTGGGAATCACGCTTGTCTCTTCTATATTTTGCAGCTTTAGATTTGTTTCCTTTTCCTTGTAAACGCTCTAAAGTTTCTTTAATTTGATTTTTAACTTCTTCTTCAGTAGGCTCTACTTTTTGAACTATCGCAGGTCGAGCTCCTTTTTGAAATCCTCCAGGCTTATTTCCTCCGGTCTTAGTAGGTCCAAAAGCATTACCACCACCACCGCCACCGATAACTGGTTTTCCTGTTTCACCTGGTTTACCTGGGATTCTTTTTCGCTTATTCTTGTTGGCGTTATTGCTGTTTGCTGCAGCATTCTGTCCATTTACTGGAGTAGCTGGCTTACTAGCCTCTTTTTTAAAATCTTCTTTTTTCTTTTTTGGCTTATTAAACTGAGTTAAGTCTATTTTTTGTCCCGTTAAAATAGGTCCGGAAAGATTTTGATATTGTGTCGTATGAGTTTCATCAACAACTGGTTCTTCTGATGTTTGAATTGCTTCAACTACATTGTCTTTGGGAATAATAACTTCATTTTTTGAAATAATCTCTTTCTTTTGATTCCCTTGCTCGCTTTCGGCAGAACCAATAACGGGTTTTGATTCTTTAACTATTGGCGCTGCATTTGGTTTTGGATTCAAATCGATTTTACCAACTTGCTTTGGAGCAATTACATTTGCTTTAGCCTTAATCAACTCTTGTTGTTGAAGGCGCTCTTCTTCTTGCTTTCGCTTGTCTTCGATTTCTTTTTCTCTTTCAACGCGAAGTGCTTCTTTTTCTTTTTTTATTTCTTCACTAATCCCTTTTGAAGCTTCTTTGTTGCCTTTATCACCGGCAAATTGTCCGCAAAGAATAGTATATACATCATCGGAAATTTTTGTGTTTGGACTTGCTTCAATAGCAATTCCTTTATCCTTTAGATAATCCACAGCTCTTTCCAAAGAAATATTTAATTCCCTTAAAACTTTATTAATTCTAATATTTCCTTCAGACATAAAATCTTATTAATGTTATCTATTTTGCGTTAAAGAATTAGTCTTGAAACTCTTCTTTTAATATTCGTATTACTTCTAAAATGGTTTCTTCTTCTAAGTCAGTTCTTCTTACTAAATCGGCTACATCTTGATTCAAAATACTTCGAGCCGTATCCAATCCAATTTTAGCAAATTCGTCGATTACCCAACAGTCAATTTCATCTGAAAACTCTGTTAATTCAACATCATCTTCTTCGGCAGCAATGCCTTCTCTGATTACATCCAACTCATAACCTGTCAAAAGTCCCGCTAATTTAATATTGTGACCGCCGCGACCTATTGCTTTTGAAAC
>CANHWG010000023.1 GCA_947464335.1 Flavobacteriaceae bacterium
CAAAATATGCTGAATGACCAGATTAAGATGATGAAAGAGCAAATGAAGAAGATTTAGTGATCAGTGGTCAGCAATTAGTTGGCAGTGATTCCCAAAAATGAAAAACGTCCTGAAATTCTCGGGACGTTTTTTTATACTGTTTACTGAACACTATAAACCGAACACTTTTTAAATTGGAATCTTAATTTCGTATTTTTTCTTAGTTGGATTCAAAAGCTTTTTATCGCGCAACCAAGGATTGTGAATTTTTAAAACTTTATAATTGATGCCTTGCGATTGAGCAAAACTGGTCAGGTTGTTAATTGTACTGTCGACTTCAACACTTTTAGTTGGAATTGGCGCATATAAATCGCTTGAATAAATACTAAACCCATACTTTGCAGGTTGTTTCATAATTTCTTTTAAAGCCAATATTCTAAAAACGTAGCGAGAAGTTTCTTCTGTTAAACCTAAATCATAATAATCGGTTACTTTTTGTTCCTCGATTTTTTTGCTCAAACCGTTCATTCCTCCATTATAGGAAGCTGCAGCCATAGTCCATGTTCCGAATTTTTCTTTAGCCGCTAAAAGATATTTACATGCTGCTTCTGTTGATTTTTCAAGATGATATCGTTCATCTACTATTTCATTTACTTCCATGCCTTTTTCTTTAGCAGTATCGGGCATAAACTGCCAAACTCCTCTTGCGCCTGCCGATGAGACAGCGTTGATTAACCCACTTTCTATAACAGCTAAATATTTAAAATCATCGGGGACATTATATTGCTTTAATATAGGCTCAATTATTGGAAAAGCTCTGTTTGCCCTTTTTATAATTAATGCAGTTGTAGCATCTAAGTTGGCATTAATTAATAGCTCTCTGTCTAATCGTTCTCTAACATCTGTAATTTGCAAAGGGGCAATTTCTCCAGCAAAATCAACACTCTCTGGAAAAAACATAGCTGTTCCTTCTCGAAGTTGTTTATCTTTATAATCACCTGCAATTCCAAAAACAAGTATACCCGAAATTAAAACAATAGAAAGTGTAACTAATAGGGCTTTATTCGACTTCATAAGCATTATTTTATACTGTAAAGCTACACATTTAAGCCGTAAATAATGCTACTGTAACATAATTTTAGGTAAATTCTCATTGAGCCATCGGTATTTTGTTAAAATCATAATATGAGTTCCTCCTTTTACCGAAATATAGTTTTTAATATATTTTGGTGGAAAAACTTCATCTGCATCTCCATGTATATGAATTACATCTGGGTCAATTTCTGTACGTTTCCAATTTAGGATTTGTTCGATTGCCCAATCTAAGTAAACTTTATCATTAACGGAAAGAAACTTTTCATATAATTTTAATCTTTGTTTTATGATTGATGAACCAAAGGTAAATCTTGCTAAAGTGTCTAGGTTTTCAAAAAGTTGTGTTGGAATAAGCTTGTAAGCTTTAGTGGTTTTTGCCACTTTAAATCGCCTTGGAAATTCTACATTTGATTTTACACTTGAAATGATAATTACTTTCTTGGGGTTTACAAATGGTTTCATTTCCTGAACCAAAATTCCACCAAAGGATACCCCGACTAAAATAACATTTTTATGTTTGATGTTTTTAGCAACACGTTGTGCGTAATCTTCTATAGTTTCTTCTTTTTCAGGCAGTAACCATTCTAATAAATGCAATTCAAAAACTGCTGTTGGCAATTGAATTCGCTCAAAAATTGAGGAACTAGCTGCCATTCCGGGCATAAAATAAACATGAATTTTAGACATTATATAACTCTAAAACGGTTAATTATTAGTAACTTTGCCTAAAAATAATTCTTTTTGTTTATAATCACATGGAAGCAACCGCATTTTTAGAAAAAATCGAGATTAAAGACAATACTTTTGCTCGTCAGTTTGAAACTTTAGTAGATGGAAAATTAATTTCAGTAGAATATTCTTTTCAAGAGAAGAAGATTTTCTTAACTCGAATTAATGTTTTTGATGGGTTTGACAATGACGAATTCATAACTGATTTATTGAAAAACATTATGGAAATTGCTTATGAAAGAAAATTAAAAGTAGTTCCTATTTTACCTAAGATTGCATTATTTTTTAGAAAAAATACTTGTTACAGAGATTTACTTCCTCCTGGAATTAAAATATAAAAAGTAAAAATCACACAAGAGAAATTCCAAATTCTAATAAACGAATTTGGAATTTTTTTTATATTTAGCAAATGGATACAGAAGCACTTCGCAAAGGAATCATCGTTTTTTTTGAAAATATTGAAAAGTATTATGGCAGCAAAACCGAAATAACGCAGGGATTATTTTCTGAATTAGATGAACTTGATGCCAATTTAACCGCATGGAATTTATCCGAATTTGTATTAATACGGTCTGCTTATCGAATGAATGGTGAAAAATTCATGCTAGAAGGAAAAGGAACCTACTATGAAATATCGGCTGATCGAATTATCGATTTCAAACAAAACGGAAGAAATAAATTTGAATTTATAGAACAATATAGTGATACCGTTTTCCGAATCACTAAGGTTAAGTTTCACTATAAATATTAGAATTTAATCATTACTTTTAATCAAACAATTAATTTTCATATTATAAACCATGAAAAAAATATTTTATTTACTTCTATTATCTATTAGCTTCATGAATGCCCAAATAACTTTGGAACATACTTATGTAAATCAAGGTGACAGAATGACCAATTACAATTCGTTTGATTTTGATGTCATCTATACGCAGACAGGAATGAAATATGTGACTTATAATAGGGTTGACATATCTACAACGACCTCAACTACAGATGTAAAAATTTATGATGAAAATCATAATTTATTAAAAACAATCACTTGTCCAAATCTCGTTAAAGTATACTCTATTACCGATAAGTTATTTAACAATGATGATAAAATGGAAATTCTATATCAAGCTAGTCGATTTTACCTTTATGGCAATCGTCCATTGTATCTTAATGATGTTGTTCTCCGCGATGACGATGGTTCGATTCTTGCCAGTTTTGAAGAGCGTATTGGTGCTAAAATATATAAAACGTCTACTGGGAATTACAAACTAATAGTTCACACCTATGATAACCCCCAACAAACTTCTTTATATAATGGAAATTATGGTCATGACCTAGATTTTATAAATGTAACTTATTTCCAAAATGCATTTATTAACATTGAAGCCACTAATCCATTACATGACGCCGATGCTAGTACCGGAGCGGGTTACGTAACAAGGCCTTATAGTTTTGATATTTACGCATTAACTGGAACTTTATCAATAGAACAGGAGCAACAATATTTAAAAAATAGCATGATAGGTTATCCAATTCCAACAGGAGATCGTTTAAGCATCTCGAACAAATTGCCATTAGATCAAGATTCTAAACTTGAAGTTTATGACATAAGTGGAAAAAAAATACTTGTAAAAGAGGTAACCGCAGGAACAAAAGATCTAACTGTTGATGTTAGCGGCTTAACCAGCGGAACTTATATTTACAAGCTTAATGGTGTGTCTTCAAAATTCATTAAAGAATAATTATACCATTACATTCACGAATTCCATTCTCACACTTCCGTCTTCGTCAATTTTAGTTAAATTGATTTTGTGCAGAGTATTGGCTAATTCTGGATTCCATGGTGTTTTTACTTTTACATAGTTTTCGGTAAAACCGTGAATATAACCTTCTTTGTTTTCACTTTCAAAAAGAACTGTTCTATTAGTTCCTATTTGACTTTCATAAAAAGCACGACGTTTTTTTACAGATAAGCCACGTAGCATTTTACTTCTTTTGTTTCTCACATTCATCGGAACAACATCCGGCATTTCAGCAGCTTCGGTGTTATCTCTTTCTGAATAGGTGAAAACATGAAGATATGAGATATCCATTTCGTTTAGGAAATTATATGTTTCTAAGAAATTTTTATCTGTCTCACCCGGAAAACCTACAATAACATCAACACCAATACAGGCATGAGGCATGACTTCGCGAATTTTATTAACTCTATCGGTATAAACTTCTCTTAAATAGCGACGTTTCATTTTCTTCAGAATATCATTACTTCCGCTTTGCAACGGTATATGAAAATGAGGCACAAACGTTCGGCTTTGAGAAACGAATTCGATGGTTTCGTTCTTTAAAAGATTAGGTTCAATAGAAGAAATTCGGAGTCTTTCAATACCATCTACTTCATCTAATGCTTTTACTAAATCTAAAAAAGTATGTTCGTGTTTTTTGTTTCCAAATTCGCCTTTGCCATAATCGCCAATATTGACGCCGGTCAAAACAATTTCTTTGATGCCTTGTTTGGAAATATCTGAAGCATTTTTCAGAACATTTTCCAAGGCATCACTTCTAGAAATTCCACGTGCTAAAGGAATAGTGCAATACGTACATTTATAATCACATCCATCCTGAACTTTTAAAAACGCTCTCGTTCTATCACCAATAGAATAACTTCCGACATAGAAATCGGCTTCTTCTATTTCGCACGAATGCACTTCACCCCTATCATTTTTGGACAAATCATTAATATAATCGGTGATTTTGAATTTTTCGGTGGCTCCTAAAACCAAGTCAACTCCATCAACAGCAGCTAATTCTTCGGGTTTTAATTGCGCATAACAACCCACTGCAGCGACAAATGCTTTATCGTTGCGCTTTATGGCTTTTTTTACAATCTGTTTGAATTGTTTATCAGCATTTTCGGTAACCGAGCACGTATTAATGACATAGATATCGGCTACTTCTTCGAAGTCGACACGATCAAAACCTTCGTCGTTAAAATTTCTCGCAATGGTAGACGTTTCGGAGAAATTTAATTTGCATCCTAAAGTGTAGAATGCAACTTTCTTTTTTTGTTCCATTTGTAATCTCAATTGATGAAGTCGTTGTCAAAAAATTGAGTGGGCAAATTTACATACAATTATTGAATTACAAAATGGATTGTTGGATAGTTAGATTTTTGGATAGTATACTTTTCTAAGAATCCAATCGCTATTCTTTTCTGTATTTTTTGGTAATCTCAAAAACGTGTTCTAGAATTTTAGCATCTTGCTCTGAAAATTCTACCTGACGTCTTGCCATGACTATTTTTGCTGTTTGAAATGCTTTGGATGTTAAATACGTCGTAAATCCGGAAGCACCACCCCAAGAAAAGCTCGGTACAAAATTACGAGGAAATCCAGCACCAAAAATATTGGCAGAAACACCAACCACAGTACCCGTATTAAACATGGTATTAATACCGCATTTGCTGTGATCTCCCATCATTAAGCCACAGAATTGTAGTCCAGTTTTGGCAAATCCTTCCGTTTCATAACTCCACAAACGCACTTCTTCATAGTTGTTTTTTAGATTTGAATTATTACTATCAGCTCCAATGTTACACCATTCACCTAAAACGGCGTTACCTAAAAATCCATCATGTCCTTTATTGGAATAGCCCATTAAAACCGAATTACTGACTTCGCCACCAATAACGGAATGTGGCCCAACGGTTGTAGCACCATAGACTTTAGTAGATAACCTCACTCTACCCGATTCGCACAAGGCAAACGGTCCACGAATCACAGAACCTTCCATGATTTCAGCATTTTTACCGATATAAATTGGTCCGGTAGAAGCGTTTAAAGTAACAAACTCGAGTTTTGCACCTTCTTCAATAAATATGTTTTCGGGTGAAATAACATTGACACTTTTGGGTATGGGTTGCGAATGTCTTCCATCGGTAATTAAGTCAAAATCTTCGCGAATGGCAGCATCATTTTTGGCAAAAATATCCCAAGTCTGTTCTACTTTTAAACACTCATCACTGAATTCGATGATTTCATAACTATCAAAATCAACTTCTTCCTGCGTATCATTCGTATAAAAAGCAATAACCTCATCACCTTGAAAAATTGCTTGATTTTTTTCTAAATTTTTGACCATTTCAGACAGAATGTAATTTGGCAAAAAAGAAGCATTTATCATCACATTATCTTCCATTTCTACCATTGGAAACTTCTCAGAAAGATATTCTTCAGTCAAAGTTGTTGTGGTATATCCTAAATGTTTTTCCCATTTTTCGCGGATGGTTAAAACTCCGATACGAATATCGGCAACTGGTCGTGTAAAAGTAAAAGGTAAAAGTGCATTACGAACCGTTCCGTCAAAAAGTATGTAGTTCATTTGAGTTGCGTGTTATTAAGATTCGAGTTCAAAGTTTATAAAAAAAATCCGTTCGGCAATGCCTCAAGACAAAAGTTTGTGACATAAAAAAACCATTCACTTTCGGGAATGGTTTTGATAAAATTGAAACACTGCAACTATTATTTAGCGTGTTTAGCGTATTTAGTTTTGAATTTATCAATACGTCCTGCTGTATCGATAAGTTTAGATTTACCTGTGTAAAATGGGTGAGATGTTCTAGAAATCTCCATTTTGAATACTGGGTATTCAACACCTTCGTGAGTGATTGTTTCTTTTGTTTCAACTGTTGATTTAGTGATAAAAACATCGTCATTTGACATGTCTTTGAAAGCAACTAATCTGTAATTTTCCGGGTGAAGTCCTTTTTTCATGATAAATCTTTTTATGTTTTGAAGTAGTTTCGTTTTGAAGCTTTCTTAATTGAAAGGTATAAACCTGCTACAACTTTTATTAATCTTATTTTTAATTTGAGTGTGCAAAAATACAATTTTTTTATAATAATCAAAGACTTCTGTAACTTTTTTTAAATAAACTGAACATACACATTGTAATAATGGAATTACTATATTTGTTACTTAATTAAAATCTAAAAATCATGAATGAAATTATTAAGAAAAACGGAATAACTTTTGGAATTATCTTAGGATTATTTTCAATTATCTTTACAACATTAATTTATGTTATTGATTTAAAGTTATTTACAAGTTGGTGGTTTGGACTTGTGGGATTTATTTTTACTATTGTTATTGGTTTCATTTTAGTTTCAAAAACAAAAAAGCAACTTAATGCAAACATAACCTTTAAAGAGTGCTTTACTGTTTACTTTATAGCAGCGGTTATTGGGACTTTACTTTCTAAACTATTTGAATATATTTTATTTAACTTCATTGATCCACAAGCTAAAGAGACCATCAAAGAAATTGCTATCAAGGCAGTTTCTGAAATGATGGAAAAGCTAGGTGCTCCTGCATCTGCAGTAAACGAAGCCATGCAAAAAGCAGCCGAAACTGATAATTACTCCATTGGTAATATTATGTTTGGAATAGCTATAGTCTTAGTTTTTCAAGCAATTTTTGGATTAATATTAGCTGCAATTTTTAAATCTAAATCAGCTTCATCACAAGGATTATAAATGAATTTATCCATAGTCATTCCGCTTCTTAACGAACAGGAATCGTTACCCGAATTGCATCAATGGATTGTCAAAGTAATGACAGCCAACAGCTACACGTATGAAATTATTTTTATAGATGATGGTAGTACCGATGCATCTTGGAATATTATTGAACAACTTGCTACTGAAAATCCAAATGTAAAAGGGATTCGCTTTCTTAGCAATTTTGGAAAATCACAAGCATTACATGCCGGTTTTGCCAAAGCAAAAGGAGATGTAATCATCACTATGGATGCTGATTTACAAGACAGCCCGGAAGAAATTCCAGATTTATTCGATATGGTTTCTAATCAAAATTATGATTTGGTTTCAGGATGGAAAAAGAAGCGCTACGATTCGGTTGTAGGGAAAAATTTACCTTCAAAATTATTTAATTGGGCCGCTCGAAAAACATCTGGAGTTCAATTAAACGATTTCAATTGCGGATTAAAAGCGTATAAAAACACCGTAATCAAAAACATCGAAGTTTCGGGTGAAATGCATCGTTATATTCCCGTTTTAGCTAAAAATGCTGGGTTTTCTAATATTGGAGAAAAAGTAGTGATTCATCAGGCCCGAAAATATGGTGAATCTAAATTTGGTATGAACCGTTTTATTAATGGATTTCTAGATTTGATTACGATTTGGTTTTTATCTAAATATGGAAAACGTCCGATGCACTTATTTGGAGCACTCGGAGTAGTTATGTTTATCATCGGATTTTTATCCACATTCTTGATTATCGGAATTAAATTAATGAAATTATTCGTGTTTCACGAACCTACTATTTTAGTGGCTTCAAATCCACTATTTTATATTGCCTTAACCGCTATGATTATTGGTTCGCAATTATTTTTAGCTGGATTTTTAGGTGAAATAATTTTAAGAACAAAAAACAACGAGGAACGTTATAAAATTGCTAAAGAGGTTAATTTATAGTTACTCTTTATTTATTATAAAAAAATGCACATCGAACAAAATATATTAGACAAAGTAAACGAATGGCTTACGCCTACATTTGACCAAAAAACACAAGACGAGATCAAAGCAATGATGACGTCTGCTCCCAAAAACTTAGAAGAAAGTTTCTATAAGAATTTGGAATTTGGAACCGGTGGAATGCGAGGTATTATGGGTATTGGAACCAATCGTATCAACAAATATACGCTGGGAAAAAACACACAAGGTTTATCTGATTATTTAAAAAAAACATTCCCTGGCGAACAATTAAAAGTAGCAATAGCTTACGATTGTCGTCATAATAGCGACACCTTGGCCAAAGTAGTAGCTGATGTTTTTTCGGCGAACGGAATTCAAGTCTATTTGTTTTCGGAAATGCGCCCCACTCCAGAGCTATCTTTTTCGGTTAGGCATTTGAATTGTCATGCCGGAATTGTATTGACCGCTTCTCACAATCCGCCTGAATATAATGGTTATAAAGTATATTGGCAAGATGGTGGGCAATTAGTCCCACCCAATGATGCTGAGATTGTTCAGGTAATTGAAAATTTAAAATACAATGAAATTAAATTTGAAGCCAATGATAATTTAATCGAATATATTGATGTTACAGTTGATAAAGCTTTCATTGATTCTACAATTGAAAATGCCAGTTTTAATACATCGGTGAAAGCCAAAGAAAATTTAAAAATTGTTTATACTTCATTACACGGAACTTCCATAAAATTAGTGCCTGATGTACTTGAAAAAGCAGGTTATACCGACGTCAATATTGTGCCCGAACAAGCTGAGCCCAATGGTGATTTTCCAACTGTAATTTCGCCAAACCCAGAAGAACCAGAAGCTTTAACTATGGCTTTGGCTTTAGCTGATAAAATTAATGCTGATATCGTTTTCGGAACTGATCCTGATAGTGATCGTTTGGGTGTTGCTGTTAGAAATAATGAAGGCAAAATGCAGTTGTTAAATGGTAATCAAACCATGGTTGTAATGACAAATTACCTATTAGATCAATGGAAAAAAGCCGGAAAAATTAATGGTAAACAATTTATCGGTTCTACTATTGTTTCTACACCAATGATGTTAGAATTAGCATCGGCATATAATGTAGAATGTAAAGTGGGATTGACCGGTTTTAAATGGATTGCCAAATTTATTAAAGACTTTCCTGAATTACAATTTATTGGTGGAGGCGAAGAAAGCTTCGGATTTATGGTTGGTGATGCTGTGCGCGATAAAGATGCCGTTGGTGCTATTTTATTAATGTGTGAAATTGCGGCCCAAGCCAAAGAAAAAGGAAATTCGGTCTATAATGAACTTGAACAACTGTATGTAGAGTATGGTTTTTATAAAGAATATTTAATTTCGATAACCAAAAAAGGAATCGAAGGTGCCAATCAAATAAAGCAAATGATGGTAGACATGCGCGAAAATCCAGTTGCTGAAATCAATGGGCAACGCGTCATTATGGTAGAAGATTATGAAAATTCTACCGCAAAGAATTTATTAACTAGCGAATCCGAAACTTTAAACGTTCCAAAATCAGATGTGTTGATTTATTATTTAGAAGATGGTTCAAAAATTTGTGCTCGTCCGAGTGGTACAGAGCCTAAAATAAAATTTTATTTCAGTGTGAATACAGCCATCGATAGTATTGAAGAGATTTCTACTGCTGAATACTTTTTAGACTCTAAAATCAAGAACATAATTACTGAAATGAACTTAAATTAATGGATAGTAATCTAAAAAAACTTCTGCCATTTGTTATGACCTACAAGAAGCATGTTTACTTGAACATCTTCTTTAATATTTTCTATGCCTTATTTTCAACTTTACTAATGGTATCAATGATACCAACACTTAAAGTTCTTTTTGGAGATACTGAAAAGGTTGAGAAAGCACCTATCTATAAAGGCATTGGGAACATTAAAGCTTATGGTGAAGATTTTCTTAATTATAAAATAACACAATTAACACAAGAATATGGACTTAAATGGGCGTTGTTGTTTGTAATCTCTATAATCATCACAACAGCATTCTTAAAAAATATCACCAATTACTTTGCATCTTATAATGTCACTCGTTTGCGTACGGGTGTACTAAGAGATATTCGAAAAAAACTTTATGAAAAAATAATCAATCTTCCGGTTTCCTATTATTCCGAAAGAAAAAAAGGTGATGTTATGGCAAGAATGTTGGGAGACATAAACGAAGTTCAGAGCTCCTTTTTTCAAATTTTAGAACTTGTAGTCCGTGAGCCACTGACCATATTGTTTTCTATTATTACCATGTTTATTATCAGCCCAAAACTAACACTTTTTGTCTTTGCATTCATACCAATTTCAGGTTTTATCATTTCTAGAGTTGGAAAAAACCTAAAGGCAAAATCTGTTAAAGCTCAAAACGAAAACGGAATTTTTATATCTATTTTAGACGAAACGCTTAGTGGACTTAAAGTAGTAAAAGGATATAATGCTGAGAATTCATTTATAAAGAAATTTAATGACTCTATAAATCGCTTGTTACAATTAAGTAATAGTATCGGAAACAAAAACAATTTGGCTTCGCCACTTAGTGAATTCTTAGGAATCATAACTATAGCTACTTTACTTTGGTTTGGTGCCCAAATGGTTGTTGAAGAGCAAACTATTTCATCGGCAACATTTATAACTTATATTGCGCTTGCTTACACTATATTGACTCCAGCAAAAGCGATATCCAAAGCTTCCTATCAAGTTAAAACTGGTTTAGCAGCCGCAGAAAGAGTTTTTACTTTAATGGATCAAGAAAACATAATTACCGATAGACCGAATGCAGTCGAAAAAAAATCTTTTGAAGATAAAATTATTCTTAAAGACATCAACTTTAAATATGAAAATGAAAACGTACTGAAACATTTTTCACTAGAAATTCCAAAAGGAAAAACCGTTGCATTAGTAGGCCAATCGGGCAGTGGAAAAAGTACGATTGCCAATTTATTAACTCGTTTTTATGATGTAAATGAAGGAAAGATTCTTATAGATAATACTAATATTCAAGACATTAAATTAGAATCTCTTCGGGATCTGATGGGATTAGTAACTCAAGATTCTATTCTTTTTAATGATACGATAAAAGGAAATATTACATTAGGCAAATTAGATGCAACAGATGAAGAAGTAATTGAAGCTTTAAAAATTGCTAACGCTTATGAGTTTGTTAAAGATTTACCCGAAGGAATTTACACGAATGTTGGCGATAGTGGAAACAAACTTTCTGGTGGTCAAAAACAACGTTTATCCATAGCGCGTGCCGTTTTAAAAAATCCTCCAATCATGATTTTGGATGAAGCCACTTCTGCTTTAGATACAGAGAGTGAACGACTAGTTCAAATTGCTTTAGAAAACATGATGCAAAACAGAACATCTATTGTCATTGCACACCGACTTTCAACTATTCAAAAAGCAGATGAAATAGTGGTAATGCATAAAGGCAAAATTGTAGAAAAAGGAAATCACGAGGAACTTTTAGTACTTAATGGCACCTACTCTAAATTAGTTTCGATGCAATCTTTTGAGTAACTATATTGGCTTATAAATATTTACTTTCCAATCTTTATCTAATAGATTTACAAAGTAATATTGAAGTTTATCTTCGGCATTTAATTCTCCGTCTTTATTGGTATCTTCAATAGTTCTGAAATACAACATGCTTTTTGATTCAATAATTTTCCAATCAAGTACTTCTTGAAAATCACTAGAAATTTTGGTAAATTTTTGTCCAGAAACCGTGCTTAAATACAATGCTTTTATATCACTTTCATCGAGCTTGTCATCTTTATTCGTATCCATATCAGCCAAAGTATAAACCAATAATTGCAATTTGCTTTTGTCAGCAACTGTCTTTAAATACGTTGCTGTTTCTATCAGCACTTGTTTATCTGTTAAAGCAGTTATAGTATCCTTTCCTATTTCCTGAAATTTTAGATTTTTCAAATAACCCGTAATTTGATATTCTCCATAATTGGAAACTGCAAAACTTAAGTCAGCATCTGAATACGACTTTAATCCTTTCGATTTACCGGCAACAACCCCAATTGGATGAATTAAAAAGTTAGTTCCTTCTAAATTAATTGGTAAATCAGCCAATTCTATTTGGGTGGTATCCTTCGGAAGTACTTCTTTGGTTTTTGAAGTTTCCTCATAAATAACTTTTGGCTTAACAGTTTCATCTTTTTTACAACTAACTAGAGTAGCTATAAAAAATAAAGATATATAAAAAGAGTATTTTTTCATTTTCATAAAATTAGACCCTAAAAATAGTGAATTATTTCTACAATTTAGCCGTCAGTTTAATATTGAAAACACGCGTTGTCATATAGTTTGGTATGCCATATTGGTTTTTGGTATAGACATCACGTACCCAAGTATTGGTAATGGCATTTTGATTATTAAACAAATTGAAAATTTCAAATCCGGCGGATAAATCTTTAAATTTCTTCAACCAATGTCCTTCTGGTCTTTCGTTATTTTTCTCCGTCAAAACATAAGAGAAACCTACGTCGGCACGACGGTAATCACGCAAACGACTTTGATAAACATAGGGATCTGCATAGGATGGTGAACCTCCGGGCAAACCAGTATTATAAACCAAATTCATATATAATTTCATGTTTGGTATATTGGGCATGTAATCTTGGAAAAGTATTCCAAACTTCAATCGCTGATCTGTTGGTCGAGCAATAAAACCTCTGTTGTTTAAATTTTCTTCTGTTTTCATATACCCAAAACTCAACCAAGATTCAGTTCCTGGCACGAACTCTCCGTTTAATCGCATATCCAATCCATAAGCATAAGCTTCGGCGTCATTATTGGCTCGGTATCGAATTCGAACATTTTCTAACGTATAGGTATTTACATCCGTCATCGATTTATAATACGCTTCGGTTACCAACTTGAATGGTCGATTATTCAATTTAAAATTATAATCATTACTCAATACGAAGTGAATGGATTGCTGCGCTTTAACATTTGGATTAACTGCTCCATTTAAATCTCTTAATTCACGATAAAATGGTGGTTGATGATAATATCCAAGAGACAGACGGAAGATCATATCTTTTTTCCAATCGGGTTTGAATGCCATTTGAGCTCTAGGGCTAAAAACTGTTTGCTGTTTGCCTCTTGCCATTCTTTCACCTGAAACACTCCAAGAATGGAAACGGGAACCTGCTGTAATCCATAATTGATTTTCGCCTATTTTAGTTTTAGTACTCCATTGTGCATAACCCGAAAAACGGTTAATATCAATAAAATTAGTTGCTCTAACATTCTGATACGGAACCAACGGACCAACATACGGATTATACGGTTGTTCATTTGGAAAGTCAAATTGTGGCGGATTTATTGAAAATCCGGCAGAATCAATTACTTCCCATTCTACAATTCGATCGCGAATATTTTCACGCGTGTATTTAAAACCCCAATCAACTTGATGTTTTTTATTATTAATTTGATGTACTCCTTTAATTTCTGCATTAACAATCAAAGCATCTAAATCATTACGAGCATGATTTAACTGAGTGCCTATACCTCGATTAAAAGTAACTTGCCCTAATGTTTCAGAACCAATATTGGTATCCACCTCACCTAAAAAATAAGCGGCAAAAATATCAAAGTACTCCTGCTCTTGCGTATGATAAACTGAAGTGATAAACTTAAACGTATTGTTTTCGTTGGCTATAAAATTAGATTTAAAAGCTCCGAAAAGTGTTTGATATCTGTCATTTTCCTGGCCATCATAAAAAACTTGTAGGGCAATTGGTTCGTCAATAGTACCAAAATTAGTTTGTCGCGTTAGGGGTTGATAATTATAAATATTTTGCGATGCATTTCCTAAGAAACTAAATTGCCATTTCTCGTTTGGATTAAAATTTATGTTGGTTTGAACATCAACGAATGTTGGTCTAAAATTAGTTTGTGTTTCTTGACTGTTTACTAAAAGTGAATTATCGCGATAACGAACTCCTGTAATTGCTGACCATTTTTTATTTTTGGAAGCGCCTTCTGCCGTTACACTTCCGCCTAGGAAACTGGCTTCGGCTGCCAAACCAAATTTGGTTGGTTTTCTGTAAGTAATATCTAAAACCGATGATAATTTATCGCCATATTTTGCTTGAAATCCTCCAGCAGAAAAGTCAACATTCTGAGTCATATCGGTATTGGTAAAACTCAATCCTTCTTGTTGACCCGAACGAATTAAGAATGGACGATACACTTCTATTTCATTTACATACACTAAATTTTCATCATAATTTCCACCACGAACGGCATATTGAGTACTCAATTCACTATTAGAATTCACTCCGGCAAAAGTTTTCAAGACACTCTCTATTCCGGCATTAGCACTAGGGTTCTTTCTGATTGTTTCGGGTTCGATTGATGTAATTCCTTGTACTCGTCTTCTGCTACTGGTAATAACCACATCACTCAATTGCTCTGCTTTATCACTCATCACGACATGATATTCGAAATTTTCTCCTGGTTTTAACTGCAAGGTTGCGGTAATATTTTTGAGCGCCGTATGAGTAAAAACAATAACAATTTTTTGATTTGCTGGAACGATTAATTCATAAAATCCGTTTGAATTCGTTGTAGCAGATTTAGTTTTGTAACTAATATTAACTCCTTCAACTGGTTTGTTATTTTCATCGAGCACAATTCCGGCTACTTTAGCGGTTTGAGTTTGTGCATAAGAAATTATGTTTATATTTAATAAAAGGAGCGTAAAAAGTAATTTATATGTTTTCAAATTATAGAATTAAAGTTTTTGACTTCTAAAAAAATGCGTTTCAAAGATAGTAGAATTTCCAACATTATCAGTAACCACAAGTTTTAAATCATTTTTCCCTTCGGCTACAATTCCATCAGAAAAACGATGGGTTATTTTTTTTGTTTTAGGTTCATATTCGAATAAAATCCATTTTCCGTTCAAGTATCCATCATAACTTTTTATACCAGATACTTGATCCGAAATGGTGAAAATAAGTTCCTTTTCTCCACTAATCCACTTACCGCCTATACTTTTATCAGATTTTACTTTGGGTGGTGTACCATCTTTAAATAGCTTATATTCTCCCAAATATTTGGTGTAGATTGTAAACGAATTTTTGTAGCGTTTAGTATTGTAATAGTTTATTTTCTTTCCATCAAGCATCCCGATAAACATAATCTCTCTATCTTTTTGAGATGCAATACTATCTTCAAATGTAATTGAAAAATTAAAATGTGCTGGTACCGTATTTTCATGCAGTTTTAAAAATCCATCCTTAACATCAAAATTCATATAAAAATCATCATAAAAGGTATTCGGTGGAAAATTAACGGTAACGTTGTCTAACGAAAATATATTTTCTTTTTTAGATTTTACAAAATATTTTGAAGTTCTAGGTACTTCTGAAACTTTTGCTGGCAAAACTGAATGTTGAATTGGGACAAATATTTTAGTGTTATTTTGATTGAAATCTGAAACTTCAATACGATAATTTGAACTTATATTATTCGAAACAGTTATTACTCCATTTTCAATACCTGGCTTAATGATGCTCAGTGGATAGGGATTTTTCATATACATTTTTTGAACTCGTTGCCCTAATTTTTTATACCGTTCATAATCTATCAAAGCATTGACATACCTCGATTCATCAAAAGCAAAAGTATCAAATTGATATCCAAAGTCGCTTTTACCATTTATATAGGTATTGACTCTAAATATTCCATTTAAATTCCAAGAAACATCATCAAAATCTGAAGCTGTAATTCCGAATCCAATTTTACCATTAGCAGCTACTTTTTCAGCCAAATAACTTCCATCTTCTTGCAACGATAAATTTACAGCTATGGGTCTTTTAGATTGATTAACAATAGAAGTATTATCTAAAGGATATACCCATAAACTTGAAATTGTTGGTTTTTTTGTGTCGGGAATAACAGTGTCGTATCCAAAATATAGAGGATTAATAATCTTTTCGGAAACTGTATCTCGGATTTCAAAATGCAAATGAGGACCATCAGAACCTCCGGTATTTCCTGAAATAGCAATAACATCACCTTTTTTAACTACTAAATCACTAGAATTTAATGTGATATCTATTTCATAAGATTTGGCTTTGTATTGTTCTTTTTTAATATATTTCTCAATAGTATCAAACCCCGATTGCAAGTGACCATAAACAGTGGTATAACCATTAGGATGTGTGATGTAAATTGCTTTTCCGTATCCTAGTTCTGCTATTTTAATTCGAGAAACATAACCATCTGCAGCAGCATAAACAGTTTGGCCTTCTTTTTTTTGCGTTTTAAAATCAAACCCCGAATGAAAATGATTCGGTCTTAATTCGCCAAAATTTCCAGAAAGTTGCAAAGGAATAGCTAAAGGCGAACGAAAATAGTCTTTTGGATATTGATTTTGTCCAAAACAGAAAAAAGTAAAGAGAAAAATAAAGCAAAAAAATTTCATATCGCTTGTTTACGCTAAGTTAATGAAAAGTACGTAAAAAATTACAATAAAGTAACTTTATATAACAGCTTAAAAAACAAATTATTATAATTTTAGTTCAAAACAAAAATAAATAATTCGTAAAACTATTGTACAACCGAAATAGAATCCTAACTTTGTGAGGTAAGTAATGAATAAAAAATTCATGAGTGAAATTGCTCAAATAATTGATTCTCTCGAAAATAGAATTGGCAAACTTTTTAATAAAATTAAGGAGTTAGAGCATGATTCTACAAAGACAAAAAGCGAATTAATTTATTCTGCAGACATAATTGCCAAACAAGCTGACGAAATTGCAAAATTAAAATCAGAATGTGAATCACTCAGAATGGCCAATTCATTATTAGGCGGTGAAGAAAATAAACGAGATACAAAGCTAAAAATAAATTCATTAATCCGAGAGATCGATTATTGCGTAGCGCAACTATCAGACTAAAAATATGGATGAAAAGCTTAAAATAAAAATATCAATTGCAGACAGAGTTTATCCGTTAACGGTAGATCTGTCTCAAGAAGAAGGACTACGAAGTGCTTCTAAAAAAATTGATGCTATGATTAAGCAATTCGAAGAAAACTATGCTGTTCGTGATAAGCAAGATGTCTTGGCCATGTGTGCCTTGCAGTTTGCTTCACAGGTTGAACAGAAGCATGTTGAAAGTTCTATAGACAATAAAGATTTAGATCGATTGAAAAAAATTAATGATTTAGTAGTAGAATTTCTCGAAAAAAAATAACGTTCTTAACATAGGATTACAATACCGCCTACATTAGATTTTAATTGGTAAACTCAACACTAACAATTTAGAATGAGCAAATCGTCGTTACTAAAGCATGCCACTTTAATGGTGGATCCTTGACCAACGAGTTAGCTCAAAACTTGTCCTTACGAGTTTATGCATTCACCTAATGTAGGCTTTTTTTATATATAAATACAAACAAACAAAAATGGAGACTACACTAATTATAATTGCGCTAATCGGTGGAATTGCTGGAGGTTTTGGAATTGCAAAATTTCTTGAAAAAAGCAATATTTCGAACATGGTAAAAAACGCTAAAAAAGAAGCGGCATCCATATTAAAAGATGCCAATCTTGAGGCTGAAAATATTAAAAAAGACAAGCTTTTACAAGCCAAAGAAAAATTTCTAGAACTAAAGTCAGAACATGAACAAGAGATTTTAGGAAAAGACAAACGAATAGCCGAAGTTGAAAAGAGAACTCGAGACAAAGAATCACAAGTTTCAAGCGAGTTGGCAAAAGCAAAAAAAGTAAACGATGATTTTGAAGCTAAAACCAATGAATATAATGTCAAAATAGAAACTTTAGACAAAAAACAACAAGAGCTAGAAAAACTTCACAAAAGTCAAGTGGAGCAATTGGAAGTTATATCGGGTCTTTCTGCAGAAGAAGCAAGAGAACAATTGGTAGAAAGTTTGAAAGCTGAAGCCAAAACCAAAGCAATGTCCCATATCCAGGACACTATTGAGGAAGCTAAATTAACGGCTCAACAAGAAGCTAAAAAAGTTATCATCAATACCATCCAACGTGTAGGAACAGAAGAAGCTGTTGAAAATTGCGTGTCTGTATTTAATATAGAATCAGACGATGTAAAAGGAAGAATCATTGGTCGTGAAGGAAGAAACATTCGTGCACTTGAAGCGGCAACTGGAGTTGAAATAATTGTTGACGATACACCAGAAGCCATTATCCTTTCGTGCTTTGATCCTGTTCGAAGAGAAATAGCTCGATTATCATTACATAAATTAGTAACTGATGGTAGAATTCACCCAGCTCGTATTGAAGAAGTAGTTGCCAAAACTACTAAACAAATTGATGATGAAATTATAGAAGTTGGTAAACGTACCGTTATCGATTTGGGAATTCATGGTTTACATCCTGAGTTAATTAAAGTTGTTGGTAGAATGAAATACCGTTCTTCTTACGGTCAAAACTTATTGCAACACTCGAGAGAAGTGGCTAAACTTTGTGGCATCATGGCAGCCGAATTAGGATTAAATGTTAAGCTAGCCAAACGTGCAGGTTTACTTCATGATATTGGTAAAGTACCTGATGCTGAAAGCGATTTACCACACGCACTTTTAGGAATGCAATGGGCAGAAAAGTTTGGGGAAAAAGAAGAAGTTTGCAACGCCATTGGAGCTCATCACGATGAGATAGAAATGAAGTATTTAATTTCGCCAATCATACAAGTTTGTGATGCCATTTCGGGAGCAAGACCTGGAGCAAGACGTCAGGTTTTAGATTCGTATATACAAAGATTAAAAGACCTAGAAAACATTGCCTTTGGATTTAACGGAGTTAAAAATGCCTACGCTATACAAGCGGGTCGTGAACTTCGTGTTATTGTTGAGAGCGAGAAAGTAAGTGATGAAAATGCCGCTAGTCTTTCTTTTGAAATTTCACAAAAAATCCAAACTGAAATGACTTATCCGGGACAAGTAAAAATTACGGTAATTAGAGAAACCAGAGCGGTTAATATTGCCAAATAAATGTAATTACAACTAAAAAAAGCGACTATTAAGTCGCTTTTTTTATGAAGAAAATATTGATTTTAATCCTTCTATAGTAATTGGTTTTAAATAATAGTCTTTTATTTCATCCTTAAAATCTTTGGCCCTATTTCTATCTACCGTATTATCAGATGAACTAATTATAAAAATAGTAATTTCCTTTTGAATTCGATTTTTGAGTAATTTAAATTCTTCTAGGAATTGCCATCCATCAAGAACAGGCATGTTGATATCTAATAATATTAAATCGGGCGCAGCTTGTTCATTTTCAAGATTACTTTTAATACCTTCTATAGCTTGAAGCCCATTTTCAAAAAATCTTGGCTCAACATTAATGTTATTAGAGACCAATAATTTCTTAATGATAAAGTGAAATATCTTATCATCATCTACAACAAAAACGTTATTGAATTTCATTTAAAAACAGCGTTTGGGGTTATTGTTTTATTTTTGACTAAAACAAAATTAACTAAAAAAATAAGAAACTATACTTTTCTTGGATGAAATGTATTGATGATTTGTGTTAAATGCTTGCGATCTAAATGAACGTAGATTTCAGTAGTTGTAATCGACTCATGACCCAACATCATTTGGATAGAACGCAAATCGGCTCCGTTTTCTAAAAGGTGTGTTGCGAAGGAATGACGCAGTGTGTGTGGACTAATGTTCTTTTGTAGATTAATAGCAACCGCTAAATTTTTAATAATGGTAAAAATCATAGCACGAGTTAACTGCTTACCTCTGCGGTTTAAAAACAACGTATCTTCGGCACCTTTTACGATAGACATATGATTTCTGATTGTGTCTTTATAAAGTTCAATATACTTTTGAGTTGATTTAGCAACTGGGACAAAACGTTGTTTATTTCCTTTACCGGTTATTTTTATAAATCCTTCATCAAAAAATAAATCCGATATTTTTAAGGTCGTAATTTCAGAAACCCGAAGACCGCAACCGTATAAAGTTTCAAGAATGGCTCTGTTTCGTTCTCCTTCTGGAGTGGATAAATCAATAGCAGCAATAAGATTATCTACATCTTCTAATGATAATGTATCTGGAAGTTTTCTTCCCACACGTGGCGCTTCAATCAACTCCATTGGGTTATCCGAACGATAGTCTTCGAAAATAAGATAGGAGAAAAAACTCTTTAAGCCCGAAATGATTCGTGCTTGAGAACGAGCATTCACTTCTTTCGAAACAGAATATACAAACTGTTGAATGGTTTCTTCGGATATTTTTTCGGGAGCAACAGAAATATTACTTTCTAGCAAAAAAGCACATAATCGCTCTAAATCAAACGTATAATTAGCCACGGTGTTTTTTGACAAACCCCGTTCTATTTTGAGATAGGATTGAAAACTTTTGATATAATTATTCCAGTTCATACAACAAAGAAACGAAAAGTATAGATATAAAAAAACCGCGCCAATGGCGCGGTTTTATCTTTATGTTCTAAACTAATTACAGTTTGTAGATCAAACCGAAATTGATTGTAGACAAATCTAGACCTAAATTAAATCCAGTAGTTTTCTCAGCTCCGTCTCCACCATTATCGTTAGATGAGTAACCGAAACCACCCCAAGAAGCAGTAAGAGCGAAGTCATTAGAAACGAAATAGTTCATTCCTAATGGAATGTTTAAACCGATTTCTTTTGTAGTAACATCTCCAATTCCGTTATCAAGCTTAGTTGAAGTATAAGAAATGTTAGCTCCTACAGAAAGAGAAAATTTGCTTGCTGGAGTCCAGAAATATCTAGCACCTGCATTGAAACCGAAACCATTAGCTTTCAATTCATTTCCAGCTCCGTCATCGTCTTTCGCAGAAGTAATGCTTAAACCTCCTTCAAGAGCAATGTTTTCAGTTAAAAAGTAACCTAAACTTGGTGATAAAGAAAAACCATCTAATTTAGAATCACCTGTTTTTTCGCTAGAAAAACCAGCAGTACCTGATAAATACAAGTCACCTTTAGCAAATCCTTCAGAACCTTCTTTTTTGTCTTGTGCATTAGCAAACGATAAAGCGAATACTGCTGCTACTGTTAAAATAATTTTTTTCATGTTTGTTTAATTTTAAAATTAATATGAACAAATTTATAAGGATTATTTTCTTTCATCCCAATTGGTCTTTTCAGTTATTAACAATGTTATCAACATATTGTTAATAGTAATTATTTAATTATCAATATATTAAAATAAATATCAGTTAAAATAGTTAATAACAGTAATAGGCCAATTGTCTAAACAAGGGCAAAATATCATTATTTACTTAGATAAATTATATAAAAATAGTGCTTAAATACGCTATGACATTCGATAAGATTCTCTATTTTTACTCAATACACTATTAAAAAAATGAAAATCATAATCATTAATGGTCCCAACTTAAACTTGTTGGGAAAACGAGAACCAGAAGTTTATGGCAATACCACTTTTACCGATTACCTAAAAGAACTCAAACTTCAATTTACTTCGATTGAGATAGAGTATTACCAAAGTAATATAGAAGGAGAACTTATTGATAAAATTCAAGACGTAGGATTTACGTATGATGGCATTATTTTGAATGCCGCCGCCTATACCCATACTTCAGTTGGAATTGGCGACGCGGTAAAAGCTATTACAACTCCGGTAATAGAAGTACACATATCCAATACCTTTGCCAGAGAAGAATTTAGACACCATTCCTATATATCACCAAATGTTAAAGGAATAATAATTGGTTTTGGTTTGAAAAGTTATGAATTAGCTTTACAATCTTTTCTATAGTTTCAAAGAGAATAAAAAAAGTTTCACAGACCTGACGGCTGGCAGACAGGGACGCACTGAGAAAAATTAAAATAATAAGGAAATAAATGATTTAACAAAAAAGCACTTTGTCATTTCGACGAAGGAGAAATCTCATTATCTGAATAATTTTATGTGATTTCTCCTTCGTCGAAATGACAAATCAGATTAAAAATTTAACTCACTGATCCCTGCATGCGGGTAGATCTGAATAACAAAAAAATATTTATGAAAAAAATTACTTCTCTCCTATTTATATTGATTTCCCTCAATTGCTTTTCCCAAATCAAAGGAACGGTAACCGATGTTAACGGAAAACCATTACCGTTTGTTAACATCTTTGAAGAAAACACCTATAACGGAACTACGAGTAACGAACAAGGAAAGTTTGTGTTGAATGTAAAGATTCCAGGCGAACACATTATTCTGTTTCAATATTTGGGTTATAAAACCAACAAGCAAGTAGTATCTATTCCTAATAATAATAGTCCAGTTGTTGTTGATGTTGTGATGCTTGAAGAAAACATCACATTAAAAGAAGTGGTGATAAATCCGAAAGATAATCCGGCCAATGAAATTATTAGAAATGCTATAAAGAATAAAAAAATAAATGCTGAAAAATCTTCAAAATACACAGCCGATTTTTATTCAAGAGGAATTTTTAGAGTTAAAAATTTGCCGAAGAAAATCTTAGGTCAAAAATTGGACTTTTTTGATGAAGTTATCGATTCATCACGAAGTGGCATTTTATACCTATCAGAAACCGTTTCAAAAGTTACGTTTCAAAAACCTGATAAATTAAAAGAGGTTATTGTGGCATCCAAAGTAAGCGGTAACGATAACGGATTTAGCTTTAATAATGCTTCTTCAGCTAATTTTGATTTTTATGATAATTATTTAGAGTTTGACACCAACGTAGTTTCTCCGATTGCAGATAACGCTTTCAATTATTACAAGTATGCATTTGAAGGTTCTTTTTTTACCGAAAATCGTCAGCAAATCAATAAAATAAAAATTATTCCACGTCGTGAGACGGAACCCGTGATGAACGGCTTCATCTATATTGTTGATGATACTTACGCTATTTATGCTGTGGATGTTACTTTCACCGGAAAGCAAATCCAAAACCCCGCATTGAATACCTTAACTCTTACACAAAATTTTAGTTATAACAATACTACAAAAGTTTGGACAAAAAACACCCAAACCTTAGACTTTGATGCCGGTATGCTAGGCATTAATATTTCGGGGAGATTTACCTATGTGTTTTCAAATTTTGAATTTCCTGAGAAATTTGAAAAAAGAACTTTTACAGCTGAAGTCATTAAATTTGAAAAAAATGCCAACAAAAAAGAAGATTCTTTTTGGAATACCATTCGACCAGTTCCTTTGACAGAAGAAGAAACAACCGATTATTTAAAAAAAGATGCACTTCAAGAAAAGAAAAAATCTAAAGTATATTTAGATTCTATTGATAAGAAAAAAAACAAATTTGGTTTCATGGATATTTTGAATGGTTACACCTATTCTAATTCCTATAAAAAATGGTCTATTACTTATGACTCACCACTAACCAATACTTCTTTCAATACGGTTCAGGGTTGGAATTCTAAAATCGGTTTGTCCTATTATAAAAGAAATGAAGACAAGAATACCTACTACCAATTTGGCTCTACAGTAGCGTATGGTTTTTCAGATGAAAGAGCTAGAGCAACTGCTTTTTTTTCATCTAAATTGAGTAACCAATCGAAATCATATCTTTCGGTTTTTGGAGGAAATTCGGTGAATCAATTTAATGCTGACGAACCTATTTCAAGAGTGGCTAATATGATAAGTACTTTATTCTTTAAAGATAATTACATGAAATTATATGAGAAGAATTTTATATCCGCTAATTTCTCAAGAGAGATTTTTAATGGATTAAATATGAACTTAGGCCTTGAATACGCGGAACGAAAAGCACTTTTTAATACTACAGATTATACCTTTATTAAAAATGATAATTTGTATACCTCTAACAATCCATTAGCTCCTTTTGATTTTACAACTCCCGCCTTAGCGAGGCACAATTTGGTTAAACTCAATGTTGGAGCCCGAATTAAATTTGGACAACAATTCATCACACGTCCCGACGGAAAGTATACTCTTGGCAATGACAAATATCCAACGCTTTTATTAAATTATGAAAAAGGATTTGCAGGCAGTGAAAACCAATATAATTTTGATAGGATTGCAGCTAGAATAACGCACTCTTTAACACTTGGAAACAAAGGTGAAATACAAATTAACTCTAGAGCAGGAAAGTTCTTCAATGCCGAAGGGATTTCATTTGTAGATTATAAACATTTTAACGGAAATCAAACCCATGTTATCATAGGAGAATCCTATATCAATTCGTTTAACTTATTACCCTATTATTCGGCCAGTACAAATGATAGTTACTTTGAAACTCATATCGAACATAATGACAAAGGGTTTTTTATGAATAAAATTCCGCTACTCAATAAACTACAATCTAAACTGATGCTTGGCTTTAAAAACCTCGCTGTTCCTGACCGAAAACCGTATCAAGAATTTTCTGTTGGCTTGAGTAATTTGGGCTTTGGAAAAGTGCGTATCTTCAGAATTGATTATGTTCGCTCGTATCAAGGCGGTTTTCAAGGTGATGGCGTAATGTTTGGATTGAATTTTTAAGTACTTGATATAGTTATTTAAAAAACACATCATATCCAAAACGAATCAACGTTCCGATTACAACTATCAAAAAGAAAATACGGATAAATCCATTTCCTTTTTTGATCGCGAGCTTTGCTCCTATCCAACCGCCCAATGCATTACAAATTGCCATAGGAATAGCAATTGCCCAAATGATTTTTCCTTTTAAAATAAATAAACAAATAGAGCCAAAGTTGGTTGCCAAATTGACCATTTTAGCATTGGCCGAAGCGTGAAGAAAGTCAAAACCTAAAACACTTACAAAAGCAAGTACAAAAAAACTTCCGGTTCCTGGTCCAATAAAACCATCATAAAATCCGATGATAACACTAATAAGAACTGCCAGTAAAAATTGATATTTAGTATACTGTACTTTAACTTGATGGCTCCCAAAATCTTTTTTGATAAACGTATATAGGGCAATCAAACTCAAGACAACCAACAATACTGGTTTCATAAAATCATTACTTACTTTGGTAAGTAAATTAGACCCTATAAATGCAGCGATAAATGCAACAAATGCCATTAAGAAAAGTAGTCTCCAATTGAGGGTAACTTTCTTAAGATACTGACGTGCTGCGAAAGCTGTTCCGCTAAACGATGGTATTTTTAGCGACCCAATAACAGAAGACACTGCAAGATTGGGAAGTAAAATCAAAGCTATGGGAGTTTGTATCAATCCACCTCCGCCAACTATTGCATCGACAAATCCGGCAAGAAATGCAGCAATACAAAGAAGAATTATGATATAGGTTTCCATGCTATTTTAAATGAAAAAGAGGTACAATCTGCACCTCTATTATTTAGATTCTATTTTCAATACTCTATATTAAACACGAACAATATTAGCTCCAAGCGCACGTAATCTTTCGTCAATGCGTTCGTAACCTCTATCTATTTGCTCAATGTTTTGAATGGTTGAAGTTCCTTTGGCAGAAAGCGCTGCAATTAATAAAGATATTCCGGCACGAATATCTGGTGAACTCATCACAGTAGCTTTTAGCTGCGATTGGAAATTGTGACCCATAACTACCGCTCGGTGAGGATCGCATAACATAATTTTAGCACCCATATCTATAAGTTTATCCACAAAGAACAAACGGCTTTCGAACATTTTTTGATGAATCAACACATCGCCATTCGCTTGGGTTGCTACAACCAAAACTATACTCAATAAATCGGGCGTAAAACCAGGCCATGGTGCATCGGCTATAGTTAAAATAGAACCGTCAATATCGGTTTTTACGGTGTATCCTTTGGTATGAGCTGGTATATAAATATCGTCCTCTTTTTTCTCTAAAGTAATTCCTAATTTTCTGAATACATTCGGAATTACCCCAAGGTTTTCCCACGAAACATTTTTGATGGTAATTTCACTTCTTGTCATCGCCGCAAGGCCAATCCAAGAACCAATCTCAATCATATCAGGCAAAATTCGATGTTCACAACCACCTAATTTTTCAACACCTTCAATGGTCAATAAGTTAGAACCCACACCGGTGATTTTGGCACCCATCGAGTTCAGCATTTTACACAATTGTTGCAAATAAGGTTCACAAGCTGCATTATATATCGTCGTAATTCCTTCTGCCAAAACAGCCGCCATAACTATGTTTGCCGTTCCGGTTACCGAAGCTTCATCAAGTAACATGTGAGCTCCTTTTAATCTTCCTTTGTTTTCAACACCATAAAAATGGTCTTCTCTCTCGTATCGGAACTTAGCTCCAAGGTTAATAAAACCTTCAAAGTGCGTATCTAAACGACGACGACCTATTTTATCACCACCCGGTTTTGGGATATAACCACATCCAAATCGAGCTAATAACGGTCCCACTATCATAATTGAACCTCTTAAACTTCCACCTTCTTTTTTGAACGCTTCGGTTTTCAAATAATCTATGTTGACTTCATCAGCTTGAAAAGTATAATCTCCAGGTCCGTTTTTTTGAATTTTTACGCCCAAATTTCCAAGTAAAACAATCAATTTATTGACGTCTATAATATCCGGAATATTGGTAACTCTAACTTTTTCTGAAGTTAACAATGCTGGACATAACACTTGTAACGCTTCGTTTTTTGCTCCTTGAGGTTGTACTTCTCCTTTTAGTTGAATACCTCCTTCTATTTTAAAAGTTCCCATGATATATTTGTTTCGGGTTTCAAGTTCCAGGTTTCGGGTTACAATAACTCGCAACTCGTAACCTATAACTCAAAACTATTTCTGATTGTTATTATTGTTTTTTTTAATGAACGGTTTTTTACCGTTTTTAATGATTTTTGCTTTATTATTTTGAGGCATATTTTTATTCGACATTTTTTTGTTAGTACGCATCAAATCGTTTGTAGTTAACAATTCTTCCGAACTGTGAAGCAAATTTAATTTACCATCTGACAATTCATAAAGATGCTCAAAAATAACAAGATCGGTAACGGTATCTTTATTCCAACTTAGATAGGATTTCTTCATGTGGTTGGCAATTACTTTTACCAAAGCACTTTTCATTTCTCCCTCTTCCCAGCTGTTGGCAACATCTATCATGTATTTGATATTGTTACCATAAAAACGATATTTTGGATTTTTCTGTGGATACGCTAATCGTTCTGGTTTCAAATAAATAACATCTCGAGTTGGAATCGGATAGGGAGAATCGACATCCAATTTAAAATCGGACATGATAAAAATTTGATCCCATAATTTATGCTGAAAATCGAGTACATCACGCAAATGCGGGTTTAAACTACCCATCACCTGAATAATGTATTTGGCTGCTTTGTTACGCGTTTCTCTATCTTCTATAATAGTTGCTTGATCAATCAATTTTTGTAAGTGACGACCATATTCTGGTATGATTAAATGAGGACGTTCTGCATTGTATTCTAAATTAAATACAACATCGTTAGCATTTTCTTTTATATATTTTTCGATCATTATAATGATATTATTCCCTCAATTGTAGAGACTGCTATGTATTTTTCAATAACACTATCTGGACTTTCCATCATCACGTTTATTGAAATACTAGTATACTTAGCTGTTTTGGATTGTGTAGTTTGAATTACGGCACCAATGTTATCAAAGGCATTTTCAACTTCTTCAATTTTTTTGGCATCAGTTGGCACAATAAATTTGTATAAATATTCACTTGGCCATGTTGAAGTATTATTCAACTCTTCGCGCAACCTTTCATAAAATTCTTCCGTCTTCTTATCCATTCGTTAAAAAATAAAAGCAAATATACAGTATTGATTTTAGATTTCAGCTACTGCTTTAATTTCATCCATAATCTTCAAAGCCAAAGCATCGGCTAATTCTTGTGTTTGTGCTTCCGTATAAATTCTTATGATTGGTTCTGTGTTTGATTTTCGTAAGTGAACCCAATTTTCGGCAAAGTCAATTTTCACGCCATCAATCGTGTTGATTTCTTCGTTTTTATATTTTTCTGTCATAGCAACCAAAATTGCATCCACATCAATTTGTGGTGTTAATTCAATTTTATTTTTGCTCATGTAATACTGCGGATACGAAGCTCTCAACTCGGCAACCGTCATCTCTAGAGTAGCCAAATGCGTCAAGAACAAAGCTACTCCAACCAAGCTGTCTCTTCCGTAATGTGATTCTGGATAAATGATTCCACCATTTCCTTCGCCGCCTATTATAGCGTTTGTTTTTTTCATTAACTCAACCACATTTACTTCACCCACTGCACTGGCTTGGTAATTTCCGTTGTGTTTGTTGGTGATATCGCGTAAAGCTCGAGAAGAACTCATATTAGAAACCGTATTTCCTGGTGTTTTACTCAGAACGTAATCGGCGCAAGCCACCAAAGTATATTCTTCACCAAACATTTCACCATCATTAGAAATGAAAGCCAAACGATCAACATCAGGATCGACTACAATTCCAAAATCGGCTTTTTCTTCAACCACCAACTTACAAATATCGCCTAAATGCTCTTTTAAAGGTTCTGGGTTGTGCGGAAAATGCCCGTTCGGTTCGCAGTATAATTTGACACACTCCACGCCCATTTGCTCCAATAATTTAGGGATAATGATTCCACCACTAGAATTTACGCCATCAACAACCACCTTAAATTTTCTCTTAGCTACTGCTTCTGCATCTACCAATGGTAAATTTAAGACCTCATCAATATGAATATCCATATAAGCGTCATTCACCGTAATTTCACCTAACGAATCCACATTTGAAAAATCAAAAGCTTCGGCTTCGGCTATTTCCAAAATCATTTCACCTGCTGCTCCACTTAAGAATTCGCCTTTGGCATTCAATAATTTCAAAGCATTCCATTGTTTCGGATTATGAGAAGCAGTTAAAATAATTCCGCCATCCGCTTGTTCTAATGGCACCGCAATTTCAACCGTTGGAGTTGTAGACAAACCTAAATCAATAACATCAATACCTAATCCGACTAACGTATTTACTACCAAATTATGAATCATTGGTCCCGAAATACGGGCATCACGACCAATAACAACCTTTAGTTTAGAGTTGCGGGTTGAAGGTTGCGAGTTTTTAAGAAAAGTGCCATAGGCCGAAGCAAATTTTACAGCATCAACAGGCGTTAGATTATCGCCTACTTTACCCCCAATAGTACCCCGAATTCCTGATATCGATTTGATTAAAGTCATCTATTATTATTTATGGATTTTGAATTATCATATTTAAATGTTTACAAATATAAAGAATGACAATTTTCAATTCTAATTTAAAATTCAAAATTTATAATTTAAAATTCCTAAATTAGGCACATGAACTTCTTAGCCCATATATATCTTTCTGGTGAAAACGATTTGTTGAAAATCGGAAATTTTATGGCGGACAGTATTCACGGACGCAATTATAATAATTTTCAAATAGAAATAAAAAAAGGAATTTTATTGCATCGATCTATAGATAGTTTTACCGATACGCATCTCATTTATAGACAAAGTAAGCATCGGCTGCACGAAAAATATGGCCATTATTCGGGAGTGATTATGGATATTTTTTACGATCATTTTTTAGCTACTAATTGGAATACTTATTCAGAAATAAAACTTGAAGAATATGCCCAAAATTTTTACAAATTACTTCAAGACCACTATGATTTATTGACCGAAAAAGCTCAAGGAATGTTACCTTATATGCTGGGAAGAAATTGGTTGGTTAGCTACGCCACAATCGAAGGATTACAAATGATCCTATTTCAAATGGACCACCGAACCAAAAACCGAGTTGACATGCACGAATCGATAGTAGAATTAAAGCACTATTATACCGAATTTGAAACGGAATTCAAGCTTTTTTTTGAAGAACTGCGTGCCCATTGTGCTGATAAAATTAAAGAGTTAAACCAATTAAGATGAGAAAATTACGATCAACAATTACTGATCTTCTTTTCTGTTTATTTTTAAATGGACTTGTTGCCGATAAAATAGTTGGATTTAAATAATAATTATCTACATGGACTTTCTAAATGAATTGACATTTGAATTATCACAACGCTACAATATTGAAAACGCTACATCAATGCAAGCGTATATGAAAGATAACTTTTCATTTTTGGGTATCAAAACTCAAGAAAGAAGAGCTGTTTTAAAAAATCTTTGGAAAAAACACCAACATGAAATTCAAACTAATTTTAGAGGAATAGCTTGTGATTTATTCCAAAAAAAAGAACGTGAGTTTCATTATTGCGGTGTTGAAATACTGATTAAAGAGGCCAAAAATAAGTATGTCATTGAAGATGCAAAACTTATCGAAAAGCTTATTGTGACTAACTCTTGGTGGGATACAGTCGACTTTCTTGCGAAATATGTTTTGGGTAATTATTTGCGACAATTTCCAGAAAAAACATTTGTAGTTATTGAAAGATTTTCAAATACAAATAACATGTGGCTCAATAGAAGTGCTATTCTATTCCAACTGGATTATAAGGCTTCAACCCATTTTGAGTTACTTATTTCGGAATGCGAAAAGCATAAAGAATCGAAAGAATTTTTTATTCAAAAAGCAATTGGTTGGGCACTGCGAGAATATGGCAGGTATAACCCAAATGGAGTAATACTTTATGTTGAAAACACTAATCTAAAACCATTAAGCAAAAAAGAAGCGTTGCGTAAACTAATCTAAAACTATACAATTTCAATTTTTTTAATTTTCTATTTATAGCTTACTTTTGCTATTCAACTTCGAATTATGCCAACTAACAAAGCTTCTTTTTTAAAAATTATTTTCAGAAGTGTTTTCAGAAGAGCTGAGAATTTAGTTTATCTTTTGAAAGAAAGACTTAGCGAGCGAAATTTTATCTATTTTGCCAGCGTTGTTGTTGCCATTACGTGTTCTTTTGCCGTAATTATTCTTAAAAGTTTTGCGCATAATATTTTCCTTTGGGCGAATGACATTAATGGGTTTCTGAAATTGCCTTATATCAATAGTTTGCTTCCAATTGCAGGAATCTTGCTCACCGTTTTTGTGATTCGAAATTTCTTAGGCAATAGTCTAGAAAAAGGTAGTTCTAAGATATTATATGCCGTTGCTCGAAAAGGCGGAATTATTCCCAAAAAACAAATGTATGCTCAAATAGTAACGAGTTCCTTAACGGTTGGATTGGGCGGTTCTGCCGGATTAGAAAGTCCGATTGTAATAACTGGAGCGGCATTTGGTTCCAACTTTGCACAAAAATACCATCTGTCACAAAAAGATAGAATATTGCTTTTGGCTTGCGGGGTTGCAGCCGGAATTGGAGCTGCATTTAACGCACCCATAGCTGGCGTTCTATTTGCGATAGAAGTGGTTTTGACCGATGTTTCTATTGCAGCTTTTATTCCTATAATCATTTCTGCTGCAACTGGTGCATTAATTTCAAAAGTGACTTTAAGTCCAGATACTATTTTAAATTTTGAACAAACCTTAAAATTTGATTATCACAATACACCTTATTATATTCTATTGGGTATTTTGGCGGGATTAACCTCTATTTATCACGCACGTAATTTTCAAAAAGTCGAAAAGTTTTTCGGAACCTTTAAGAACAAAGGCTATCGTAGAGCCTTCTTTGGAGCTACAATTTTAGCCCTATTGATTTTCTTTTTCCCAACCTTATTTGGAGAAGGTTATGAAAGCATTAAAACGTTAACCTCCAAAAACCCAAGTGTCTTATTAGACAATACATTACTTGAAAACTTCAAAAGTAGCGAATGGGTTTTACTGGCTTTTATCGGAGTTACAATGTTATTAAAAGCTTTTGCTACGGGGTTAACTTTAGGAAGCGGAGGAAATGGTGGTAACTTTGCTCCTTCTCTTTTTGTGGGTTCTTATCTTGGGTTTTTTGTAGCAAAAACAATTAATATATTGAACTTTACAAATCCGTTACCCATTGCCAATTTTACCATTGTTGGGATGGCTGGAATTTTGAGTGGCTTATTTCATGCACCATTGACGGCTATTTTCCTTATTGGTGAAATTACCGGTGGTTATGATTTGATGGTACCTCTAATGATTGTGTCATCAGTAAGTTTTGCTGTTTCTAAACAATTTGAAAAACACTCTATGGATGTTAAAACTTTAGCCGATAAAGGTGAAGTATTTACGAGCGATAAAGACAAAAATATTCTACAAAGCATCAATTTTTATAAATTGGTGCAACAAAATTATAAATCCCTGACATTACTAGACTTACCGACTGAAGTGGTCGCCATCTTTGCTACAACTGATCAGAAAATAATTCCTGTTATAGATAAAGAAAATGAACTTGTCGGCATTATTGATTTTGAGGATGTCAAAGCTTTTATTTTCAATCCGAATCATATTAAGTTTATGAGCATGAATGAAATTATAAGCCAACCCAAAGAGATTATTCTATTTGAAGACAAACCCGAGAAAATTATGAAGCTATTCCAAACTTCTAAAATGACAACTCTACCCGTAATTCACAAAAGTAAGTTTGTTGGTTTTTTATCAAAAATTGATGTGCTCGAAAGCTACCGTCAACGATTAAAAGAAATGATAATTGAATAATCATTTTTATAGATAACTTCTTTACAGTCTATTCAAAATTTCTTTCTAAAACATTACCTTTGCTTCCGCTTCCTAAAATTCGGGACTGAATGAATAAAATGCTATGCTAGATACTGAAAATACGATAGAAATTCTTGGTGCACGAGTCCATAATTTGAAAAATATTGACGTAAGTATTCCACGTGAAAAATTAGTAGTAATTACTGGGCTTTCTGGTTCAGGGAAATCGTCTTTAGCATTTGACACTATCTATGCCGAAGGACAACGTCGTTATATTGAAACTTTTTCTGCCTATGCTCGACAATTTCTTGGAGGATTAGAGCGACCTGATGTTGACAAAATTGATGGTCTTTCTCCAGTTATTGCCATCGAACAAAAAACCACTAGTAAAAGTCCACGTTCAACCGTTGGTACCATTACTGAAATTTATGACTTTCTACGTTTGCTATATGCTCGTGCCGGAGAAGCTTTTAGTTATGTTACTGATGAGAAAATGGTTTCGTATTCAGATGAGCAAATAAAAGAATTGATCATCAAAAATTTCACCGAAAAACGCATCACTATTTTAGCACCTATAATTCGGGCGCGAAAAGGTCATTATGCTGAATTGTTTCAACAAATAACCAAACAAGGGTTTCTAAAAGTTCGCGTTAATGGCGAAGTACAAGATTTATTACCCGGAATGAAACTCGACCGATATAAAACGCACGACATAGAAATTGTCATTGACCGTATGGTGATTGAGAAAAATGAGGACAATGAAAAGCGTTTGGTAGAAAGCATCAAAACGGCTATGCATCATGGTGAAAATGTGTTAATGATTTTAGACCATGACACTAATGAAGTTCGCTATTTCAGTAGAAATTTGATGTGTCCAACATCGGGAATATCCTATCAGAATCCGGAACCTAATCTATTTTCATTTAACTCACCAAAAGGAGCTTGCGAAGAATGTAAAGGTTTAGGATCAGTTCATGAAATTAATTTAAAAAAAATAATCCCTAATCCTAAACTATCCATCAAAAACGGAGGATTTGCTCCACTAGGCGAGTATAAAAGCTCTTGGATTTTCAAACAATTAGAAATCATTGGCGAAAAATTTGGTTTTACTTTAAATGACGCTATCGAAACAATATCTGATGAAGCCATGCAAATTATTTTGCAGGGCGGAAAAGAAAAATTCTCAGTCGAATCAAAGACTTTAGGCATTACTAAAGAATATAAAATTGAATTTGAAGGCATATCCCATTTCATCAAAAATCAATACGACGAAAGTCAATCCACTTCTATAAAACGTTGGGCAAAAGAATTCATGGATGAAGTAGATTGTCCAATATGTGATGGTTCTCGTTTGAAAAAAGAAGCCATGTATTTCCGAATTCACGAGAAAAATATTTTCGATTTATCGGTTATTGACATTTCGGAATTAGCTGCTTGGTTTGAAAATCTTGACAACCATTTATCCAAAAAACAGCAAGTCATAGCTACCGAAATAGTCAAAGAAATTAAAGACCGTTTGCGCTTTTTAGTAAATGTTGGATTGAATTATTTATCGATAAACAGAAGTTCTAAATCACTTTCGGGTGGCGAAGCACAGCGAATCCGTCTGGCAACGCAAATTGGTTCTCAATTGGTTGGCGTACTTTATATTTTGGATGAGCCAAGTATTGGTTTACATCAAAGAGACAATGAAAAGCTAATTCATTCCTTAGAACAATTGCGTGATATTGGAAATTCGGTTTTGGTAGTTGAGCACGATAAAGACATGATAGAACGTGCTGATTATGTAATTGACATCGGTCCAAAAGCAGGAAAATATGGTGGTGAAATTATTAGTAAAGGAACTCCAAAAGAATTACTAAAAGAGCACACCATAACGGCAATGTATTTGAATGGTGAAATGAAAATTGAGGTGCCTAAAAAACGACGTGAAGGCAATGGTAAATTTTTGAAGCTTACTGGCGCAAGCGGAAATAACCTAAAAAATGTTGCTATCGAATTGCCCTTAGGAAAATTGATATGTGTAACTGGTGTTTCAGGAAGTGGCAAGTCAACTTTGATCAATGAAACACTCTATCCTATTTTGAATGCCTATTATTTTAACGGTGTCAAAAAACCGCAACCTTATAAAAAAATTGAAGGACTAGAACATATCGATAAAGTTATTGACATTGATCAAAGTCCAATTGGTAGAACGCCGAGAAGTAATCCTGCAACCTATACCGATGTTTTTTCAGAAATCAGAAGTTTATACACATTAACCCCTGAAGCCATGATTCGTGGTTACAAAGCAGGTCGCTTTAGCTTTAATGTTTCGGGCGGAAGATGTGAAACCTGCGAAGGTTCGGGAGTAAGAACTATAGAAATGAGTTTCTTGCCCGATGTGTATGTTGAATGTGAAACTTGTCTAGGCAAGCGTTTTAACCGAGAAACGTTGGAGATTCGATATAAAGGAAAATCAATATCGGATGTGTTAAATATGACGGTTGATGAAGCCGTTCCGTTTTTTGAGAATATTCCAAAAATCTATCGTAAAGTCAAAACCATTCAAGATGTTGGTTTAGGTTATATTACTTTGGGACAACAAAGCACGACGCTTTCGGGCGGCGAAGCTCAACGTATCAAATTGGCTACCGAATTATCTAAAAAAGATACCGGAAATACGTTCTACATCATGGATGAACCTACAACAGGGTTGCATTTTGAAGATATTCGAGTTTTGATGGATGTCATCAATAAATTAGTCGATAAAGGCAATACTATCGTGATTATCGAACACAATATGGACGTTATCAAGCTAGCCGATTATATTATCGATATTGGTCCCGAAGGTGGAAAAGGTGGTGGCGAAGTGGTGGCTAAAGGCACACCAGAAGAGATTATTAAAAACAAAAAAAGCTATACAGCAGCATTTTTAAAAAAAGAATTACTTTAGCTTATTTGAAAAATATATACAAAAAAATCAATGGAATTAAGACCTGGGGCTATTGGTGCTATGACCGATGAATATGAGAAAGCACTCACTGAGTTACAATTTGTTTTGAAATCTATTACAGATGAAAAATTTTTAAAAGAAGATATCTCTAAAGAAGAAGATTTCAAATCAATTAGAAACATTATGTTGCACATTATTCGTTCTGGTTATATCTATTCTGATTATGTTAGAAAAAAGTTTGGCGATGAAATTATTTCGAAAAAAACGGAAGTTAATTCATTAGAAAATTGTTTATCTGAATTAGAAAAAATGTTTCTTTATCATGTTAAAACTTTTGAAAACAAATGGCAGGTGAGTGATGAAGACCTATCAAAAACATATATCAAAACTTCTTGGAAAACCTATGATTTAGAAGGTATAGTAGAGCATGCTATAGTTCACATATTAAGACATCGATTACAAATAGAGAAATTACTAAAAAGTAGATAAATGAGAGCAGCAGATTTCGAAAATGATGATGAAAAAATCCATGACAAATTAAAACAAAAACCATGGAATGAAATACGAACAAACGATTCTTGGGCAATTTTTAAAATTATGTCTGAGTTTGTGAATGGCTATGAAACCATGGCCCGGATTGGTCCTTGTGTTTCTATTTTTGGATCAGCCAGAACCAAACCAGATAACAAATATTATTTACTAGCTGAAAAGATTGCCTATAAAATTAGTAAAGCAGGTTATGGCGTTATTACTGGTGGTGGCCCCGGAATTATGGAGGCGGGAAACAAAGGCGCTCACAATGGCGGTGGTTCCTCGGTAGGGCTAAACATTGAACTTCCGTTTGAACAACATTACAATCCGTATATCGATAAAGATAAAAATCTAAATTTTGACTATTTCTTTGTCCGTAAAGTAATGTTTGTTAAATATGCTCAAGGATTTGTAGTGATGCCAGGAGGTTTTGGCACTTTAGATGAATTATTCGAAGCGGTTACACTTATTCAGACTAAGAAAATTGGAAAGTTCCCAATCATTTTAGTAGGTTCAGAATTTTGGGCAGGATTATTAGATTGGATAAAAGCCGTAATGATAGAAAAAGAAGGAAATGCTTCTGCAGAAGACCTGAATTTGATAAAAATTGTAGACACCGAAGATGAAGTGGTTGAAGTTTTGGATAATTTCTATAAAAAATATAATTTGAGTCCTAATTTCTAAACTAAATTCCAATTAGTAAATTCCAAATTCCAATACTAGCTGATATTGAATTTGGAATTTGATTTTTGAAAATTTTAATTCAATGTTTTTCAACTCGCTTCACTTTGCCATTTTTCTTCCAATAGTATTTCTGCTGTATTGGTTTATGCCCAATAAATCAAAGACTTCTCAGAATTTTATTTTAATCATTTCAAGTTATTATTTCTATTCTTGTTGGGATTATCGCTTTTTGTTTTTATTGATTTTCTCAACCTTACTAGATTATTTTTCTGCCATCCAAATTGAAAATAGTAAAACACAAACACACCGAAAATTTTGGCTTTGGCTTTGTATTTCTATCAATATTGGCTTTCTTGGAATTTTCAAATATTATAATTTTTTTATTGCTTCGTTTACTGATTTATTGAATTCAGTTGGATTTTATGCCCATCCTCTTTTACTAAAAGTAATTCTACCGGTTGGGATTTCATTTTATACTTTTCATGGACTTTCCTATATAATTGATATCTATTACAACCGAATCAAGGCAGAGAAAAACTTTGTAGATTATTCGTTGTTTGTGAGCTATTTCCCTTTATTGGTTGCTGGTCCAATTGAAAGAGCGACGCATTTATTACCCCAATTAAAAGTAAAAAGAACGTTCGATGTTGAAAAAGCCAAAGAAGGCATCTATCAAATTGTTTGGGGTTTGGTCAAAAAAGTGATTATTGCAGATACCTGTGCTAATTATGCCAATGAAATTTTTAACCACTCTAATTCGATGAATTCATTGTCTCTAATTTTAGGTGCAGTGTACTTTGCTTTTCAAATTTATGGTGACTTTTCAGGGTATTCCGATATTGCTTTAGGAACGTCTAAACTGTTTGGAATTGATTTATTGAAAAATTTCAATTACCCCTATTTTTCTCGAGACATCGCTGAATTTTGGAGACGATGGCACATATCTTTAACCACCTGGTTCAGAGATTATTTGTATATCCCGTTAGGCGGAAGCAAAGGTTCTAAATGGCTAAAAGTTAGAAATACGTTTATCATTTTCCTTGTCAGCGGATTTTGGCATGGCGCCAACTGGACCTTTATTGCCTGGGGATTTATCAATGCTTTATATTTTATTCCGTTACTGTTATTAAATAGAAACCGAAATAATATCGATGGGTTTGCATTAAGTTTCAATTTTTTGTCTTTGAGAATTCTTTTGAGTATTATAATCACTTTCGGAATGACTTGTTTTGCCTGGATATTTTTTAGGGCTAAAACCATTCACGACGCTTTGTTCTATATCAAGCGAATGTTTACTAACTTAGAGTTTTCGGAACAATATTTTAGAATTGAACGTTACAGTTATGAAATCGTTTTTCTGTTATTATTATTTGTAATCGTTGAATGGAATAACAGAAGCAAAATAGAGCCAATTTCGGGAAAATTTAGCGGGTTAAAATTGTCTTTATGTTTAGCTGCAATTTTGGCTTTGGGAGTATTTTCAGATTATAAAGAATTTATTTATTTTCAATTTTAATGAAGTCATTTTTTAAATTCATACTAAAAGCAATAGCACTACTTGTTTTAACCATGGTAGTACTAGACTTACTCTATACCGTTGTATATAAACAAACAACTAATCGGAATAAAATCAGTTATTTATACAATTCTAAAGATAAAAACTACGATGTTGTTTTTTTAGGTTCTTCAAGAGTAAATAATCATTTAGTGCCCAAAATATTCAATGACAATGGTTATAAAACCTTCAATTTTGGAGTTACGCGTTCTCGGCTAGAGGAATCCGCTTTGATGTTAAAATTGATGGTTGAACGCAATTACAAAATCAAAAATTTAATCCTTCAAGTTGATTTGAATATTAATACAAATGACCATTCCGAAGCCATACGTTCATTATTTATGCCGTATCTTCACGAATCTAAAATCATACGCTCTCATTATAAAAACATTCCGGAATATAATGAATTACTTTATATTCCTTTTTACAGATACCTGCATTATGATGCACGCGTGGGCTTTAGGGAAATGTATTATTCATTAATCCATAAAAAAACCAATGTTTTAGAAAATGAGGGTTTTCATCCATTGCAATCTAATCCGGGAAAAATGATTCCGGCAGATTTATCAAAATACTATCCCAAAAGAAATAGAGGTTATGAAGAAATAAAAGCCATTTGCCAAAAAAATAACATCCATTTAATTGCGATAACAACACCAATGTGCATGAGCACTATCAATAGAGACTATTTTAACCATATTCAATCTGTTTATCCAGAAATTCGTAGATTTGAAAATACCGTAACAGATGACACCTACTTCTCTACTTGCGGACACATGAACAAAGCTGGCGCAGTCGAATTTACCAAGGTTGTCTTTAATGCCTTTTTTAAACCCAGAGTAAACCCTTGAAAAAATTATACTACATACTTGTTTTTATCAGTTGTTTCGTTTCAGCTCAGCACCAATCGAAATTGGAAGTAGTAGTAGATGACGAGAAAAAAATAGCCACTGTTTATCAAGAACTCCGTTTTTTCAATCAAACCAAGGACACGCTGACCCATATTGTTTTAAATGATTGGATGAATGCTTATGGCGATAAAAATTCAGATATCGGAAAAAGATTTGCAGACGAATTTGAACGTGCATTTCATTTGGCCAAAGAAAAAGATCGCGGACGAACTGAAAACATTACTATTGCAAATGAGGAAAAATCTTTACTCACTTGGGAACGTAATGATACTAAAGCTGATGTAATTCAGGTTCGACTTCAATCTAAACTGCTTCCGAATGAAAAAGTTACCCTTTTTATGACATATACCGTTAAAATTCCAAATGCCCGATTTACTAAATATGGTTATTATGACGATGGTAAAATGTATCTTAAACATTGGTTTTTAACACCAGCCCGATACGAAAACAATGGATTTGTTAAAATCAACAATAATAATCTAGATGATATTGCCAATGCGCTTTGTGACTTTGAAATTATACTGAAAATCAATCAAAAAAACACCGCGATTTCTGATTTAGATGAAATAAGTGTAGCAACAAACCAAACTCAAAATCACTACTCTTTTTCGGGAAAAAACAGATTGGATTTTTCACTTTTCATTGATTC
>CANHWG010000024.1 GCA_947464335.1 Flavobacteriaceae bacterium
AAGTTTTCTAGAATGCCATTTCGTTGAAAATTAAAGTCTCTGTTTTTGTTTTGACTCAATGTTATGTTAGGGTTTAGCGTTACCTTTGGGGTTAGTGTAATCAAAGATTCTACTTCTAAACCCAAACGATAACTGCTACCGCTATTAGTAAAAATAGGTGAACCTACATCATTTAAGGCACCAGTTAAAACTAGCTGGTCTCTATAATTCATATAAAAAGCATTAGCAGTGAAATTTACTTTTTTTGAATTGTATTTCCATCCTAGTTCATAATCAAATAATCGTTCGGACTTTGTGCTGCCGTTTTCATAATCATCTCGACGCGGCTCTTTATTAGCTATACCAAAAAATCCGTAAAACGAATTTTTCTCATTTAATTGATAGTTCAAACCCATTTTTGGATTGAAAAATAAGAACGTGTCATTTACATCGTCAAAACGAAAACTAGTTGCTTCATAAAAAACTAATCGGTATTGTAAATCGGCAAAAACGTTCAATTTACCTAGTTGTTGCGACGCTTTTGCATAAAAATTTACATCGTCTTTGTTACCAATGTTGTTATAATATCGGTTGTATTCAGGAGTGTAAAATTGGGTCCAAACAACTTCTCCAAAATGATCACCAAGATAACGGTTTGCCGCACCACCAATTAGAATGTCAGTTTTAGAAGTTCTGTAATTTAAAGAAAATGTGGCTCCAAAAAAATCATTGTCTAGCCATCGTTTTCGTACTAAATCGGAAACGGAATTTCCATTAAAATCGGGTAAATTATAATCAGCTAATGTTTCGTCTTCACGATATTGTTCAAAATAACCTTTCCCAATGGTGTAATGCATCGCAACGTTTGAAATCCATTTTTCAGACCATTTTTCGGACCAATGCAGTTGGAAATGATTTTGGGTATAATTATCGGTTTCATCATCATAAAACTGAGTGTTGCCTAGGGCATCGGTATACATTCCGGCAACATTATAAGTTCGGTCGTTCCTCAACTTTTTTGGGTCTTCAAGACCATACCATGCTTGATATGTTTTTTCTTTTCCACCAAAAGCAAAAAACTTAATTTGTCTTTTTTCTGTACTATAATTGGCATTAAAAAAGTAGCCAAACATATTTGAAGAAGCTCGGTCAATAAATCCATCGGAAGCAATATTAGACAAGCGCGCATTCATTTCAAAATTGTTATGCAGCCCTGTCCCAAAAGCTAAAGTATGTTTTCGAGTGCCAAAACTTCCTGCAGAATTGGCAATTTCTGCATAGGCTTTTTCCCGAAAAGATTTGGTTTGCATGTTTAAACTCGCTCCAAAAGCACCAGCACCATTAGTAGATGTTCCAACGCCACGTTGTAATTGAACACTTTCTAGTGATGAAGCAAAATCGGGTAAGTTAACAAAAAAAGTTCCCTGGCTTTCGCTATCGTTAAATGGAATACCGTTTAAGGTAACGTTTATTCTTGAACCATCGGCGCCACGAACTCTTAAATAAGTATAACCAACACCGTTTCCAGCATCGGTTGTTGAAACTACCGAGGGTAAATAATTTAAAAGCACTGGAATATCTTGACCAAGATTACGCGGTGCAATTTCTTCTTTAGAATAATTGGTAAAGGTGATTGGGTTTTTGCCTTTTGCTCTAACCGATGAAACGGTTACTTCATTGAGCGCGTTGACTTTAGTAGTGTCTTTTACTTTTTCCTGTGAGAAAGAGAAAATAGAGAATAGAGAAATGAAAATAGAAGATACTATTTTCTTCTTAGTACTAGATACTTGGTACTTGGTACTTGGTTTTAATAAAATTTTCATTCGTAAAAAGTTATTACAAATAAAAAGAGGTAATTATTCTTTGGTTAAAAATAAAAATGTTTGTTTCCTGTGACAAAGTCAGCGTGCACTCTGTATTGTCACTTTTCCCTAAACAGCATTACCTGTTCTAGGTTCATTGGGTATAATCTCAGCTCGTAATTTAGAGCACCCCTTTTGAGACAATGCAAATATAAAATTAAATACTAAAATTTTCAAATAAATAGCTTTTCATTTCTACCTATTGGAAAAAATCAGATTATCTGAATTTATATTGAGATTTCTCCTTCGTCGAAATGACAATTTTAAAGTTTAGGTTTTTTGCGATTTTGCTTTATTTCAGCAACAGAAGACTTATCTTTCAGTCTTTTCTCTACTACCGATTTTGGAATTTTGGTCGTTTTCCTTTTTTTTGGAACAATCAAATTTTTTTCGATTATTTCAAGAAATCTTTTGGTTACAATTGCTTTATTTTTTAGCTGACTCCTATCTTCATCACAATTCAGAATCAAAAGGTTTTCGGAAGTTAATTTAGTTTTTAACTTGTTTTCTAGCCGTATTTTTTCTTCTGCGTTTAAGGCTTGAGAAGTATTTAAATTAAACGTTAAAACAACTTTTGAAGAAACTTTGTTTACATTTTGACCACCTGCCCCTGAACTTCTAACAGCTTTAAAATGTAACTCTGCCATTATTTTTTCAGTTTCCATTTTGTGGTTGGTGTGCAGGTTTGAGCAAATCGTTTACAGTCTTCACCGGATTGAACGTAATCAAAGGCACTTCTACAAAAACGGTTATCCATTTTGCCATGGCTCCATTCCAAAGCCCCGGTAATTCATATCCTTTTAAGTCATTCCCTTTATTATTTTTATGAACTATAAATCCAGTACTATGGTCAATAAACTGAGTAAGATTAAACTTTATTCCCTTGAAATTTTTAATGCCACACACCAAATCTACAGGGTTAAAGTGGGTAGCTTTTGCTAAAATAGTAGATTGCTCTTTATTGCTTACTTCAACTTGAGAACTTTCAACTATTTGTAGGGAAACATTTCCTTTATAACTTCTTACCCAAAAAGGACCACCGCCAGGTTCTCCTTCATTTTTAACCATTCCGCAAACTCGAATTGGACGGTTTAGTTTATTTTTGATAAACTCTATTTTATTATTTAAAGTATATTTATCAAAATCATCAACGATATCAATGTTTAGCTTTTTCTTCAGGAAATCAATGATTTTTGGAATATCGTTTTCTTCAAACGTATTATTTTCGATAGTATTTAAAATGTTGAAAATTTGATTTTGAAATTGGAGCAACACACCCGCCAATCCCTTTTTGTACAACGTAATTTCTTGTATGTGATTTTGAATTACATTGTCAATATTCTTAATAAATACTATATCAGCATCTAAATTATTTAGATTATTGATTAAAGCTCCATGACCACCGGGTCTAAAAACCAATCTTCCATCATCATTACGGAATGGTTCATTGTTTGCCTTTACTGCTATAGTATCGGTGCTTTTATCTTGATGAGAATATTTAATATGTATTTTGGTTTGAGATTTATTTTCAACCTTTTGTTTTACAGTATCAATAATGGTTTGAAATAAATTTTCATGATGGTCAGAAACTGTAAAATGCAAATGAGAAATCGATTTTGAACTGGCATAAAAGGCACATTCATTAAGATGTTCTTCGACAGGTGTTGAGATGTGCGACTCATATTTATGAAATTCTAAGACTCCTTTTGGTTTATTTGAAAAATTAAAATAATCAGGAGATAACATGGTTTTGATGAATAGGTAGCTTTTTTCATGGCTTTCCAACGAATAATAATCTGGCGTTAATTCTTTAACCTTTGATTTTATGATTTCAAAGAAGGGAAATTTTTCTATACCCGCTAAAAATACGGGTAAATTTTTATCTTTCTTTCGATTGATATAGGCGTTTATAGTTTCATTTTCTTGATCAAATTCATTCAAAAATTCATTCAAAAACTTAAACATTCTGCTAGCGGCTCCTGAGGCAGGAACAAACTTTTTCAGTTTAAGAGAATCTTTATTAGCATCGAAAAAGTCAGCGTATTTTTGAAATTCTTCATGGGATAATTTTACAATGCCATCATTTAGTGTTGCAGGTTTTTCTAATGTAATCTTAGGAATTCCTGATGTAAACAATAAGAGTTCACCTGCGATTTTATCCAAAGAAATATTCATAGCGCTAATTTGTTCGAAATCAGCATCATTAAAACCGTATTTTTTTATTAAAGTATCTTTTGTTGTAGTGTTCTCTTCCATTCTAGATAGCCAAAAATGGCAATTACTGTAAAAATTAAATACTGAATACTCGTAAATGAATATCCTTTGACAAAATACATGGGTATAGAAATAACATCACCAACAATCCATAAAATCCAATTCTCTAGTTTCCTTTTTGCCATTAGCCACATTCCAACAAAGAAAATTCCGGTAACTAAGGTGTCAACATAGGAAGTCCAATGGGTAAATTTATCAAAAAAAGTGTAAACCGATACTACAAATAGTATAGTTAGTGCAAAAATCAATATAGAATCTTTTTTTTCGTTTACAGTCATTCTCGATATTGGGATTTCAACCACATTCTCTTTCTTACGCGTCCAATAATACCAACCATAAAAGCTCATTACCACATAATAAAAATTAATCATCATATCGCCAAGCAAAGTCCATTTCCATAGCAAGTAAACATAAATGGCAGTGTTGATAATTCCGGTTGGAAATACCCAAATATTGTTTTTTTTAGCACACCAAACACTAATTAATCCGAAGATAATTGCCGTAACTTCCAATACAATTTCATAGGTAGGATAGTTTGCATATTGATGAAAGAGCCACTCAAACATTGTCGAAAAAGGTTAAATCATTCTCGAATGCTGTTCCAATTACAACCATATCAGCACCAGCTTCAAAAGCTGAGTCTATTTGTTGTTTGGATCGGATACCACCACCAACAAGTAATGGCACTGAAATTCTCCTAGACACATTTTTTATTATTTCTAAAGAGACCGCGTTTTGCGCTCCGCTTCCCGCTTCTAGATAAATTAATTTGTTGCCAATGAATTCTCCCGCTTTAGCGGTTTGAGCAATATATTCAATATTACTTCTAGACAAAGGTTTTGTTTTACTTACCCGTTCAACAGCCGTTTCACTTCCGCTTTCGATTAAAAGATAGCCCGTTGAAATAACTTCCAGTTTTGTTTGTTCGATAAGTGGCACAGCGTCGATTTGATATTCTATTAAATAGTCAGAATTTCTCCCTGAGAGCAATTGTAAAAATAATATACCATCTGCTTCTTGGGATACTTGTGAAGGATTACCAGGAAAAAGGAGTATAGGAAGCTGTGTATTTTTTTTTAAGGTAATGATGATATCATCCAAATGAAGACCATCAAATGAACTACCACCAACTAAAATATGTGTTGCGGGTGATTGGTTAATTTTAGAAACTAAAATCGGGAGTGTTGACAATTCTAACTTTTCAGGATCTAGTAAAATGGCCAGCATTTTTTTATTTTCCGATTTGTTTTCAATTATTGTTTTGTAATTGTTTTTCATTATTTCTTTTCATCAGTTGATAAGACAAACGGAACAGACTCAAAAGCGCATACTAAAACATAATTTTCAATGTCATAAAAAAGAATTGTAAAATGTTCGGCAACACCATTAAATCGAAGTTCAGCAGTACATTTTTTGTCATTTAAATTAAAGTCACTTTCAAAAATATCGTCTTTAAAGCTGATACCTATTTCGTTTTTAATTTTGAAAACAGATTCTTTGACACCCCAAATTACCGTAGCTTTTTTTAATTGATCCGCTTCTGATATGTTTTCTAAATGAGAAACATCCATATAACGCGGGGCTAGCTTTAGTGTTTTGTCTTTCAATATTTCTAAATCAGCTCCAATATTTACATCACTTAAAACAATTGCTGAAAATTCATGTGAGTGTGAAATCGAAATATGTTTTCCATCTTCTAAATGTGGCTTGCCAAATTCATCATAGTACAAATCATTGTCAGTATATCCGGCTTCCATCAACAATTTTCGTACACTTAGAAATCCTTTTTGATGACTCTCAGATTTCATTCCTTCTAGACGAGCTAAAGAAATATCTTTAAGCGCCACCGTATGAAAAATCTCATCAAAAGATTCGGTTATTTTCCAAACGAAAGCTTTTGTATAATCATTAATAACTATCTTTTGGTATAATGGCATTGGTAAATTGAATTATGTATTTGTTTTTCAGAAAATTAAGCATTTGAACAAATCATAAAAAATTGGTTTTCCTTTTTTTATTTCTTCCTTATTATGTACTTTTGCACCAAATTTTAAAAAACAAATATACATAATAGATGAGTACACAAACATTACCTTATGTAGCTTTTAAAGTGAAAGACATTTCGCTTGCAGCTTGGGGAAGAAAAGAAATTGAATTAGCAGAAGCAGAAATGCCAGGATTGATGGCGCTTCGAGCTGAGTATGGCGCAAGTCAACCTTTAAAAGGAGCTCGTATTGCAGGATGTCTTCACATGACAATTCAAACGGCTGTATTAATTGAAACCTTAATAGCACTTGGAGCTCAGGTTACTTGGTCTTCTTGCAATATTTTCTCTACTCAAGATCAAGCGGCTGCTGCTATTGCTGCTGCTGGGATTCAGGTTTATGCTTGGAAGGGTTTGAACGAAGAAGACTTTGATTGGTGTATTGAACAAACTTTATTCTTTGGGGAAGATAGAAAACCATTAAATATGATCTTAGACGATGGTGGTGATTTAACGAATATGGTTTTTGACCGTTATCCTGAATTGATTCCTGGAATCAAAGGATTGTCAGAAGAAACTACAACAGGTGTTCACCGTTTGTATGAAAGAATGAAAAACGGAACTCTATTTATGCCAGCAATTAACGTAAATGATTCGGTTACTAAATCTAAATTTGATAACAAATACGGATGTAAAGAGTCAGCCGTTGACGCAATCAGAAGAGCTACCGATGTAATGTTGGCAGGGAAAAGAGTGGTAGTTTGCGGATACGGAGATGTTGGTAAAGGAACGGCTGCTTCATTTAGAGGTGCAGGTTCTATCGTTACGGTTACTGAAATTGACCCAATCTGTGCATTACAAGCTGCAATGGACGGTTTTGAAGTAAAAAAATTAAACACCGTAGTTGGGAATGCTGATATTATTATCACTACAACAGGAAATAAAGATATCGTTATGGGAAGTCATTTCGAGCAAATGAAAGATAAAACTATCGTTTGTAACATTGGTCACTTTGATAACGAAATTGACATGGCTTGGTTAAACAAAAACCATGGTGCTTCTAAAGTAGAAATCAAACCACAAGTTGACAAATACACTATTGCAGGAAAAGACATCCTTATCCTTGCTGAAGGGCGTTTGGTTAACTTAGGTTGTGCTACAGGTCACCCAAGTTTTGTAATGAGTAATTCATTTACCAACCAAACGTTGGCGCAATTAGAGTTATGGACGAACAGTGCTGCTTATAAAAATGAAGTGTATATGTTACCTAAGCATTTAGATGAAAAAGTGGCTGCATTACACTTAGCTAAATTAGGAGTTGAATTAGAAACTTTAAATGATGAGCAAGCAGCTTACATTGGAGTTGAAGTTCAAGGGCCATTTAAACCAGAGTATTACAGATACTAATCTAGACTTCTTAGAAAGTTAGATTTTTAGATAATTAGAAAACCCTTGCAGCGATGTGAGGGTTTTTCTTTGTAGAATAATCGAGAAAAAAAAGGCGAACTAGTAACTAGTTCGCCTTTTATATTATTAAATCTAATTATATCTGTTCTTGAACCAAATTTATAATGGTATTGGCATCCAATTCTCCGGATTGTCTCCAAACCATTTGTCCTTCTTTGTAAATCATAAGCGTTGGCAATCCTTTAATACGAAGTGCATCCGCCAACTCCTGATTTTTATCGACATCAATTTTGATGACTTTAGCTCTATCGCCAAGTGCGGCAGCTACATCCCTGATTACAGGATGCATAGAAACTGAAGATTCGTTCCACTCTGTATAAAAATCGATTAATACCGGAACTTGAGCATTGATTAATTCTCCAAATTTTGACATATAACCAAAATGTTTTACTTATTTAATACAGTTTAAAAAGTAATATTAAAGCACAAATGTAGCATTTTTAACTAATTATGCTACATAATTGCCTTTTTTTAGTTCAAAAACAGTTATTTCGGGCATAATACCTACACGACCCGGATAAGCATGAAAGCCAAAACCTCGGTTAACATAAATATATCTTCCAAATTCCGAATATAATCCAGCCCATTGTTTATAGATATATTTTGCCAAACTCCACTTAAAATAGCCAGGAATTTCTATTCCAAATTGCATGCCGTGTGTGTGGCCCGAAAGCGTTAATTGAATGTTTTTTGGGTGACGTTTTATTATGTATTCCCAGTGACTTGGGTCGTGACTCATTACTATTTTAAAATCTTCCGAAGCTATATTTTCTGAAGCTTTGTCAATATCTCCAAATTCACCAAAATGTTTCCCCCAATTTTCAACTCCAATCAAAGCAATTTCATCATTCCCTTTTTTGATTTTTACATTTTCATTCAGCAATAATTTAAAGTCAATTTGACGGTGCAAATCTTTTATGGCTTCAAAATTATCAGCTTTTGCTTTTTCTGATTTCCAATCTAAATAGGCACCATAATCATGGTTTCCGAGCACAGAAAATTTACCATGTTCGAAGTTTTTCAATCCATTAAAGGTATCAATCCATGGATGCATTTCTTCGGCTTTAGCGTTTACAATATCTCCAGTAAACAATAAAAGATCCGATTCTTGTTCGTTGATTAAATCAACAGCGTATTTAATTTTTGCTTCATCATCAAAACTTCCGCTGTGAATATCTGAAATATGAGTGACTTTAAAACCGTCAAAAGCATCGGGTAAATCGGGAAAAAACAACGTTTGACGAATCACTTTGAAGTTATATTTTCCAATCGACATACCATAAATTAACGAGAGGAAAGGAATAGAAGCCAACCCAATGGCTACTTGACTTATAAATTTTCTTCTTGCTGGCAAATAAGCGTTAGTGTCGTAATTAGAGAAGTAGTTTTTAGTCCCAACAATCAAACGCAAAACATCTTCCATCATCATTATTAGTGTCAGCATTAATTTAGGAAGCAAAACCAAAAGTAATAACCCCAAAGTAATTAAAGTTATTTTAGTTTGACCAACACTTCGGTCAAACTTCATCAATCCTACTACAATAAAAATAATGGCAGTCAAAGAAATTAGACCATAAGTAATCAAAACCCATTTCGATTTTGTAATGGTTTTTATAGCTTGAAAAGCATAAAGTTCGATTATTCCTATAAAGAGGAAGAGAATGATAAAACGGAATGCCATTTTTAAATTTTTGACAAATTAACAAAGAAACTACATAGAAATTAAGGTTGTTAGACTTATTTTAACAAAGGTTTAATTTCTGAATAAAAACTAAGTTCTTGTTTGAAACTTTAGCTATTTTTACACCTCAATCCGAGTTTGTTTACTGTGTCAGTTCACGTTGCACGTGTCGGATTCTAATACTATTTAATTTATGTCACAAAAACGCCTTTTCCTTCTGGATGCCTACGCACTAATATTTCGCGGTTACTTTGCCTTTATCAAAAACCCAAGAATCAATTCTAAAGGAATGGATACCTCTGCCATTATGGGATTTATGAATGCCTTGATGGATGTTATCAAACGAGAAAAGCCAGATCATTTAGCGGTAGCATTTGACAAAGGCGGAAGTGATTATCGCTATGAAATGTATCAAGAATACAAAGCGCACCGCGATGAAACTCCTGAAGCAATTAAAATTGCCGTTCCTTATATTCAGGAATTATTAAAAGCCATGCACATTCCAATTATTGAAAAGGCAGGATTTGAAGCTGATGATTTAATCGGAACTTTGGCAAAGCAAGCCGAAAAAGAAAATTTTCAGGTTTTTATGGTAACTCCCGATAAAGATTTTGCACAATTGGTTTCCGAAAATATTTTCATGTATAAGCCCGCTCGAATGGGCAACGATATTGAAATATGGGGAATTCCAGAAGTGTTAGCCAAATTTGAAATCGAGCGACCGGAACAAGTAATTGATTTTCTTGGGATGATGGGCGATGCTGCCGATAATATTCCGGGATTACCGGGTGTTGGCGAAGTTACGGCTAAGAAATTGTTGAAAGAATTTGGTTCGATGGAAAACCTTTTGGCTAATACAGACAAGCTTAAAGGGGCGATGAAAGAAAAAATTGAAGCCAATGCCGATAAAGGAATTCTTTCAAAAAAATTAGCCCGAATTCTGTTAGATTGTCCAGTGACTTTTGATGCAACAGATTATGAACTTTCTAAACCCGATGTTGAAAAAACCGATGCACTTTTCAACGAATTGGAGTTTCGCCAAATGAAAGCACAATTCGATAAGTATTTTGGAACCGGAAAAGAATATGATGAAATTGAGACTAATGGTAATGGCAGCAGCAATGACAATGATAATAATTCAAAAACAATAAAAAAAACAGCCCCAAAAAATGAAAACCAGTTTGACTTATTTGGTTTTACTGATGATGAAAGCGAAGAACCCAAACCACAATCATTTTATGCGACGCTAGAAACTATTGAGCATTTATACCAAGTAGTTCAAGGTGATTTGGGGTTAAAATTATTTTTGCAAAACTTGATGAACCAAACTTCTGTTTGTTTTGATACCGAAACGACAGGAATTGATGCCTTAACTGCGGAATTAGTTGGAATGTCTTTTTCTTGGGAAAAAGGCAAAGGGTTTTACGTACCGTTTCCAGAAAGCAGAGCCGAAGCCCAACTTTTGGTGGAAAAATTTAAACCGTTTTTTGAAAGTGAAAGCATCGAAAAAATTGGTCAAAACATCAAATACGATTTAAAAATATTATCAAATTATGGTGTTATCATCAAAGGAAAATTATTCGACACGATGATTGCCCATTATTTAATCAATCCTGATATGCGTCACAATATGGATGTGTTGAGTGAAACGTATTTGAAGTATTCACCAAAATCTATAGAAACGTTAATTGGCAAAAAAGGCAAGAGTCAACTTTCGATGCGCGATGTTGCACTCGAAGACATCAAAGAATATGCAACAGAAGACGCGGATATTACTTTTCAATTGAAACAAAATTTTAGTCCAATTCTAGACAAAGCCGAAACCAAAAAATTATTCGACGAAATCGAAATTCCACTGATTCCTGTTCTGGCTGCAATGGAATTAGAAGGTATTAATTTGGACGTTCCTTATTTGGCAGCCATGTCGGTTGAAATGGCAAAAGAAAGTGCTGAATTAGAACAAAAAATCTACGAAACCGCCGGCGAGAAATTCAATTTGGCTTCCCCAAAACAGTTGGGCGATATTTTGTTTGATAAATTGAAAATCGGCGGAGCCAAACAAAAAAAAACCAAAACAGGGCAATATGCTACTGGCGAAGAAGTGCTATCTTATTTGGCCAACGAACATCAAATTGTAAAAGACATACTCGAATGGCGCCAGATGGTGAAATTGCAAAGCACGTATATTGACGCTTTACCGAATCAAGTAGACTCAAAAACAGGTCGCGTTCATACCGATTATATGCAAACTGTTGCGGCTACAGGAAGATTGAGTTCTAATAATCCAAATTTACAAAACATTCCAATTCGCACCAATCGCGGTAGATTAATCAGAAAAGCATTTATTGCTCGTGATGAAAATTACACTTTACTTTCTGCCGATTATTCACAGATAGAATTGCGGATTATCGCCGCTTTATCGGGTGAAGAAAATATGATCAAAGCGTTTCAAAACAACGAAGATATTCACAGAAGTACGGCCGCAAAAGTGTTTAATGTTCCGTTGGGCGACGTGACAAAAGAACAAAGAAGCAATGCAAAAACTGTAAACTTCGGAATTATTTATGGCGTTTCTGCCTTTGGACTTTCAAACCAAACCTCGTTGTCACGAAAAGAGAGTGCAGAGTTGATTGAGGCGTATTATGCTACCTATCCAAAACTGAAATCTTATATGTCAAATCAAGTTGATTTTGCTAGAGAAAACGGTTATGTGCAAACGGTTTTAGGAAGACGTCGTTATCTAAAAGACATCAATTCGGCCAATATGATGGTCAAAAGTGGCGCAGAACGCAATGCCGTAAACGCACCCATTCAAGGTTCGGCAGCTGATATTATTAAAATTGCTATGATTAACATCCATAAAAAGTTAAATGAAAAGAATTCCGACGGCTCGGGATGGAAATCGAAAATGTTATTGCAAGTTCATGATGAGCTTGTGTTTGACGTTCACAATTCTGAATTAGATAAAATAAAACCTATGATAAAACACGAAATGGAAAATGCTTTTAAGCTTGATGTTCCGTTAGATGTTGAAATTGGTGTTGGGAAAAATTGGCTTGTGGCGCATTAATTTCAGTTGACAAAAGGTAAAGAATCCCCTATATATTTGAATCTAAGAACAGAAATATTACAACTATCTACTTTTTTTAAGTATTTTTGTTTAGTATCATACAAAGAAAAATGCTAAAAAACCAAGTCGAAACCATTTTGCCAACCGATTGGGGTAGTTTTAAAATCATTGCGTATTCTGAAGACGAAAATGATTGGATGCCACATATTGTTTTGGTTCACGAAAAAACAAATTTCAACGAAACTATTCCGGTACGCTTTCATTCAGAATGCTTAACGGGTGATATTTTCCATTCTAAAAAGTGTGAATGTGGCCAACAACTGCATAGTGCTATGGGCTATTTTGAAGAAAATGGGGGAATATTAATATACTTGAGACAAGAAGGCAGAAATATCGGTATTATCAATAAACTCAAAGCCTACAAGCTTCAAGAACAAGGTAAAAATACGGTAGAAGCTAATTTAGAATTAGGTTTTTCGGCTGATTCTAGAACTTTTGATGAGGTTATAGAAATTTTAAACGACTTAAACGTGACCTCCATTTATTTACTTACAAATAATCCTGATAAAGTAGCACTTTTTGACCATTCTAGTATTCAATTAATGGGTAGAATTCCAATAGAAATTAAAGCATCAGAAGAAAGTAAAAGCTACCTAAAAACCAAGAAAGAGTTCTTTAAACATCTTTTAGATTTATAATTAATTCGGTTTCAATGATAAAATCAGCTTTAAAAACAGATTGGATATTTTATCATTCCGTATTACTTTTAATTGCATATTCAATTGATATTTATTCACACAAAGTTGTAGCAACTCCTGCTATGGGTTTAGTGCTTTTTATGATTTTCATTATAAAAAATGTTAAAGAATACAGTCGGTTAAAACCCATAATGGGTTATCCCAATTTGGTTACTACTTTTAGATTGCTATTACTTTTTGTTGCACCATTTCTCGAAACAAATTTTTCATTATTTGTTCTTTCATTACTTGTAGTATGCTCTGATGGTATTGATGGTTTTTTGGCAAGAAAGCTTAATCAAACAACCGAATTTGGTGGGCAATTGGATATGGAAACCGATGCTTTTTTTTGTTTGTTATTTTCGATATTACTCTATGTTCAATATCCTAATCTTTATTGGGTTTTACTAGCCGGAAGCTTGCGATATGTATATAAAATAATTACCACTTTAAAAGAGAATAAAAACCTTGTGCCTTCTGGCAAAAACTTCGCGCGTTTTTTCGCGGGTTGTTATTTTATTTCCTTTATTTGTTTTTACTTTTTTGAAGAAAACATAGGAAAATGGTTTTTGGCAATAGGTAACTTATTAGTGATTTTTTCATTTTCATGGTCATTTATTGACTATTATTCCTTTAAAAAAAATTGAACAGTCAACAAGACATATCGCAACTGTATAATGCTCTTTTTGAACTTGAATCAAAGTTTAAAAAAGAAGAAAATTATCCTATTCACAAAAGATTAGATTTTAAAAATCAGTTTGATGATATTTATGAATTGATACTATCTCGTGTATCTGTAAAAGATAAAAATATTCTTGACGCTGGCTGTGGTGTTGGTTTTGGATCAATGGTATTATTAAAAAACGGAGCGAAAGAAGTTTCTGGAATTAGCGTTAGTGACAAAGAAATTGAAAGAGCTACACAAAGTATCAAAAAACTTGGATTGCAAAATATAAGCTTCAAAAAAAGCACTTTTGACGAAACAGAAAATTCAAAATACGATATTATTGTTTGTGTTGAATCATTGAAACACACTTTGAATTTTGACACATCAATAAAAACCCTTTTGGATGGTTTAAAACCTAGTGGTAAATTAATTGTTGTAGATGATTTTTTTGATGACAATCACAATAAAACCAGTAAAGCATTTGCTTCTAATTGGCATTTAAATTTTTTGATTTCACAAAAGGATATTGAAATTAATACTAGTGAATTCTCAACCAAAATAGAAGATTTGACCTCATATGTTAGGCAAAAATCAAAATTTAAAACAGCCGTAAATATTACCTTATTTAGCTTATTTAAGAAACAATCTTCATTCAAAAAATTATTTTTAGGCGGTCTGCTTTTAGACCAACTTTATTTGAATAAACAGATGAAATATCAATTGGTTATCATTTCTAAAAAACCATGAGACGGACATTAATTTACACACTAGTTGGTTTATTGTCTCCATTGGTGACGTTATTGCTGTTGCCGGTTTATTTAAATTATTTGACCACTTCGGAATATGTTATTCTATCGTTGTCAAATTCATTTATTGCCGTTTTTTCAATCTTTTTTAATCTAAAGGTAGATCAAGCGATGAGAACCATTTACTTTTATAATAGTGATGATTTCGACAAACAAAAGCAACTTTTCCGAACATTATTTAGCTTTCAAATAATCAGCTTTATCGTTTGGTTACTTGTTTTTTTGATGGTTGGAAATTCATTGTTTTCTATTATTTACAAAAATGTTGTTCCCTTTTTTCCTTATACCTTTATTATTCTTAGCACGTTTTTAGTAAATTCTCTTTGTGGGTTTTATTATATTTATTTGCAGAACAAATTAGAAGTTTTCAAATACAGTACTTATTTTGTGGGAAGCACTTTATTGATTAATGGATTACAGCTATTTTGTATTTTTTATCTGAAACTCGATTTTATTTGGTTTCTTATTGCTCCACTGATAGCCAATAGTTTTATTTTTTTAATTATTTATTTAAGAAACAGCAGTTTATTTAAATTCCAAATTTCAAAACCTATTTTAATAGAAGCTTTGCGGTTTTCTTTGCCATTCATTCCGTTTTTAGTTATATACAATATAGAAAATCAACTGGATCGGTTTTTCATCGATCGGTTATTAACCATAGAATTATTGGCAAAATATGTCGTTTTGTTGAGTATTGCCAGTGTTGTTTCTACTCTTTTTAATAGTGTTGATAACGCTATTAGGCCAGAATTATTTAGTATACTTTCAAATGAAAACGATACCAAGAAAGTCCAAGTTCAATTTAACTTTTATCTCCTGATTGGATTACTATCTTTGAGTTTTCTGGTTTTTTTTGGCGTTCACATTCATTGGTTTCTAGATAATCCAAAATACAACGGAATTGCACCCTATTTCCCGATGATTGGAATTGCTTTTTTGCCAATGATTTTTCTGCGATTCTTTGCACTTCAACTAATTTATGAAAATAAAGTTTCTAAAATGAATGTCTATTCAGCCATAAAAATTATAATTATGGCTATATTGTTTTGGATTTTAATTCCAGAGTTTGGCATTCCAGGCGCTATAATTACACTGGCTGTTTCCAATTTTTTAAATGCGTTTTTATTTTTTATTTTATTAAAAAACAAAACCCTGCCTCGAGTTAAAATAATATCCTATTGCATGTCATTTCTGATACTAAACTTAGTTTTATGCTTTAAGGAGAATGCCTATTTACTATCTTTGGTTTCATCTTTTCAATGTTTACTTTTTGTAGGGATATTTTTTTTACAGTATAAAAATCAGATAATTAATTATTTTAACAAACCCAATACTAATGAAAGTTAAATCTACCTATTGGGAATTATTACTAAAATTAAAATCGGTTTACAGTACTGTAAATACGGATAGTCAAAGTATAATTATTACGGAAGAGTTAGAAATTATCATTTCCGAACTTTTTATTCTGCCAACAGATGGATTACTCATTATTCGTTTTAATTCAAAAATTACCAATAATAAAGATTTTTTCGAAATTGCATATAGCGATAGTATCCGAAAGAACGTAAAGAAAATATTTGAACTTTATTTGCCTTATATTATTGTGAATAAAAATGCCGAGGTTCCATTTTCTTTTGTGCATATCGCTCAAACCATTGATGGTAAAATTGCAACAGCATCTGGAAAGTCAAAATGGATAGGAAATCAAGAAAACCTTGTACATGCTCACAGAATTAGAGCGTTGGTAGATGCCATTTTAGTTGGTGCCAATACATTTAAACTCGACAAACCTCGATTAGATGTTCGGCACGTTAAAGGCGATAATCCTATAAAAATTATTATTGCGAACTCAAAACTAGATTTGGATTGTTTGTCAATCGGGGAAACTATTCTATTTAGTAATAATGAAATTGAGTACCAGTCATTGCCCGAAAATACTGAAGCGATTTGTATAGAGCAAGACGGGAATACTATAATTACCACTGATTTATTAAAAGTGCTAAAACAAAAAGGAATTCATTCTCTTTTGATCGAAGGCGGAAGTCAAACAATTCGTAAATTTATCGAAGATAAATCGATTGATAGAATTGAGTTTCATATTGCTCCAATGATTTTTGGTTCAGGGAAAAGCGGTATTGAATTATCAGCAATTGACAATTTAGAAGAAGGTATTCATCTTCAAAACCCAATAACATTCAAAATGGGAAATGCCCTAATGCTTGTTTCTAATTTATAAAAAATGAGTCCAAAATCACTATGGCATATCGCATCAAACTTCTCGGAAATAAGAGAAGAAAGCCCAAGTAATGATGGTTCTTTGATTGAAGTTGAAGCACTTTATTCAGCAATAAGTATAGGAACAGAAACCCTAGTGGCTACTGGTAAAGTTCCATCTGAAATGCATGATAAAATGACAGTTCCCTATATGGAAGGTAGTTTTAATTTTCCCCTAAAATACGGGTATTCATTAGTAGGTAAAACCCACGCTCAGGAACTCGTTCATATTATGCATCCGCATCAAAGTGCAATTGTAGTTAATCCTAAAAGTTGCTTTTACTTTTCCGATACGATTAATCCAATAGTGGCCACTCAGTTTTCAAATTTAGAAACTGTAGTGAATGCTTTATGGACATCCGAAGTAACCAAAGAAGATACAGTTTTAGTTTGTGGCTCTGGAAGTGTTGGAATTTTGTTAGCAAAAACACTAAAAGACTATATAGACGCAAAAGTATATATCAAAGAAGTCAATGAAGAAAAGGTTCGAAAACTAAAACATTTAGGGTTTGATATTGCCGAAGACTTTATGAATTTTGATATTGCGTTCAATGTTTCTGCCAATGAAAATGGCCTACAATATTGCATTGATCATATGGTAACCGAAGGTAAAATAATTGAGCTCAGTTGGTACGGAACGAAAAAGGTTGAACTGAATTTGGGTACAGATTTTCATTATAAAAGACTTCAAATACTAAGTTCACAAGTATCAGAAATACCCAAAAAATACCAAGGAGAATTTGACTTTGTATCTCGAAAAAAGTGGGTTGAAAAAATTATGCTTCAAGTAGATTTTTTGCCATTAATCACCAATATAATTCCGTTTGAAGAATTGCCACAATTCTTTTCAGATATTAGAAAAAATAAGTCACAAAACCATTTTATAACAATAGTAAAATATTAGCTATGTACTTTGTAAAAATTCGCGAAAGCATGATGATTGCGCATTCCTTACCACATCCTTTTTTTGGTCCAGCTCAAAACGTGCATGGGGCAACTTTTGTAGTCGATGTCACCTTTAAATCAAGTCAATTGGACGAGCACAATGTAGTAATTGATATTGGTCTTGCTCATACCATTGTAAAAGACATTGTCAAAAAACTGGATTATCAAAATTTGGATGATTTAGAAATTTTCAAAGGTCAATTAACCACAACCGAGTTTGTAGCAAAGTATATTCAGGAAGAAGTTACTACAAAAGTAGCTTCCTTTTTTAGCGGAACGATAGGCGTTTGCATAAAAGAAAATCCGAATGCTTGGGCTGGTTTTGAAGCATAAAATATGAAAAAGCAAAAGTTTGTTTTGGTCAATGCATTACCACTAGATATTGTTTCTGGCGGCAATGTTTATAACCAAAATCTTTGTAACGCTTTTGCAAATAAAGGCATTGAAATTGACTATCTATTTACAAAAGAAATCGAAAAAACAATTTTAGGTTTAGATGAAGAATGTATCATTTTGGTGGATAGTTTTTGTTTAAATGAAAAAGTAAATTGGATAAACCTACTTAACAGAAAAATAATTTTATTACTGCATTTAGCGCCCAGTGCTGATGATCAAAAAAACACAGAAAAGCGCAACGAAATTATCGAAGTTGAAAAGTTTATTTTCAAAAATTTCCCGATCATAACGGCAGGTAAGAAAGCCATAGAATACATAGAAACCAACTATAATTTCCATGTTGATAGTTATGAAATTGTACCGCCAGCAATTAGTTCTTCCTGGATAAAGAAAGCTAATTACAATTTGTTACCCAAAAAGTTATTGGTCATCGGAACAATTACCGAAAGAAAAGGTTATAAAAGATTGATTGAAGCGTTATCATTACTTAAAGAAACGGATTGGATTTGTGATTGTTACGGAAGTATTTCGGATACTACATTAATGCAAGAAATTACAAGGTTAATAAAAGAAAATGGCTTAGAAAATAGAATACAGTTTTTAGGAAAAATAGATAATTCTAAAATGAATCTACTGCAAACAACCTATGATTTATTGGTGCAACTTTCCGATGAAGAAAACAATAGTGTCGCGCTGATGGAAGCTATTGCATCTGGACTACCATTTATTAGTACACCAACCGGAAATCATCATTATTATAAAGAAAATAAATGTGGTTTTATTACTTCGGGGTTTGAAAGTGAAACCATTGCAAAGGAAATACGACCAGTTTTAGAAGAAGCACAGACCTATGAGTTGCTAGTGCAATCACTTTCAAGAGTTGCTCCAAATACCTGGGATAAAAACATTGAAAGCATTTTGACATTTACCAAAAAACTATGGAGTTAGCGTTGTGTATTTTATATGGTTCATTGTTGTTGGAACTGATTTTTTTTCACGTCCCTAGTGTTGCCAATACGCAAGTGTTTTTCACTAATGAACAATCCGTAATTGATAAATACAACAACTATCAATATGTTTTTAAATGGAGTCAACAACAGAAACTTCTATTTCTTTTAGTTCCGCATATTCTAAATATACATGCTTTTTTCTTTCCACTATTGGTTATTTTTTTTCAAGAAAACGCTTGGAATACCATGGCCACTGTTGGTGTTTTTATAGCAATTTTAGGAAGACTGCTTTCGTTTTATGCCATGTTGCAAATTCGGAAAAACAACTCGCAGGAAAACGATAATTTTAAATTACATACTAACGGAATTTTTTCAATTTCACGAAATCCTATTCAACTCGGAATGTACTTTTTTTATATTGGAGTTTGTCTGATTAATTTGAATTATTTTCTCATAATTCCATTTTTGATTTACTTTTTCTATAATGACTTTCGAATAAAAATTGAAGAAGATTTTCTAGAAGTTAAATTCAAAGAAACTTATTTAAATTATAAATTTAAAACCCGAAGATATCTCTAATGAATCAACAAAAAGAAATTGTCAATTGGTTTAACAAAACCTATTCTCAACACGGTGAATTATACTTAAGACCTAAACAGGCCTATTCTATTTTTTTAAAGATGCTTGAGGCAAAACCTAACGAAAAACTACTTGATGTAGCTTGTGGTTTGGGTAGAGTTATCGAAGTTGGATTAGAAAAAGGGATTGAAGTTTCGGGAATTGATATCTCGGATGTTGCTGTAGAAAAGTGTCAAAAGAAGTTTCCAAACAATGAGGTGTTGGTGGCTAATGCCGAAGAACTTCCGTTTTCCGAAAAACAGTTTGAATACATCACGTGCCTTGGTTCATTAGAAAGGATGCTAAATAGAGAAAAGGTAGTCGAAGAAATGAAAAGGGTATTAAAAGACCATGGTAAAATTTGTTTTTTGGTTAGAAACTCCGAATCTTGGTTTTGGAAATTCATTCAAAAACCACTTGGCTTTGTAAATAGAAAAGGACATCAAGATGCATTGTCACTCGATGAATGGTCTTCATTTCTGGAAAAACAAGGATTGAAAATCACGTCAGTTTATAAAGACCAATGGCCATTGATGCAATGGAAAAGATGGTTTTCTTTAGGATTTTGGAACGGTTATGAGAAAATTCATTACGGGTTTATTCCGGTAAAGTATGCCTATGAGTTTATCTTTATTTGTGAGAAAAGCTAAGACTATTAATTCGAGTTATATCTGAAACGAATCTCTAAAATATGATAACAGTAGTATTGTTTTTACTTCTTAATTTTGTATTGTTCTTACCGCGGTATGTTTTCAATAGTAAAACCGCTGCTTTTTTTCCAATAAAAGAGTTTACCCCAAAAGGTAAAATACGAGTACAACCTTTGCTAACACGTTTTAATGAAGATGTTTTTAGAGTAAATTTTGAATATGCTTTATTTGTTTTATTGTTGTTGGTTTTCAAAAACCAGATTCCATTAGAATACGCCCAATTACTCGCGAGTTTTTTTTATACATTTTCATTGATTTTTTTTCTGTATCATAATAGTATTTTTTCAATTTACAAATCGTATCCATCCTTAAAATCCGATTATCCGCTTATTCTTCAAGGTATAAAAATTGGGTTATCTGGTTTTAGATTTTACTTTTTTATCGGCTGTTTACTCTTTTTAGGATTAGTTGTCTTTAGCTTTTGGACTAATTTTTACCTCGTTGAAAAAGTATATTATAATTCATTTTGGTTGACAATTTGTTGTTGTATAATAAGTATTCTAGGGATTACTTATTTTATTTATAAACGACTTAATCTATTTCGATTAAAAATAGAACACGAATTCGATTACCATCATTTCGGCACTATACAATCGAGTGTTTTTATGTTAAATTCTAATCTTTTTTTTTCGGCAAAATCAAAAATAGAATTAAGTCAAATACCCAACCTTATAGAAGAAACGATTCTTAAAATCCCAATAAATATAGTTATGAAGGCCATTCCAAATGTTTACATTATTGGAATAGAGTCGTATGGTGCGATTTTACTAGAAAATGAAGAATACGCTCAAAAATATGAAGCGTTAATGAATAAACTTTATACCAAATTAAACAGTAACGATTGGCAGGCAGTCTCTACTCTTTCTGAAACCACAGTAACCGGAGGCACTTCTTGGGTTTCGTATAGTTCAGTATTGAAAGGAGTTAATATAAAAAGTGATTTTATGTATCGCCATTTGATTAATAATCAGGAAAAATATAATACACAATCTTTTTTTACTCTTTTTGAGGAACTAGGATATGAAAATTACCTTATTTCGGGTCTGGGCGGGTTTGAGAATTATACTATTGAATGGGAAAAGATTTTATCTTTTTTTGACACCAAAAATGTTATAAAATATGCAGATTTAGACTATAAAGGCGAAAGATTTAATTTTGGACCCTCAGCACCCGATCAATATTTGCTGAATAAATCGAGAGCTTTGATACAAAAGAACACTTCGGGTAAACCATTTGCATTATTTGTAGAAACCATAAACTCACATTATAATTTTGATTCGCCTACACAATTATTAGAGGATTGGAAAACCTGTAATACGGCAACGAGAGAAGATTATATGCCTTTACAGAATTTAACCGAGAAAGTAATAGATAATTATTTCAAAGCAATAACTTATCAATTAGAGAATTTGGTAAACTTCATCCTTTCGGATACTGAAAATAATTCAATTTATCTTCTTTTTGGCGATCATCAACCGCCATTAATTACTAATGCAAAAAACAGCTACAAAACCCCAGTTCATATAATTACAAAAGACAAAACCTTCATTATGCAATTGCAAAATAAAGGTTTTAATGAAGGTGTTTTATGCCCATTATTTGACAATACAATTTGCCATTTTGAGATTAAAAAACTATTTTTTGATAGTTATTTTAATGTGTTTTCAAAAAGAAATTAATAGTGTTACAGAATAAAACATAGCTATTCAATAATTATTTTCTTCCAGGACTTTTCGGTGTCATTTACTAATTCAATAAGATAAACACCTGATTTTAAGCCAGAAACATTACAGTCTACGGTTTCGTTTTCTGAATCAACTTTTACTGTTTTTACAAAAGCACCTGTTTGGCTATATACATTAATTACATTTAAATTGGTTTTGGTTTTTACAGTAAATTCTCCTTGAGAAGGATTGGGATATACCTGTGAAGCAGCTAAAGAAAAATCTTCTACACCAAGTACGGTAAATGGGGTATTAATTGCATAACCTCTGTTTGAATTTCCATGATTATTTAATGCAAAGCCAGGGGTATTTCTTCTGGCAAAAGCAAAATCTATCGAGTTATCGGCAAAGTTAAAAGGATAATCATTAGAGTCACCAGTAACAAAAGGTCTGTTAAAAACAATAGTTCTAAGTCCGGCAGAAGGCGTATTGTTGGTACTTGAAACCAGTGTCCAATTATTAACCGCATCTGCTGAAGGCGCAAAGGGACTATTATTATGTACGGCATCTACTAATGTAACATCATTCCAAAATACTACATCTTCACCAATATTCATTCCGTCACCATCATTAAAAGATCCAAATTGTAAGGCAAACCAACGGTCATTTGGGCCAGTAAGAGTTAAGGTGGCTCTAGAAGTTGCATTATCGAGTAACAAAGTGGCAGTAGTATTACTTAATAAAGTAACTTGTCCAGTAGTTTTTTGTTGAGCATAACCTACAAGATTAATAATTGAGAGTAGTAATAAAGTAATTTTTTTCATAGTGATTATTTTAATAGTTCAATGATTTCATCGTTTCCGGAGAAAACAGCATACTCAAATGCTGTTTTCTCTTTTTTATCTTTATGTGTTTTGTCTGCTTTATGTTCTAATAATAAGGCAACAAGTTTAGTGTTTTTAAACATTACAGCATAAATAAGAGCCGTAGTTCCATTTTCGTCAAAAATATTAATATTTGCCTTTTTTTCAATTAATAAAATCGCTATTTCATTATTTCCTTTTACAATACAAGCCATCAACGGTGTCCCCATTTTACTGGTTCCGTTAATATCGCAACCTTTTTCTATCAATAATTTTGCCACTTCATTATTTCCTCTATAACAAGCAAGCACCAATGGTGAATATCCTTCCGCATTTATAGAATTTATGGCATTAGGGTCTGATTTTAAAAGTTGTTGAGCTTGGTCTACGGTTCCTTTTCTAGCGATATCAAAAATACTGAGTACTTCTTGACTGAAAACCTGATGGGTTGAGAAGAGTAATAGTAATGTGTAAAATGTTTTTATCATGCGTTAAAATATCAATGATAAGACTTTATCTATTCTAAAAAGGAAATAAAATAGTGTATGATTTCCATTTAAATAGTCTTTAACCTAATGCTCTTGTTGAATCTCGTTGTCGTAATTCGGTGTTAATAGTTTTTGTGGAAAAAGTAAACGATTCTTCTTTACTTTCTAATTTATCAATTAAAAGTTGAGCAGCAACTTCGCCAATTTCTGGTCCGTGTTGGCTAACTGTTGACAAACTTGGTGTCATTCGACGAGACCAAACTCCGTCAGCAAAACCAATAATCGATAATTGCTGTGGTATTTTATAACCGTTTTGGATTCCGAGTTTCATTGCGGTTACTGAAGCATGTTCGTCTAAAGCAAAAACGCCATCAGGTTTATTTTTAATAAAAAAGCCGCCTATTTTTGAATTAAATTCTTCGTTGTTATTGGTTAAAATAATCAAATTTTCATCCACCTCAATTCCGTTATTTTCAAGTGCTTTATAGAAACCTTGGGCTCTTAATTTACCGACACTTAAATTATCAATGGCAGAAAGTAGTGCGATTTTTTTACAACCTGTTTTTATTAAATGCTCTACGGCATTGATGGCTGACTCAAAATCATCAACAATTACTTTATCACAATTTACTTCATCGACAATTCGGTCAAACATTACTATTGGTGTTCCTTCATTTATTATACTTGTAAAATGGTCAAATTTTTGCAGTTTTTGGGATTCTTCAGCTATTGAAAGTATAAATCCATCTATTGTGCCGTTACTCAACATTTCGAGGGCATTAATTTCTTTTTCTAAAGATTCATTTGAGATACAGGTAATTACTTTATATCCTTTTTCATCAGCTACTTTTTCTATTCCGCTAAAAACTTTTGCAAAAAATGAATTTAAAATATTTGGAATAATAACACCAATAGTTTTGGTCTTTCTGTTTTTTAAGCTCAGTCCAATAACATTTGGTTTATAATTTTTGAGTTTGGCATATTCTTGTACCCTTTTTTTGGTGGGCTCACTTATTTCGGGACTACCATTCAAGGCCTTAGAAACTGTAGAAACAGAAACTCCTAATTCTTTTGCAATTTGTTTTAATGTGGCTTTCGATTTCATCTTTTAGTTACTTGAAATGTAAAAATAGTAAATTTTATATCTTAATGATTTAAATAAAATTTAAAGTTGCTTCTATTTTGTTAATAACTATGCTGCATTAGAAAAGAAAAAACATATAGTTTTAATATGCTAACACCCATCATTTAAAGGATTTTAGCTAAAATTTTAGACTTTCTAAAAATATTTAAAAAATGCTACTTGCATTATTGATAAATAATTGTACTTTTGCACTCCCTTTATTGGGAATGGAATGTTTAATTAAAATAAATAATTGTGAACACATTAAGCTACAAGACAGTTTCAGTGAACAAAGCCGGCGCAGACAAGCAATGGATTGTTGTAGATGCTGAAGGTCATAACTTAGGTCGTTTTGCTTCAAAAGTTGCGATGCTTTTAAGAGGTAAATACAAACCAAGTTATACACCGCACGTTGATTGTGGAGATAACGTTATTGTTATCAACGCCGAAAAAATCAACCTAACTGGTAACAAGTTAGATGACAAAACGTACATCAGACACACAGGTTACCCAGGAGGACAAAGAAGCTTGACTGCTAAAATTATGCAACAAAAAAACCCTGCATTATTAGTGGAGAAAGCTGTAAAAGGAATGTTACCTAAAAACAAATTAGGGGCTGAATTATTCCGAAATTTAAATGTAAATGTTGGTTCTGAGCACAAACATGAAGCTCAAAAACCAAAAACCGTAAATCTTAACGACTTAAAGTAATGGGAGTTATTCACAAAATCGGTAGAAGAAAATGTGCTGTAGCACGTGTTTATGTTTCTGAAGGAACAGGAAAAATTACCGTAAACAAAAGAGAATTCAACAACTACTTCCCAACAGCTACGTTACAGTACAAAGTGTTGCAACCAATGTCTATGACAAACAATGCAGAAAACTTTGATGTAAAAGTAAATGTATACGGTGGTGGTTCAACTGGCCAAGCAGAAGCTGTGAGAATGGCAATTGCAAGAGCTATGTGTGAAGTGGAAGCTGAAAACAGAAGCATCCTTAAACCAGAAGGATTACTAACAAGAGATCCTAGAATGGTAGAACGTAAAAAATTCGGTCAGAAAAAAGCGCGTAAGAGATTCCAATTCTCTAAACGTTAATATTTTCAGATTATTTTTTACAATTAAATTAGAATTTAAAACAAAGTTGTCGATATTCTTTTTATTGAAAAAGGAATTAGTTTAGCATCTAAATTTTCAAGACAAACGCAAGTGACTACTCGAAAATTGCTATAACACGGAACGTAAACTATTACACAATGGCAAACAAAATTGAAGTAAAAGAATTATTAGAAGCAGGTGTTCACTTCGGACACATGACTCGTAAATGGGATCCAAACATGGCTCCATACATTTATATGGAAAGAAATGGTATTCATATCATTAATCTATATAAAACAGCTGCAAAAATTGAAGAAGCTAACGAAGCTTTGAAAAAAATTGCAGCATCTGGTAGAAAAATACTTTTCGTTGCTACCAAAAAACAAGCAAAAGACATCGTTGCTGATAAAGCAGTTGCCTGCAATATGCCATACATCACTGAAAGATGGCCAGGTGGTATGCTAACTAACTTCGTTACTATTCGTAAAGCGGTTAAAAAAATGGCTACTATCGATAAAATGAAAAAAGATGGAACTTTTATGACTTTGTCTAAAAAAGAGCGTCTTCAAGTAGATCGTCTTCGTGCAAAATTAGAAAAGAACTTAGGTTCTATCGCTGACATGTCAAGATTACCTGCTGCATTATTTGTAGTGGATATCAAAGCTGAACACATCGCAATAAAAGAAGCACAAAAATTAAACATTCCAGTTTTCGCAATGGTTGATACTAACTCTGATCCACGTGAAGTAGATTACGTTATTCCAGCTAATGATGATGCTTCAAAATCAATTGATAAAATTTTATCTTTAGTTACCGATGCCGTAAAAGACGGATTAGCAAACAGAACTTCAGATGCTGATATGGCTCCAGAAATGGAAACAGAAGAAGCAGTAGAAACTGTTGCTATCGTTGAAGAACCAGCTGAAGTTGTAGTTGAAGCTACTCCTGAAGTTGAAGCTGCAGAAGAAACTAAAACGGAAGAATAAATAAAACAAATCTGCCTAATGGCAGGCAGGATTCCAAAAAAGAAATTCCAAATTCCAAAAGTTATCAATCATTTGATAATTTGTTAAAGTTGGAATTTGGAATTTTAAATTTGGAATTTATTTTTTTACAAAAAAATTTAATTTAAATAAAAAAAATATGTCAACAATCACAATTACTGCTGCAGACGTAAATAAACTAAGAACGATTACCGGTGCAGGAATGATGGACTGTAAAAAAGCTTTAGTTGAAGCTGAAGGAGATTTTGATTTAGCAATCGAAAATCTTAGAAAGAAAGGGCAAAAAGTTGCCGCAAACCGTTCTGATAGAGAATCTACTGAAGGTGCTGCCATCGCTGCAGTTAATGCTGATAAAACATCGGGTGTTGTTATCACATTAAATTGCGAAACTGATTTCGTTGGTAAAAACGAAGGTTTCGTAAAATTAGCTACTGATTTAGCGAATCAAGCTTTAAACTTTGATACTAAAGAAGCATTTTTAGCTTCAGATTTTAACGGAATTACTGTTGCTGAAAAATTAATTGAACAAACAGGTGTTATTGGAGAAAAAATTGAAATCGCTTCTTTCGAAAGATTGTCAGGTGCTTTTGTTGGTTCTTACATCCACGCTGGAAATAAAATTGCTACTTTGGTAGCACTTTCTGCTAATGTTGCAGGTGCTGAAGAAGCATCAAGAAACGTAGCAATGCAAGCAGCTGCCATGAACCCAATTGCTTTAGATGAAGCAGGAGTTGATGCAGAGGTTATTGCTAAAGAAATTGAAATTGCTAAAGATTTATTACGTCAAGAAGGGAAACCAGAAGCTATGATTGAAAACATCGCTAAAGGTAAGTTAGGACGTTTCTTTAAAGATAACACTTTAGTAAACCAAGATTATATTAAAGATAGCTCAATGAGCGTTACAGCTTATGTTAGAACAGTAGATGCTGGTCTTTCTGTAACTGGTTTCAAAAGAGTTGCTCTTGGATAATTATTGAATTAATAATTCAAAATAGTAAACCTCGATTCATTTAAGAATCGGGGTTTTTTAATTAAATATACTTTCTTAAAAATACTATCTTTGTTTTACAATCATCCATTCCTGGATATAAATAATGTAACGCAAAATTGAAATTTATCTAATATGATTACAAAAATCTTAATTATCGGTGCTTGTGGACAAATAGGAACCGAACTTACCCAAAAGCTAAGAAGTATTTATGGCAATGATAATGTAATCGCTTCAGATATTAGAAAGTTAAATAACGACATTGTCAACAACGGGATTTTTGAAGTGGTGAATGCCTTAGATTATAATCAGATTGAGCATTTAATTGAACAATACCAAATAACAGATGTCTATTTAATGGCAGCGCTTCTATCGGCAACAGCCGAAAAAAACCCTGCATTTGCATGGGATTTGAACATGAATTCTTTGTTTCACGTTTTAAATCTGGCGAAAGCCAAAAAGATAAAAAAGATATTTTGGCCCTCGAGCATTGCGGTATTTGGCCCAACGACACCGAGAGAAAATACACCACAATATACTATAATGGAACCCACTACAGTGTACGGTATCAGCAAACAAACCGGGGAAAGATGGTGCGAGTATTATCATAATGTTTATGGAGTTGATGTAAGAAGCATACGATATCCAGGTTTAATAAGTTGGAGTACAGAACCAGGTGGTGGGACCACCGATTATGCTGTAGATATTTATCATAAAGCATTGAAAGACGCCACATACGAATGCTTTCTTTCAGAAAAAACCGCCTTGCCTATGATGTATATGGACGATGCTATTAGAGCAACTGTTGAGATTATGCAAGCCTCAAGTGAATCAATAAAAATACGTTCTTCCTATAATTTATCTGGCGTTAGTTTTACGCCGACTGAAATAGCTGCAGAAATAAAAAAACACATTCCTAATTTTTCAATTTCGTATAAACCCGATTTTCGTCAAAAAATAGCGGACAGCTGGCCAGCTTCTATAGATGATAGTTTTGCCAGAAATGACTGGAATTGGAAACACAAATTTGATTTAGCTTCTATGACAAATGAAATGCTTGAAAATTTAAAATAAAACCTATTTTTTTTGTTTTAAACGGGCTAATAATGAATTCTCTATAGGCACTTTTATTTTTACAACTTCAGTTACATTGTCATTAGGAACAGTCATAGATAAAACATAATGTTGTATTTTCCATTGCCCTTTCTGTAAAACCAGTATCCCAGAACCGCGGCAAATCTTCATTTGAGTATCTAGTAATTCGTCAAACCAAGCAATAGTATTGTCGGAATTAAAATAGATATGTCTTTCAACAGTCGTAAAACTCCAAGCTTTTCCTTTATCAAAATGCGGTTTTGCATAGGCTTCAAATTCCGATTTGGTCCAGTTTTCAGTTGCATCTGTCCCTATAAAAACAGCATCATCGGTTAATAAGTCAAAATAGTTGTCGTAATTAGCTTCAGCAGCTGCTTTATGCCACGAATCAATCGTAAAGCCGACTTGTAATTTGAATTCATTTTGCGCTGAAATAACGTTTATAAAAAGTAAGAGAAATGATAAAAGCACTGTTTTTTTCATAAAATTTTTAATACCGTTTAAATTTTAAAATAGCTAGAAAGTAAATATAGTGATTTGATACGTTTTGTTTTTGTAATTTTATAAAAATCTAATCACAGTATTTGTATGGAAAAGGCAAAAAATTACGGTTTTTTATTGATAATTTTTCTGTTGTGTGTTTCTATTACAAGTTCGTTTTGTGATAAAAAAAATGACGTTGTTAGGGTAACAATAAAAGAACCAATCAGGTTTGCCATTTCTTTTGACAGCAATTTGGTTTCTACATTTTATGCTAAATATCCTAAACTTATTTTGTACAAAAAACAAGTTGTTTCTTTATATCAAAAAAACAAGTATGATTTTATATGGTATGATAAAAAAGGAAAAAAAGAAACTGCCGATGTGATCTATAATAAAATCAATAATTTATACCAGGATGGAATTCAAGCAAAATTACCTTATAAAGAAACCCTCGATAAATTAATTCAAAATGCTTCCGCTAAACCAGATATTGATACCGAATTGTTTTTGTCGAATTATTATTTTTTTTATGTCAATAAAACAATCCAAGGCATTGATAGTACTAAAACAAATGAATTAGAATGGTATTTGCCAAGAAAAAAGCAATCCTATGTAGACTATTTAGATTCGTTGTTAGTTGATCCTCAAAAAATAGATAATAAAGAACAACACATAAGTCAATATTATAAACTTAAAGAAAAATTACAAAAATATAGGGATATTGAAAAAAATGGGGGTTGGGATTCCATAAGTATGCCTACTGACTTTGTATCAATTAAGCCTGGCGATAGTTCTGAAATTGTGGCTAAAATTAGAAAACGATTATTTTTGACAGGTGATATTAAAGAAGATTCAGGGAATCGACTCTATGGTTTTGCTTTGAAACAAGCCGTTTTGAAGTATAAAAAACGGAATGGATTTACTTCAGATAATATTATTTTACCAAAACATATTAATGAAATGAATGTTCCAGTAAGCGAACGAATCAAAACCATTATTGTGAATATGGAACGATGTCGATGGATTTCTACAGATGTCGCAAAATCAAATGAATTTATTATAGTGAATATACCGTCCTATAATTTGACCTATTTTAAAGAAGGAAAATCGGTGCTGGTTTCTAATGTTGTTGTGGGAAATACTATGAACAAAACAGTAATTTTTAGTGGGTTGATGAGTTATATAGTATTTAGTCCGTATTGGAATGTACCAATCAGTATTATTAAAAAAGAGATTTTACCAGCCATGAAAAAGAGTAAAAATTATTTGATAAAACACAATATGGAATGGAATAAGGGTAATGTTAGACAAAAACCAGGGCCAACCAATTCCTTAGGATTGGTTAAGTTTCTATTCCCAAATTCGAATAATATTTATTTGCATGACACGCCTTCTAAGAATTTGTTTAGTTCAGAACGAAGAGCGTTTAGTCATGGTTGTATTCGTGTAGAAAAACCGAAAGAGTTAGCCAATTTAATTCTACAAAATGATCCGATTTGGACACCCGAAAAAATTGATAAAGCAATGCACAAGAATAAAGAAGTTTGGCATACCTTAAAAAATAAAATCCCAGTTTATATTGGTTATTTTACCGCTTTTGTTGATGACGAAGGGGATATTAATTTTTATAAAGACATTTACGAAAGAGACAATCGTTTGACTTCTATTTTAGTAGAAGAATAATCATTTTCATTTTTAAAGTCGCTTTTTTAAATATGCTTAAGTCAACAGTTAAATAGAATTACAACAAAAAAGCCCAATCTTGTTTTTCAACGAGAATGGGCTTTGTTTATTAATGAAACCAACTACCAAATCTTAACTCGCTTTTCTGGAGCAAGATATAATGAATCCGTAGGTTTTATTTTGAACGCTTCATAAAATTCAGGAATATTACGAACTACACCGTTTATTCTGAATTTAGCAGGAGAATGTGGATCACTTGCAATCTGACTGCGAAGTGCTTCTTCACGGGTTTTTTCTCCCCAAACTTGACCCCAACCTAAGAACACTCGTTGCATACCTGTAAATCCATTTAAAACAGGAGCTTCTTTCCCATTTAAAGTTGCTTTATACGCTTTTATAGCAATACTTAATCCGCCTAAGTCGCCTATGTTTTCTCCAAGGGTATATTCCCCATTTATATTCAAATCAGGAAACGCTTTAAAGCTATTGTATTGTGCCACTAAAGCACTTGTTTTAGCTTTAAATGCTGCTAAATCATTGGCATTCCACCAATTCTTCATAACACCATCACCATCAAAAGTACTTCCTTGGTCATCAAATCCATGGCCTATTTCGTGTCCAATTACTGCTCCAATAGCACCATAATTTACAGCGTCATCTGCTTTCAAATCAAAGAAAGGCGGCTGTAATATGGCAGCGGGAAAAACAATTTCATTAAGAGAAGGATTGTAGTAGGCGTTCACCGTTTGTGGAGTCATTCCCCACTCAGTTCGATCCACTGGTTTTCCTAATTTGTCCAGATTTCTTTGATATTCAAATGCTACAGCCCTCTGGGAATTACCATACAAATCATTTTTTGTAATTTTCAATGACGAATAATCTCTCCATTTGTCTGGATAGCCAATTTTTATCATGAATTTATCTACTTTATTGAGTGCTTGTTTTTTGGTTTCTGTACTCATCCAGTCTAGTTTTTTGATGCTTTCAGCATAGGCTTTTAATAGATTTTTAACCATAGTAACCATACGCTCCTTTGCTTCTGGAGAAAAGTGTTTTTCAACATAAACTTTTCCTACCACTTCACCTAAACTTATATTAACAGTATTTACGGCACGTTTCCAATCTTCTTCTTGTTTTTCAGTTCCGTTTAATGTTTTACTATAAAATTCGAAATTTTGATTGTCTAATTGCGTAGTTAATAAAGTGGCTGATTTATTTATCAAGCCCCATTTTAAATAAGTTTTCCAAGTCTCTATTGGGGTACTTTTAATAATAGCATTTAGATTTTTAAGATAATCAACTTGAGTAACCACAATACTTTTTTCTTTTTCTATACCTGCTTGAGTCAGCATGGCTGTCCAATTGAAATCGGGCATTAATGTTTTTAAATCAGTAGTGGCATATTTGTTATATAACTTTAACATATCACGAGTATCTTCTTTTTTCATATGCTGAGTTGCAAGAGAAGTTTCTAATGTCATAATTTTAGAAGCACTTTCAGCCGGATTTTCAATTCCACCTAATTGCAACATTTTTTCAACGTGAACGATATATTTTTTACGAATATCAGCCATCTTTGCATCTGACGAAGTATAGTATTCTTTTTCAGGAAGCCCAAGTCCACCTTGCCAAGTAATCAAGGTATATTTAGTAGGGTCTTTAAAATCCGTGTATACAGATATATTAAAAGGGATATTGATTCCCGTTCTGTTAGCCGTTCCAAAAAAACTTGCTAAATCATTGTAGTTTGAAATACCATCAATTGATTTTAATTCGTGTTGAATGGGTTGAATACCTTTTACATCTCTATCTTTTCTATTCATAAAAGAGGAAAAGCAATCTCCAATTTTTTGCTCATCACTACCATCAGAAGTATTTCCTTTCGCTGCTTCCTCAATAATAGTTTTAACATCTTTTTGCGATTGATCATAAAGCAGGTCAAAAGCGCCATAAGATGCTTTGTCAGCCGGTATTTTCATTGTTTTTAGCCAAGTGCCATTAACATAATTGGCAAAGTTATCACCGGGCTTAACTTTAGTATCCATGTTTTCTTTATTGATGCCCGAAGTTAGCTCTTCTTTTTTAGCACAAGATGCCATAAAAACTATAGCTGCTAGAATAGTTAGTTTACTATTTTTCATTTTTTGGTTGGTTTTTTTTAGTTCTGCTAAAGGTAATAAAATAATTAAAAAATGGAATTTATGTTAAATGATTAGTTTGATTTTAAAAGTTATAGTATGCTACTCGAAATAGGAATAATAATTAGTTAGAATGGATTTTTGTCCTTAAGATATTTATATATTTGTTTGTTGTTGTTGATTGAAAATGAATTAACACCTTCTTTATTAATTGAAATTATAGATGAAGAACACTGATTTTTTAAATTCCCCAAAAATCGACCAAGTTGGTATTGAGGATAGAATTTCCAGAATTACATCAAGAAGTATAAAAAAAGAATCAAAAATGCAAGGGTTATTAATGGCTCTCAACATGATTGATTTAACTACTTTGGAAGGAGCAGATACCGAAGAAAAAGTAAAACAACTTTGTTTTAAAGCGCACCATTTACATGATGATATTCCCGGATTACCTTCTACCGCTGCGGTTTGTGTTTATCCTAATTTTGTCAAGTTAGCGGTTAACGAACTCAAAGGTACAGGTGTAAAAGTAGCTTCTGTTGCCACTGCTTTTCCTAGTGGTCAATCGAGTGCTGAAATCAAATTATTAGACACCAAAATAGCCGTTGATAATGGTGCGGATGAAGTGGATATGGTAATTAGTCGAGGCAAATTTCACAGCGGTGAATATAATTTTGTTTTCGATGAAATTGCCATGATAAAAGAAGCATGTGGCAAAAATGTACGGCTAAAAGTAATACTCGAAACAGGAGAAATAGGAACTTTAGATAAAGTTCGTCAAGCGAGCGATATGGCCATGTATGCGGGAGCTGATTTTATCAAAACCTCTACAGGTAAAATTAAACCCGCAGCAACGTTACCCGTAACTTTAGTAATGCTCGAAGCCATCCGTGATTACTATTATAAAACCGGAATTATGATTGGAATGAAACCAGCGGGTGGAATTTCGAATTCAAAATTAGCCTTGCATTATTTATTAATGGTAAAAGAAACGCTAGGCGGAAAATGGTTAACCAACGAGTATTTTCGTTTTGGCGCTAGTAGTTTAGCCAACGATGTTTTATTGCAAATCGCAAAACAACAATCGGGCATTTATCAATCCAATGATTATTTTTCAAAAGTGTAATCAACATGAAAAAAACACATACCATAGATTTTAGTTCAGACTGGAATTTAATACCAGCACCAGAAAGCACAACTCATTTTAAGTTGAAGGACACATACGATTTGTTCATTAACGGTAAATTCGTGGCACCAAAATCAGGGAAGTATTTCGACACTATCAATCCAGCTACCGAAAAAGTTTTGGCAAAAGTTGCCGAAGCCAATGAAGCCGATATCGATTCTGCGGTAAAAGCAGCCCGAAAAGCATACGACACAGTTTGGTCAAAACTATCCGGAAAAGAACGCGGAAAATATATTTACCGAATTGCTAGAATCATACAAGAACGCGCACGTGAATTTGCTGTTGTCGAAACTTTAAACGGAGGAAAAGCCATCCGTGAATCTCGTGATGTGGATGTTCCTTTAGCAGTGGCTCATTTCTTTTATTATGCTGGATGGGCAGATAAATTAGAATATGCTTTTCCAAATAGAAAACCCAAAGCACTAGGTGTTGCCGGACAAATTATTCCGTGGAATTTCCCACTATTGATGGCGGCCTGGAAAATTGCCCCTGCTTTAGCCGCAGGAAATACAGTGGTTATCAAATCATCAGAAACTACTCCGTTAACAGCTTACTTATTAGCCGAAGTTATTCAGGAAGCAGGTTTGCCAGCTGGAGTTGTAAATATCGTTTCTGGAGCAGGACAAACGGGTTCTTTTATTGTAAATCACCCCGATGTTGATAAGATTGCCTTCACAGGATCAACTGCAGTAGGTAAAATTATTATGAAAGCCATTGCAGGAACTTCAAAAAAATCCACCATGGAATTGGGTGGAAAAGCAGCCAACATCATTTTTGAAGATGCCGCACTAGATCAAGCAGTTGAAGGAATTGTAAACGGGATATTCTTCAATCAAGGACATGTTTGCTGTGCGGGTTCCCGTTTGTATGTGCAAGAATCTGTGTTTGAGGTTGTCGTTCAAAAATTAAAAGACCGAATGAATTCCTTGCATGTAGGAGATCCATTAGACAAAAACACCGACATCGGAGCAATCAATTCTAAAAAACAATTGGAAACAATTAGTAAATACATCGAAATCGGAAAACAAGAAGGCGCTGAAATGTACCAACCAGCTTGTGATTTACCATCAAAAGGATTCTGGTGCCGACCAACACTTTTCACCAAAGTGAGTCAATCCAATAGAATCTCTCAAGAAGAAATATTTGGACCCGTTTTGGCGATTCAAACCTTTAGAACGGTTGATGAAGTTATCGAAAAAGCCAACAATACTCCTTACGGATTGTCAGCAGGTGTATGGACCGATAAAGGATCCAAAATATTTAACATGACTTCACAAATGAGAGCTGGAGTGGTTTGGGCTAATACTTTTAATAAATTCGACCCGACATCGCCATTTGGAGGTTACAAAGAAAGCGGTTTCGGAAGAGAAGGCGGTGTTCACGGATTAGAAGCATATTTAAAATTTGATTAAAACTAATAGTATGTCAAGAATAGAAGTTTTGAAAACCTATAAAATTTATATCGGCGGAAGTTTTCCAAGAACCGAATCAGGACGATATTATCCGTTAATTGTGAACAAAAAAACGGTAGCCAATATGTGTTTGTCGTCTGTAAAAGATTTTAGAAATGCTGTGGTTGCAGCCCGAAATGCTCAAGGTGGATGGTCGCACAAAACGGCCTACAATCGGTGTCAAATTTTATATCGAATTGCGGAGGTTCTCGAAGGAAGAAAGGCACAGTTTCTAGAAGAATTAGAGTTACAAGGAATCTCAAAAGCCAAAGCACAAAAAGAAGTTGATTTGAGTATTGACCGCTTGATTTATTATGCAGGTTGGTGCGATAAGTACACGCAGTTATTCAGTACCGTAAATCCAGTTGCTGGTAGTTTCTTTAATTTTTCAGTACCAGAACCAACCGGGGTTGTAGCTGTTTTTGCTCCACAACAAAGTAGTTTGCTTGGTTTGGTTACTCAAATTGCTTCTATCATTGCCGGTGGAAATACCTGTGTGGTATTAGCATCGGAGACATTAGCTTTATGTGCAGTGACTTTTGCAGAAGTGTTAGCGACATCTGATGTTCCAGGTGGCGTGGTTAATATTTTAACCGGAAACCCAACCGAACTTGTAACACAGTTTGCTGCTCATAAAGATGTCAATGCGATTTTATACTGTGGTGCAGCTACTGATATGATAGCCAAAATTCAGGATTTAGCGATTGAAAATTTAAAGCGTGTTGTACTTCGAGAAGACGGAGATTATTTTGATGACAAATTTGAATCGCCTTATCTGATTTATGATTTTCAAGAAACCAAAACCACGTGGCATCCTATTGAGGTTATTGCGGGCGCGGGTGCTGGGTATTAAAATAAAATTAAAGAAAGCCATCAGTCAAAATTGATGGTTTTTTTTATTCTGTTTCAATAAATACTATCTTTACTTTTTCAACAAATTTATGCTCGTTAAAGACATTAAAATACTCCATATAGATAGTAATCATCCTTTGTTATGGGGACAATTGGAAGAAGCAGGTTTTCATAATGAAGCCGATTTTACTTCCTCTAAAACAGAAATAGAAGCTAAAATTCATAACTATAACGGAATTATTATTCGAAGTCGATTTAAAATCGATCGAGAATTTATAGATAAAGCCACTAACCTAAAATTTATTGCGCGTGTTGGAGCAGGTTTGGAAAGCATCGATTGCGATTATGCTAAAGCTAAAAATATTCAGTTAATTGCAGCACCCGAAGGCAATCAGAATGCGGTTGGAGAACATGCATTAGGAATGCTTTTATCGTTAATGAATAAACTCAATCGTGCCGATAAAATGGTTCGAGAAGGTAAATGGATTCGAGAAGGCAATCGAGGACACGAACTCGAAGGCAAAACCATTGGTCTCATCGGATATGGCAATATGGGTAAATCATTTGCCAAAAAACTTCGCGGTTTTGACGTTAAAGTTTTATGTTATGATATTTTAGCGAATGTTGGCGATGCAAATGCCCAACAAGTTTCATTGCATGAGCTTCAGCAGCAAGCCGATGTGTTGAGTTTGCATATTCCGTGGACACCCGAAACGGATAAGATGGTCAATTCCAACTTTATCAATTCCTTTGCTAAACCATTTTGGTTCATTAATACCTCAAGAGGGAAAAATGCAGTCACCGAAGATTTGGTAAAAGCGTTACAATCAGAAAAAATTGTAGGTGCCGGATTGGATGTTTTAGAATATGAAAAAGTATCTTTTGAAAATCTATTTATCGATAGCGACAGGCCCAAAGCATTCGAATACTTACTTCAAGCAGAAAATGTTTTACTAACGCCACACATTGCCGGCTGGACATTTGAAAGTCATCAAAAACTGGCGCAGGTTATTGTAGATAAAATCATTAAATTATTTAACACCGTCAGTTCGAGTTGAAGTAAAATTTACAACAGAAAATTTTACAGAAGTATCGAGAACCAATTTTATAACGAGACTTCTCGATACAATTTTAAAAAATTTCTAATCGCAATTTTTTTAAAATCACTCGAAGTGACGAAACAAACAAATTAGTGATTTAAGCAATACAGAATAAAAAAAGTACTGTTTTTGGTTGAATTTTAGACCCAGAAGAAAATAAAATCGAACTTTGGGAACCAATTGATAGCGCTTTCCTATAAAATTTTATATTTTAGTAGAATAAAAAATATAACCAATAAAAAACCAATACTATGGACGCACAAAAAGTTGACATGTTTATGATGATGAACGCAAAATATTTCGAAAGCCATCATTTAAATGCTGTTAGAGAAAAGCTATTAACACTTGACGAGACAAAATGGGGATTAGTTCAAACCATGCAATTCAAAGAGCCTTCTACGGCATTAATAATCTCAATTGTTGGTGGTGGTCCTCTTGGAATTGATCGTTTTTTTATTGGCGATACCGGAATGGGAATAGGAAAACTTTTAACCTGTGGTGGATTGGGAATATGGACAATCATTGACTGGTTCTTAATCATGGGTGCTACTCGTGAAAAAAACATGGAAACTTTTCAAAATACATTCTATTAGTAGATGACTCGTAATAAGTTATATTCCTTGTTGCTTATAGCTTGTTTTGCCGGATACGGTTACCTTTATTACAATATTGACAATTTATCAAATGAAACATTTCGGGTTTGCATCATTAAAAATGTGACAGGGTATGCTTGTCCTTCTTGTGGAGCCACTCGAGCTGTTTCATTGCTTTTGGAAGGAAAAATTACAGCATCATTATTGTTAAATCCTTTTGGAATAGTAATTGCTATAATTATGACAGTTTTTCCTGTATGGGTTTTGACTGATGTTATCCTAAAAAAAGATAGTTTTTTCAAGGCCTATAAAAAGTCCGAAATTATTCTAAAAAAACCTTGGCTTGCCTCTGTTTTAATACTTTTAGTTCTTCTTAATTGGATTTGGAATATATATAAAAATGTATGATACAAGAAACCACTTTTGCTTATAAACCAGGCGAACACGAACGCGAAAAAGCATCCAATAGTTATTTGATGTCTTTAGTAGCCTTAATAGCCGGTTTACCCTTGCCAATTATTAATTTATTGGCAACATTTTTCTTTTATTTAGCCAACAGGAAAGGCACATACTTTGTGCGTTGGCATTGCACTCAGGCTTTATTTTCACAACTAGCGTTGTTAGGAATTAATAGCGCAAGTTTTTGGTGGACGGTTTCTATTATCTTCACCGATGAAAAAGTCAGTAATCAATATTTCGCTTATATTTTTACAGTGATTTTATTCAATTTATTTGAAATATTTTCTACTATTTATGCTGCTACTCAAGTCCGAAAAGGGAAAC
>CANHWG010000025.1 GCA_947464335.1 Flavobacteriaceae bacterium
ATCAAAAGTACCCGCATTGGTTGTAAAGGTATAAGGCCCAGTTTTTAAATTATGTATGATATTTAAATCTTTATCTTCTATATAAACATCTTGCTGATCAAACAAGCCATCAAAATCAAATAATGAAATACTAAATTCACCAGTAATAGTAGATTTATACCCCATCGGAATAGTGTCTTCTATAGCAAATGGTGTTGGTCGCCCTTGAATACTTAGCTTGGTAGTTTCTGCCAAAGTATAAAGTGTAATTGCATTACCCACATCAATCATTTCACCGTCATATAAACGGTCTAAGCCAAAGCTTGCTCCTTCGACATAACCAATCAAAGTTTGTTTAAAAGCACCTTGTGTATTGGTAATGTTGAGCCAGTATCTGTGCTTTTCAGGTGCTAAAACATCGGTAACCGTTGGACTTGAAATTCTGAAAAACTGATCGTTATTTCCTGCAATTCGCATGCTGTTTTTAAAAGTAGCTGAACCGTTAGCTAGACCTTTTATAAAGAAACCTTGGCCAGATGCAATTTTTCCATTTGGGATAGAGATATTCAAACCCGTATTTGTAGCCGCAGCCGTTCCGGTACTCCCTAAATAATTGTAGATAGCATAATCGCTACCGCTGTATTGATAGGCGGCATTAAGAGGTGTATTATGTGTCCAAAAATAAAGTGTACCACTTAGAGTAGCAGCATTGTCAGAATCTAATAAAAAGGCATCTGCTGAAAGTGCACTCGGATACGGATTACCCAATAAATTAAACTGACTAGCGCCACCTGTTATAGGTAAAGTGATGATTCCGTTATTGGGTACTCCTATAAAATTGGCAATATGGGTTAATGGCGTGGCTGGTGCACCGGTTGGAAATGCAATGGGCGCTCTAAAAATATATCCTTTACCTGGGATCATTGAAGTTGCACCTGGATTTAGTACAAATTGCCATGAATTGGTTGTCGTATTAAATTCAAAAAATAAATTACTTGGCGAAAAAGGAGAAACATCTAGTAATAATTGTGGACTTACTGGTGTTGACCAATAGGTATAATCAAACTTAAACATAGGTGTTGTTGCTCTTTTATAGGTAATGTTACCTGTATTTAAAAAAGGCACTCCATTGTTATTTAGATGATTAATTTGAAGCAAACTTGCGTTATTATCAAAAGTTAGGGAACCTCCTATTACTTTTACGTCATTTTGAACGGTTAAAGTATGATTTGTATTAAAGAAAACATCACCTGAAATCACTTCAACGGCACAAGCTTGGATATTTCCAGTTGAATTGAAATTACCATTAAAAACCGCTTTAATAGATGAAGTAGGGGGACCGATACTCCAAGTAGTTCCATTCCAAGTTGTGACATTAAAACTAATCGTAACTGTATTTGAATAAGTTACAGGACATATCCCATTTTGAAGCACTACCCTATAAAATCGAGTTCCTGAAAAGGTTCCGATTGCTCCTGATGTAAGCGTATTTGTTGTATTAGTTATCGTCGTAAGCCCAGAAGAAAAAGCAGCATTATTAGCAAATTCCCATCTAACAATTGTACCTGTCGAACCAGTTAACACCAAATTATTTGGCGTAAATCCGCCACAAATCACTTGACTACTAGACAATACCCCGGTAATTACATTAGGAATTACTGTTAGTGTAGTAGTATTATTTGTAAAACAACCATTTGCACCTAAAGCAGTTCCAGTATAGGTTCTAGTTGCATTGGGTTTTGAATAGATAATAGATGTTGGAGTCCCTGCTATATAGGGTGCTGTAGCTGCAGCATCAAAAAACAAATCAGTTACCGGAGACCAAGTTACTTCTAGAGCTAAATTACCCGTAATATTTATATTATCAATTGCCCAACAATAGTCGTAACTTGCTTCAAAATAGAAGCGAAGTCGAACATTAGAATTTCCAATTAATCCGCTTAGATCAACTATTCTATTAACAAATCCAGAAGTTGTTCCTTGAGTAACTGTTTGAACTAATCTCGGTGGTGATTGCCAAGTAACACCACCGTCTATAGATGATTCTACACGTGCCCTATTACCGGGGATATATCGCAAATATTGCCAAAAACTTAAAGTTACACTTGTATATCCTGCTAAATTAATAACGGGTGACACTAAATAGGTTTGTGTTAAATTAGAACTTGGAAATCCTTGAGCGTAAGAATCGCTAAAATAAAATTGCGAAGCATCATTACTACTTATAGGGGTACTCCATCCACCTGGCGGAGTATAAGGACTATCTCTCAATGTCCATTCAGCATCAGCAGGAGTTCCACCAACCGAAGTATTAATTGTAGTCCAATCATTTGTAGCACCATTAAAATTTTCACTTAAAATAACAACAGGAACAGCTGCTGCTAAAGTTGCGTTTAATGGTTGGATATTACCTTGGCAAACATTCGCTGTAGAGGGAACTATAGTAATTGGAGGTGGTTCAGCATTTACATTTACTGTATAGGTAATTAAGGTGGTACATAGGCCTCCTGATGTTTGAGATGCTACTAAAGAATAAGTAGTGGTGACAGAAGGTGTAAAAGTAAAACCTGCTGCCAAAGAACCACTAATTCCTGTAGTTGGAGTCCAAACAAAATTATTATAAGCAGTATATCCTAAAACAGTAACCAATGGCGATGTTTCACCTGCGCATAAAGTTGATGAAGTTGAGCTAAAAGATAATGGAGGTGCTGGGGTAATGGTAGCAGTAACTGGAGTCAATAAAGACCTACAAATATTTGAAAATTTCCAATTGTAAGCATAAATGAAATAGCTATTATCAAAATCATTAGAAAAAATAGTTGCCGATGAAGAAGTATAAGGATAAGTTACGCTATCAACATTAATAATTAAACCTGATGCTGGCATTACTTCAAAAATAAGAAAATAATTTCCAAGTGTTAAATTTAAACCTAATGGTATTGTTTGTGGCATTCCTCCTCCTGAGGTATTAGTAGTATAATTATACGTTCCAACAACTGCATTTGTTATGGCTCTTCGGATAGTTAAGACTCCGTTTTGTCCAGATACCATAGGATATATATCAATAGATTGAAAAGTAGTTGTATTATTGACAGTAAAGTTTAAATGTACAGAATTCGATAGTATTCCTAATGTTCCACCTTGAGAAACAGGAGAAAAAGGCCCAACAGTATCGATACCACCTGTTGATTTAGATTGAGCATAAAAAGTTGTATTGGAAAACAGTGTTGGTGTAACAAAACTAGAACCTGTTCCAACCAAGTTAGTTCCAGCAACATCGGAAAACCATTCAATTGTTGAGCCCGAACTTGCGGTAGCGATTAGTGTGGCAGATCCTCCTCCGCACAAAGTACCATTTACGACGGATAATAAAGTTGAAACGGAGCAATCGGTATTGAATGCAGTTAACAAACTCCATTCACTTTTATTAGTAGGACCGCAATTTCCTCTAACCCAAACATAATATAACGTAGTTGGTGTTAATCCTGAAACAGAAACAGTTGTGATTCCAGCTCCTACTGACCCTGTTGGGGTAACAAAACTACTGGGTTGTGTATTTATTGTACTAACATAATATTCATAACCATCTGAAGGCACAGGTACACTTGCAATCCAAGATAAAGTTGCCGAAGTAGATCCTACAGAAGTAACTGACACATCTGTTGGTTCAAAACAAGTTGGCGAAACAATTACACTAATATCGTCAATCAAAATTTTACTTTGATTAGCAAAACTAAAACCTTGAAAACCTATAAAGTAAACATCAGAGACCGCTGGAGTAAAATCAACTATAGCTGTTTGATATACTGTATTATTAAAATTAGTCAAATTGAATAAAGTGATATTCATACTTGGCACATTTTGACTAGTTCCCATAACAATCCTAAGATTTTCTGAAAAAAAGGAAGTATTCGTAGTATTGTATTTAAACTTTATTCTATAGGTAATACTATTTGATAAAGCTATACCAGGCAAAATAAACCAATCATCAGAATCATCAATGGTATTTGTTCTCAAATGAATTGCATTTGGATTTGAAGAAGCTGAGGAATTTTGAACCTGCCATCTATTTGCATCAGCATTAACATCTGTAATCACAAAGCAATTCGGAACTGTTGATACTGGAGTTGTATCAAAATTTTGAGTATAGGGTACTGTAAATGAACCACAAGTTGTGGTTACTGTTCCTATAGTACTATTCAAACCACAACCTAATCCTACAGCTCGAACTCTAAAGTAATAGGTAGTTAGAGGATTAAGTCCGATTAACGTTAAATTGGTTATTCCACCAGTTGAAAAATTAGTATAAGTTGGCAATGTTGTTGCAAATGTATTTGTTGTTGAAACATCAATACGATAATCAGTAGCACCTGCAACTCCTATCCAATCTGCAATAAATGAATTACCGTCAACATTTGAAGAAGTAATAGCAGTTGGTGCAGTTATACAAGTTGCATTCGAAGCACTTATTATACTCGTCATTCTGTAAAAAGGCGCGCCCAAACATCCAGCATTATAGGGTATTATCCAATAATAATATCGTGTGTTCGGAGTCAAACCCGTTTGAGCAAATGAAGTCGCATTTGATGTACTAATTACAGTATAAATTCCAGAAATCACATCGTTAACTGCCCAATATACACGATTTGGAACATCTATATTTGTGGGTACCGTATTTACTGTACTTCGTAATATTAGATAATTCGTCGGGGCAGGTACAGCAGCAGTAAAACTATTTCCGGTAAAACTTGTTGAATCTATATTGGTAGAACCTATCGTAAGTACTGCAGGACTAGCAGTTGGTGTAGCACAAGGTAATGAAGGTGTAAAGGTATATAACAAACCATTGTTTGGAAACTCTGTTTGACTTGTTCTAACTGTATTAGAATTTGAAGTTCCACTGACAGTTCTACCAAACCATTGAAAATTAGTATTGGCTCCAGATTGCAAACGATTGTTAACCTCTCCTTGCAAAAAATCATTAGTAACTCCACGTAAACCTACTTGAACATTATAAACCGATGGATCAGTTGTAGCACAAGCTCCATACAAGATTTGTACTCTATTAGTGGTTTCATTTAAACGTATCTGAAAATTAAAATTTCCAGTTGCAACTTTCCTTCTAGCATTTGTCCATTGAACAACAAAAATTCTATTAGGCGCAGTCCCTATAGTTTCATAAACAATATTGTCAGTCGGTGTACCCGAGATCAAATCTATTCCAAGAGCACTAACTGTTCCTCCATTAGAAAAGGCAATAGGACTACTTAAAGGTAAATAATTTGTGGAAGCTGGCTGAATACCAAAAGATATAAAACCATTTGGACTAATAAAACATTGTGTATGAAGAACATCGTTATAGGTAAAATTAAAACCGATTGGTGCTATAAAAGCCGAGCCATTAACATGATCGTCCCATGGTGCAGTATATGCTGTAGAAGGAGCAACTAAAGGGGAATAACCTGATAATGATTCATTATATGCATAGGTGCTTACCTGAGCATAACCAAATTGATTAAACAAAGACAAAAAACTAGTTAGTAAAAAAATAAAAAAAAGTTTTTTTTGAACCATAAATATATTTTGATTATTTAAATTGTTCCTTTTGACAAATTGTATTCTTAGAAAAATTAATAGTATCGATAAACTATTGTTGTATAATCAATTAAACCACAGTTTATCAATAAGCAAATAACGTAAATTTATGTGAATTTTGGAAATATTATTTAGAATTATATTGTTTAGTATATAAAAGTAAAAAAAATCTGAAATGGTTTAGCTTAATTTATGTTTGTATTTATTATTACAGAAGTGTATTCTTATAAAAGTTACCGTAAATCATTAAAAATAATTTAAAATCGTAATGATTAGTTAATTATTAAATCGAACTGTTTTCTATCTTTGAAAAAAACTAGACAATGAATCAAAAGATAATATTAAACAATCAAGAAATAGAACATAAAACAAAACGCATAGCTTATCAGATTTACGAGACCTTTGTTGATGAAAAGGAAATAATTTTAGCCGGAATTTCTAATAATGGATTTGTTTTTGCTGAAAAAATTAATGCCGTTTTAAATGTAATTTGCGATTTAAAAATAATCCTTTGTGAAGTAAAAATTGACAAACAAAATACATTCAATCCAATTACAACTTCAATTACAAAGGAAGATTACAGTCATAAAAATATTGTTCTAGTTGATGACGTCTTAAATTCTGGAAGCACTCTTATTTATGGCGTTAAACATTTCTTAGAAGTACCCGTAAAAAAATTCAAAACGGTAGTTTTAGTAGATAGAAATCACAAAAAATATCCGGTAAAAGCTGATTTTAAAGGAATTTCACTTTCCACATCTTCAAAAGAGCATGTTCATGTTTTATTTGAAGAAAATAACAATTATGCCTATTTAATTTAAAAAATTTATTATTTCTGAAGCTATAATTTCTGGTGTTTTATAATCAATCGAAATGATATGATTTGCTTGATTATAGAAATAACTTCTTTCAAATAAATGTTTAGCTACAAAGTCTTGAATTTCTTCATCAGACTTATTTGAAACAATTGGTCTTTGCTTTTTTTCTGTTTTTAATCTTTCAACAATAACATCTATGGAAGCTTTTAGGTAAAATGACATTGTGTTATTTCCTTTTAACAGTAAATGATTATTAGCATAACATGGAGTTCCACCTCCCGTACTAATAATTAAATCTTCTCTAACTTCTAAAACTTCTTTAAATGTTTCGTGTTCTACTTTTCTGAAATAAATTTCTCCTTTTTGGTGGAAGATATCAGAAATTTTCATTTTTAGTTTTTTTTCTATCATATCATCTAAGTCAATTGCCTTAAAATTAGTTTTTTTCGAAACTAAATTACCTATTGTTGACTTACCGACAGCCATATAACCTACCAAAATAATTTTCAACATAACAATAAAACCTTATAAATTAAGCCCTTAAGACCTCTTACCAAAAAAAGGTAAATTTATGACATAATTGCTTTGAAATATAAATAATAAGGTCTTATATTTGCACCCGCATTCAAGAAAGGAAAAAAGACTCGATAGCTCAGTCGGTAGAGCACATCACTTTTAATGATGGGGTCCTGGGTTCGAGCCCCAGTCGGGTCACATTTTTTTTCTTTAATACGGTAAAGACTCGATAGCTCAGTCGGTAGAGCACATCACTTTTAATGATGGGGTCCTGGGTTCGAGCCCCAGTCGGGTCACAAAAAGTTGTTCGCATAGGTGAATGACTTTTTTTTGTTTTAGGCCACGTGGAGAAATTGGTAGACTCGCCATCTTGAGGGGGTGGTGTCGCAAGACGTGTCAGTTCGAATCTGATCGTGGTCACTTTTTGAAGAGCAAAATCTTATCGTTTTTGCTCTTTTTCATTAAATTAAATTTAAAATGCTTTTTTCTTAATTTAATTTGCTAAATTTGTTTAACTTTTTTAGAAAAAAAATGAACAACGTAAAAAATGTTTTCAGCATAAAAGATTTAGAAAATCTAACCGGTATTAAAGCTCATACTATAAGGATATGGGAAAAAAGATATAATGTATTAGAGCCAATGCGAACTGACACTAATATTCGTTTATATGATTTAGCTAGTCTTCAAAAAATGTTAAACGTAACTTTACTTCATAATCACGGTTATAAAATCTCTAAAATTTCAAAATTAACTGAAGAAAAATTACCCGAGTTAGTAAATGAAATAATTTCAGATAAAAGTGCCAAAAATCATGCTATTAGTTCCTTTAAAATGGCGATGATGAATTTTGATCATGCTTTATTTTTTAGTACTTACAATAAATTATTAGCCGAAAAATCATTTAGAAGTGTCTTTTACGAAGTTTTCATACCGCTTTTAGAAGAAATTGGATTATTATGGCAAACCGACACCATCACTCCTGCCCATGAACATTTTATATCCTATTTAATTAAACAAAAACTTTTGAATAAAACAGAAGTTGTTCAAACAAAACCTCCAACAATTCATGATAAGTTATTTGTTCTCTATTTACCAATGGATGAAATTCATGATTTAGGCTTAATGTATTTAAATTACGAAATATTAAGTCATGGTTATAAAAGTATTTTCCTTGGTGAGAGTGTGCCTATAGACAGTTTGAAAGACATGAAAAAATATTTTGATAACATAACTTATATATGTTATACAACCGTTCAACCGGACAAAGACGCTATTAATGATTATATCAAAAAAGTAAAAGATGAAGTATTAAACGAAACTTCTAATTTGTGGCTCATTGGAAGAATGGTCGAAAATATAGATCAAAAACTAATCTCAGAAAAAATCTGCAAATTCACCTCAATAAAAGAGTTGGTAGATATCATTACTTACTAATAATTTTGTTTCATACTGCCTTGAGTTTTTTAATATAAAATGGGAAAAAAAATAAACATAATTGGATCTGGTTTTTCCTCTCTCGCTGCGGCTTGTTATCTAGCTCAACAAGGACATGATGTAACCATTTTTGAAAAAAATGCCACTATAGGCGGTCGTGCTCGTCAATTAAAACGGAATGGATTTACATTTGACATTGGTCCATCTTGGTATTGGATGCCCGATGTTTTTGAACGATTTTTCAATGATTTCAATAAAAAGCCATCAGACTATTACGAACTCAATAAATTATCGCCAGCCTACAAAGTTTTCTTTGATAGTAATGATTTTGTTACTATTCCAGATAACCTACCGGAGATAATTGAAACGTTCGAATCTATCGAAAAAGGTAGTGGAAAACAATTAGAATCTTTCATGAAAGAAGCCAAAAGCAATTACGATATTGCGATAAAAGATTTGGTTTATAGACCTGGAGAATCTGCATTAGAATTAATAACATTAGAAACTGCCAAAAAAGTAAATCAGTTTTTTTCTAACATTAGTAAAGATGTAAAGAAGAAATTTAAAAATAAAAAGCTAATACAAATTTTAGAATTTCCTGTTCTTTTTCTTGGTGCAAAACCTTCTGATACGCCATCATTTTATAGTTTTATGAATTATGCTGATTTTGGACTGGGTACTTGGCAACCAAAAGATGGAATGTATAGTGTAATTCTGGGCATAGAAAAATTGGCAAAAGAATTAGGCGTTGTAATTAATACCAATTCAGCCGTTGAAAAAATAATAGTTACCAATAAAAAAGCAACTGGTATTATCATTAATGGAAATGAAATTACTGCCGATATAGTATTAACTGGAGCCGATTATCATCACTCTGAAACATTACTTGATTCAGAATACCGTCAATACTCTGAAAAATATTGGGAAAGCAAAACATTTGCACCATCATCACTCCTATTCTATGTTGGTTTTGATAAGAAACTAAAAAATGTTGTTCATCACAATTTATTTTTTGATGTAGATTTTGACATTCATGCCTCTGACATTTATGATAATCCAAAATGGCCAGAAGAACCACTATTTTATGCCAACTTTACCTCTAAAACCAATAAAAATTTAGCTCCAAACGGTTGTGAAAATGGCTTTTTTTTAATCCCTATCGCACCAGGAATTGAAGATACAGAAGAGTTGAGAGCACTTTATTTTGAAAAAATTATTTCAAGATTTGAAAAAGTCACACAACAAGATGTAAAAAATAATATTATATTTAAAGAATCTTTTTGTGTTCAAGATTTCATAAAAGAGTATAATTCATATAAAGGTAATGCCTATGGCATGGCGAATACTCTATTGCAAACTGCTTTTTTACGACCAAAATTGAAAAGCAAAAAGGTAAAAAACCTATATTTTACTGGACAATTAACTGTTCCTGGACCAGGTGTTCCTCCAGCATTAATTTCTGGAAAACTTGTTTCTGAACTTATTGAGAAAAATTTATAATTTATATGAAATCAATTTTTGACACGATATCATTCGATTGTAGCCGAAATGTTACTAAATCTTACAGCACTTCATTTTCTGCTGCTGTAAAAATGTTGGCACCTAAAATTCGTCAGGATATTTATAACATTTATGGATTTGTTCGTTTTGCAGATGAAATTGTTGATACTTTTCATGAATATAACAAAGAAGCTCTGTTTGAAATGTTTGAAAAAGATTTAGATAGTGCGTTAGAAAACAAAATCAGCTTAAACCCTATTCTGAACTCTTTTCAATATACTGTTCATAAGTATAATATACCACAAAGCATGATTGCTGCCTTTATGAAGAGTATGAAGTTAGATTTACACAAAAGTGAATACAAAACCTATGACGAATACAACGAATATATTTATGGTTCAGCCGATGTGGTAGGGCTAATGTGTTTGAAGGTATTTGTGGATGGAGATAATCAAAAATTTGATGAGTTAGAACATGCCGCTATGCGATTGGGATCTGCTTTTCAAAAAGTAAATTTCCTTCGTGATTTAAAAGCAGATTTTGAAGATTTGAATAGAACCTATTTTCCTAATACTGATTTGTCTCGATTAGATGAACATTCGAAAAATGAAATCATCAAGGAAATTGAAGCCGATTTTCAAGCAGGATTTGAAGGAATCGTAAAACTACCTTTAGAAGCAAAGTTTGGCGTTTATACGGCCTTTATTTATTATAAAAAATTATTGTCAAAACTAAAAAAGACACCTTCTATGGAAATTAAAAATACTAGAATTCGTGTTGCAGATTATCAAAAATTTGGTTTGCTCGCTAAATGTTATGTAAACTATCGCTTAAATTTAATTTAAAATATTATGGCACTTCAAATTACTGTTTTTATCCTAACTTTTTGTGTCATGGAATTTATGGCGTGGTTTACCCACAAATTTATTATGCACGGATTTTTATGGGTTTTACATGCCGATCATCACAAAAAAGACCACGATTCTTGGTTTGAACGAAATGATGCTTTTTTTATTTTTTATGCAGTAGTAAGTATTGGTTGCTTTTTACTTTGGCAGAACGGAATTTTTGAATTAGGAATTGCGGTAGGTTTAGGAATTTTTGCCTACGGAGTAGCTTATTTCATTGTGCATGATATTTTCATTCATCAACGTTTTAAATTATTTCGAAATGCTAATAATTTATATGCTAAAGGTGTTAGAAGAGCGCACAAAATGCATCACAAACATCTTGGCAAAGGTGATGGAGAATGTTTCGGAATGTTATTCGTTCCGTTTAAATATTTCAAAAAATAAAAAAATGCCTTGAAATTTTCAAGGCATTTTTTATAAAACAAACTCGAAACATCAGCAAACTGTATCGAGCACAGCGGAATAAAACCTCAACGTTACTTCATTAAACTTTCTAAAGGTTTTAATTGTTCCATATCAATAGTAGCACTTTTCAAGAGTGAAATCATATTCATAATATTATTCGGATTCATATCATTTCCTAAAATTCGAACCACTGCGAAACCCTTTTCTTTATTCTTTGCAAAAAGTATGAACTCATTTATATGATCCTCATCACCAACAAAACTGACGGAAGCAGCATCTTTGCCAGAACGAAATTTCATTAACTCTTGAAACTCTTTCCCTTTCAAAATTTGGGATACTTTTTTGCATTCAATATCGTATGCTGCTCTATTATACGCATCCGTTTTATAAACCAAAACATTCATTTTATCAAAAGACTCCAATGCTGTTTTTTGATTTTCTGTTAATTTAGATTTATCTAAATTGATAATGCTTGGAGAAACATCAATATTCACAAAACCTTTCTTTTCTGAATGCTCTACAAAATATTTTTGTAGTGACGGTTCATTATTACAGCTTGAAAAAATTAGTAAAACAAGGGCAAGGATGTAAAAAGTGATTCTCATGATGTTACTTTTTACCTTTTGCTCCTTTTGAAGCTTTCTTCAAAGTATCACCGCCAGGCAAATTCATCTTATCCGTAAGAACGGAAAGCTCATTCAAATCAAAATCACCTACCAATGACATTAAAACAGATTCTTCATTGCCTGTACCTTCAACAAACATAATCATTTCTTTAATTTGAGAATCACTTGAGCCAGATCGAACATAAATTTTTACACTTTTATCTTTTTCGTTAATCTTCATTAATTCCTCTAACGATGAAGACTTGATATATTTATCAGACACTGCTTTCATCTCATCTGATTTCTTATCGCTTTGAGTAACAAAAACTCTCAAATTTTCGAGCTTTTTTATCAAATTCACATATTGTTGTGTCTCCTTATCTTTCACTTCCATTTTGCTCAAAAGCGAAAACATTTTTTTATTGACAACTACTGCAGTTATTCCATCTTGATCTTCAAATTTATCGAACACACTTTGTGCAAAAAATGAATTTACACTTAACACTAATACTAAACTAAAAAGTAACTTTCTCATGATTTCTGATTTTTATTTTTTAAAAATTTTGTTTTTTGATTGTTCATATTCATTTAAATAATTCATACTTCCGATGCCTATATTGACATGTTCTGAAATCATAGCCAACGCTTTCTGTGTTTCTTTATAAGCAATTTCCGGATCATCAAATGTTCCTAAATCATTTGATTTTGGTTGATTATAATGATTGTATGTAAATAAACTCACCCCAAGTAAAACTATAACTGATGCTGCTGCAGATATCCAAATTACACTTTTGCGTTTATTCGTTTTTAATGGAAGAATCGCGCTAAACTGTTCTTGCCTTGCTTGAATTGTATACCCAAATAATGGTTTGTATCGTTCCAAATGCTGCGCAACATCTGAAGAAGAAAAATACTCTTTTAATTCTTTTTCTTCTGCAATACTGGTTTGGGCTTCGAAGTATTTTTCTAGTAATTGTTCTATTCTATCTAATTCCATAAAGATGGGTATTAATCATTTTTTCTCTAATTATTTTTCTTGCTCTTGATAATGCGGTACGAATGGCTTGTTCATTCATATCCAAAACAACACTCATTTCTTCAAACTCCATTTCTTCAATATCTCTCATTTGCACTATGAGCTTTTGCTGTTCGGGTAAATCGTTCATAATTTTTTCAACCCAATTCCAAGAGTCTCTATCTTCAACTTTTTGTTGCAAACTGGCTTGACTATCTGTGAAATTATTGTGAACAATTTTCATTGTACTTGCCCGTTTCGATTTCAACTGATCTAAACAAAAATTTTTAGTCATTGTCATCGCTACTGCTTCAACACTTTTATATTCATTCAACGTTTGATTTCTATTCCACAATTTCACCAAAACCTCTTGAGTGGCATCTTCTGCCTCTTCGGTACTAACCAGTAATCGCTTAGCAACTCTAAAGAGTTTATCCTTAAAAGGATTTACCAGCAGCATGAACTCATTTTGATTCATTGAAACTAATTTGATATATTGAAGTTAAAGTAAAGACGATGAACATTTTTATTTGTTACAAACAAAATGAAATTATCAAACAAAACTTAGTAAATTTACAATTATTAAATATGTTTTTGCTATGAAAAAATTTGTAATTCCATCACTTTTATTATTGTTATTATTACTTTCTGGATGTGAAGACAATGATGATAATGCTGTTCCAAAAAGTCTCGAGATAAAAGATTTTATTTGGAAAGGCATGAATTTATATTATTTATGGCAAGCTGATGTTCCTGATTTGGCCGATGACCGTTTTGAAACACAGACAGATTTAAATTCTTTTTTAGAAACCTATGCCAATCCAACTGACTTGTTCAATTCACTTCGCGCTCCATCTTCAACTGATAGATTCAGTGTGATTTATAGTGACTATTCCGTTTTAGAAGGTGTGTTATCGGGCAATACATTAAACAATGGTATGGATTATGGATTAAAATTTACAGATGCAAGTCAAACCAATATTTTTGGTTGGGTACGTTATATTATTCCAAATTCAGATGCAGCTTCCAAAAATATTCAACGAGGTTCTATTTTTTATGCTATAGATGGCATACCACTAACAAATGACAACTACAGAACGCTATTATCGAGTACAACTTATACCGTAAACTTAGCCAATTATAGCGAAACGGGCGGTGTTGTGACTATTAGTCCAAACGGACAATCTGTAACGCTTACAAAAACAAATCTTGCCGAAAACCCTATTTTACTAAATACGGTAATCACTCAAGGAACTCATAACATTGGCTATTTAATGTATAATGGATTTTACTCTAGTTTTGACAATCAGTTAAATACGGTATTTGGTTCTTTTGTTTCTCAAAACGTGACTGATTTAGTTTTGGATTTACGTTATAATTCGGGTGGTTCTGTGGCTACAGCCACTAAACTAGCCAGTATGATAACAGGTCAATTCACTAATCAAATATTTGCCAAACAACAATGGAATGCTAAAGCGCAAGCTTTTTATTTGGCCAATAATCCCGGTTCATTAGAAAATAAATTCGTTTCTGGATTAAACCGTTTACAGCTTAACAAAGTATATATTCTTACTTCTAAATCTAGTGCTTCTGCAAGCGAATTAGTCATTAATTGTTTGAAACCGTATATCGATGTAATTCAAATTGGAGATAAAACAGCTGGAAAAAATGTTGGTTCCATCACTTTATATGATTCACCTACTTATGCTAAAACCAATGTAAATCCGAATCACAAATATGCAATGCAACCCATTGTATTAAAAATTGTCGATAAAAATGGATTTGGAGACTATACTTCGGGAATATTACCAACAACTTCTTTACCCGAAAACTTTGCAAACTTAGGGATTTTAGGTGCTACTGATGAACCCTTATTAGAAGCTGCCATCAACCAAATAATTGGAAGTGGAAAAATGCTTCCGCAAGTACCAAGCGTAATTAATAGAGATTTCATTGATGCTAAATCGATAAATCCTTTAGGAAGTGAAATGTATTTGGAGAATAAATAAAACTAATCTCTAATTAATGGCAGCGTTGAGCAGCGTAAAAGTCCTTCTTGCTTAGCGATTTCGGCATACGGAATTTCTTCTACAATAAATCCGTTGTCTCGAAGCCAACTATTTAAACGCGTGAAGTTTTGCTCCGATACGACGACGTTATCATCTATAGAAAAAACATTTGAATTCATATGATACATTTCGTCACGCGTAATATGAAATAAGTTTTCTTTGCCAAATAAGTTTACTAAAAAAACATAATCGGCTTCTTCACGGAAGCCACTTTTATAAATGATTCCTTTGTTTTTTCCAACCGGTTGAAAGCAACAATCAAGATGCAAAGCATTGTCGCGAGCTTCTAGTTTTGATTTTACCAAATCAAACTCTTTTACAATTTTGTCCGGGAATAATTGCTTAATATAGTTTACTCCTGCCATATTGGTTCGTGCAGTTATGTAGTCTTTATAATCCGAACCTTTATAGGTTCCGATAAAAATATAGTCGTTCCAAAGCATCACATCGCCACCTTCTATATGAACATCTTCGGGTGGACGGACAACTTTGGCAGGATTGATTTGGTCTATCACATATTGAATGGCGTCTAATTCTCGTTCTCTATCGGGAAGAATATTTGCTTTGATAAAAACATCATCTATCACAAAACCAATATCACGGGTAAAAATTTGATTATAATTTTCGATCATTTGAGGGCGAAATACTTTTACCTCATACTTTTGAAACACTTTGTTAAAAGCTTCCATTTCATTGACCATATCTTCTTCAATAGGATAAGTTCCGGCAAGAATGTGTTCTAGTGATTTTGGGTCATAGGCTTCATCGGCTTTGGGCGTTGGTCCATTATTGAGAGCCGATCCGAGAACCACTGCTCTTAATCGTGAGGTTTCGTTTTTAAGATGTATTGGTAACATAAATTTACTTTTGGCGAGTTGGCAAAGATAAAAAAGCTTCCCGATTAGGAGAAGCTTTCTTTCATTAAAAACTATTAACTTAACTAAACTAATTTTTAATTAACTTTTTGGTGTAAAGTTTTCCATCGTCTGAGGTGACATTAATGATATAGATTCCGTTGGCGTAACGACTTACATCCATTTGGGTTTTTTCTGTTTTCTCAGTATTTTTCTCGTCCACAACTTTACCGTCAATGGTAGTTACGCTTACTCTATTGAACTTAGCGTCATTCATTATAATTTCAATGATACTACTTGATGGATTAGGAACAATGGCAAAATCCTTTGTTAAGCGTATTAAGTTAACCGTTTCATCTACTTCAGTTGGTTCAATCACCGTTGCACTTTGAGAAGAAGGTCTATAAACATAATTGGCCGTACAACCTTCTGGGTAGGCTGCAAACTGCGAACCTAACAAAGCTTCAAAACCAGGATTTAATTCGACATAATTTTCAGCATGATATACTACTCCATTTCCCAATAGATTATCACCAACTGAGACAATATTGGCAGCTTTAATCCAATTGGATCGTTCCTTCTCTTTCAGAGGTGTTGCGGCCAAATTATTAATATCGTCAGCAGGTGACACTAATGTCAATATGGGTTGGCAACAATTAATAAAGGTAACATCGGGTCCAATATTCGATGAATTATCGGAAACTGTGTAATAAAAATTTCCTGCAGGACATCGAACATTAAAATTAGCATCTATCTGAAACTCAAAATCTCCATTCGGATTGGCCCCAAACATACTAGGCAAAACGGTAAAACAAAATGTTGTAGCGGTGAGTTGTGAAGGTGCGTTTATAGTTCCAATGACAGTTCCATTTTGCGTAATATCAAGAGTCATCGTACTTAAAGATGCATTGACTGGTGGTTGATAGGTACCACAAACCTGAATTGGAGTATTTCCAATTAAATCCGGACAATTGATATTGGCAGGGTCAATATTTAAAGCTCCTAATTGAGGATTGGCACATACTGTTCCACAAATGTTATCGATATAAACTGTTCCAAAATGAGCTGAAGGTTGACAATCGCTAACTGTAAATTCAATTCTTCCTGGTTGATTCAAAATTTCACCTACATTTAATCGTGCACAAATCCACCCTGTATAAAGCACTCTTCTTCTATCATTTACATAAATTACGTTAAACAAACAATTATCTGGATTAGCAATAATACAAAACTCATCTACAATATTATTGAATTGATCATAAGCTCTAGCTCTAAAAAATGGCTGTATTGGTTGACCGTGTGCTGGTTTATTATCCATTACTAATGAAAAATTGAAATCAATAGTAGCTTGATTAATATTGGGAAAATAACGCGAAACGGTTGTTTGATCAGATGAGCCATAACCTTGTTGGTTGTTTAACTTGATACATTTTTTTCCGCCCCCAGAATATAAGGTAGGTACATTAACACCCAAACCTGCTAATACAGGATCAAATTGTTGAAAACCAGGACTTGATTGGTCTATATAGGTAACAGTACCATTCCAATTGTTTACAACAGGTGTAACTACATTTGAAGCACTTAACACTGTTGGAGTCGCACAAGATAAAAAGAATGCTTCACCAGAGGCAGGTTGCGGATGTGGGTCAGACCAAAAGGAATAGCCAGCAGTACCACTTTCAAAATCACCATTAACACAATCTTGTTGCATTGTTTCAGGTATTGCTCTTGCAAAGTAACTTTCTTTTTTATCTGGATTTTGAATAAAAAATAGTTTTCTTAATTCAACCACTTTGGCATTGGCAATAGCATTCTGAAGCTCTTCATTGGTAAATTCTTCTTCCAGTCGAAGATGTTCAATTAACTCATTTGTAATTTCTTGAGATAATTGATAGTTGTTACTGTTGTCAGCAATGAAACTTTTAATTTCATTTTCGATTTGATTGGCGTTTGAAATTCTACTTTTCTCAGAATTCAAATACTCGTTAAGTTGTGCTGATAGGTTGTTTGAATGAAAACAAATAGCACAAACTATAATTGTTTTTACTATATTTTTCATCTCAATCTTCGTTTGAAGTTAATGTATTTACTAGTTTCTTTAATTCAAGAATGTCTTTGTTGTTTTTTTCAATTGCTTTATTTTGCTCAATTATGTAAAGCGTCAATTCTTCAATTTTTGCCATATGTTTTGCTTGCATTTCAGCCAAATCTAGTCCGTTTTTTGATAACTCTTCGGCTGAATCAATACCTGGTAAATGTTGGTGCTGATTAATGTATTCTTCAACATTTTTTAAAGGCATCAAGTCATAATTTTTTTCAAAAACATAATCTGCCCAGTTGGCTGTACTTCGTAATGCTACTTTTACTTTTTCTGTTAAAATTCCGCCTTCAACAAATAATTTGTAATTACCCGTTGCGTTTGGATACGAAGCATTTGAACCAATATAAATTTTCCCATTGGATTCACCGCTTGAACCATTAAACCAGATATTGCTATTATTCATATAAACAATTCTGTTATTATTAATGGTTGTCGACTGATCTATAGTACCATTATCAGCATATATACTCTTGTCTATAGAACTTATCAGAAACGGTGTTGCTGTTGAACCATTACCAGTAACTGTAATATTATTTCCTGCTACCACACTAGTCGTTGGAAGCGAAAATGAACCTCCATTGTTTGAAAGTGTAATCGTATTACCCGATTGTGAAAGTGTTTGAGGTATTTGAGTAAACGTTGGCAGTGTAAAGGAACCTCCGTTATTTGATAAAGTAACAGTGTTACCCGATTGTGATAGTGTTTGTGGAATATCTGTATAGGTTGGAAGCGTTACACTATTTCCATTTGAAATAGATAATGTATTGCCAGTTAAGTTTAGGGATTGAGCATCAGTATTTGTGTCAGTAAACGTTGGCAGTGTAAAGGAACCGCCATTATTAGAAAGCGTTATTGTATTCCCCGATTGTGAAATAGTTTGTGGCACTTGCGCCGGAAGCGTTACACTATTTCCATTTGAAATAGATAAAGTATTTCCAGTTAAATTTAAGGATTGCGCATCGGTATCGGTGTCAGTAAATGTTGGCAATGTAAAGGAACCACCATTATTGGAAAGCGTTATCGTATTCCCCAATTGTGAAATAGTTTGTGGAACTTGCGCCGGAAGTGTTACACTGTTTCCATTTGAAATAGATAAAGTATTACCGGTTAAATTTAAGGATTGTGCATCGGTATCAGTGTCCGTAAATGTTGGCAATGTGAAGGAACCACCATTATTAGATAATGTTATAGTATTTCCTGTTTGTGAAAGAGTTTGAGATACTTGAGCTGGTAAATTAACAGGAGCACTTTGAACTCCATTAACACTTGTTATTAATTGATTATTGGAGTTTATAACATTGGCAATTGAGTTAACTATAGTTGCAGAAGCTACTATTCCATTAACATTGCTAGTCATTAGGTTAGCATTTGAAACTAATTCATTAGACTCAACGGCATTTGAAACTTTTTGTAATACTACATCACCAGAAGCATTTACACTCAAAAATTTATTTTCCGACTGAACAGATACACCGGCAAAACTGCTATTAAGATTGGTAAATCGTAGACCCGAATTTCCATTTATACCATGTGTGATTTCAACTTTATTGTTCGGAGATACTGTGCCTATCCCTACATTTCCTTCTACTAGCATTCCACTTGTTGGAGCAATCTCTCCTTGGTTTATTCCATCGGGTGTAAAAGTTCTACCAATTACAACACCGCCTTTTATATCTAATCTATTTGCTGGAATTACATTATTCCCTAAGCCAATCCCAGTATTTCCATTTCTAGAGATAAAAATTCTCTGAGAACCAGTACCGTCAGCAATAATTACGGATCTGTTCGTATCACTTCCAGCCAATAATGGAGAAGAAGGAGCTCTATTTAATGCTACTCGATTACCTACAATAATGTTATTACTACCATTAAGTAGGTTAATTGCTGTTTCTGTACCTATAAAAATATTATTATCACCCGTTATTAAATTTCTAGGAGTATAAGACCCTAGGGCAACATTATTACTACCTGAATTGAATAATAATGAAGCATAACCGATTGCTGTATTATCGCTACCAGCTTGATTGTCTTGTAATGTTCTGTGTCCGATAGCAACATTTCTAGAACCTGTACTATTTTTATAGAGAGCCCTTGTTCCTATGGCAACATTTAATTCGCCTTCTAGATTATAAAAAAGAGCTTCATTACCAATGGCACAGTTAAATCCACCTTTAGAATTTTGAAGTGCTTCAATTCCTACAGCTACATTACTATTACCAGAACTTTGACTAAGTGCACCATTTCCAAAACCTGAATTAAAATTTCCGGTGTTATTGATTCCTGCATTTTCCCCAAAAAAACTATTATTAACTTGAGCAAAAGAAGTTAGAGAGATTCCAAACAGGGTTACGATTGCAAAAAAGTAGGTAGTTTTCATTTTCATAACAATACATTTAAATTAAAAAATCAATTAAAAAACTCATTTATTATTTGATTTTTGTTCTGATACTTTGACATCTCAAATATAAAATGTTTGTTTAGATAATTCTATAAAATACATATATTATCGATAAAATACACTTTTTAATAAATACTAAGGTAAAATATCTTACAAAAAAATAAAAAGTATAAATCTCATTAACTAACAAAAAAAAACTCCTTACAAAACGTAAGGAGTTCTAAAAAAGAATAATAATTATTATCTTTTATCTTTTGGTTTAAAATCTCTCAAAGGATAACCAGTATATACTTGTCTTGGCCTTCCGATTGGTTCTTTGTTTATACGCATTTCTTTCCATTGTGCAATCCATCCTGGCAAACGTCCAATAGCAAACATTACGGTAAACATGTCTGTTGGAATTCCCAATGCTCTATATATTATACCTGAATAGAAATCTACATTTGGATATAATTTTCTAGATACAAAATATTCGTCAACTAGTGCTGCTGCTTCCAATTCCTTAGCGATATTTAATATTGGATCATCTACACCCAAAGTTCTTAAAACTTCGTCAGCTGCTTTTTTAATAATTCTGGCTCTTGGATCGAAGTTTTTATAAACTCTATGACCAAATCCCATTAAACGGAATGGATCCTCTTTGTCTTTGGCTTTTGCCATATATTTTGCTGCATCTCCACCATCTTTTTGAATTTCCTCAAGCATTTCTAGAACTGCTTGGTTAGCACCACCATGCAATGGTCCCCAAAGTGCTGAAACGCCAGCAGAAATAGATGCAAATAAACCAGCATGCGAAGACCCAACAATTCTAACGGTAGACGTAGAACAATTTTGTTCATGATCTGCATGAAGAATAAATAATTTATCTAAAGCATCAATGACTACAGGATTTGACGCATAAGGTCCTGTTGGTAATTTAAACATTAATTGCATAAAATTATCAACGTATCCGATCGTATTATCATAATAGTTTAAAGGATAACCCATCATTTTTCTGTAAGTCCAAGTAGCAATGACCAAAAATTTACCCATGGTTTTGCAAACGGCTTCATACATTTCTTTTTCATTTTCAACATTAACAACTTTTGGATTAAAAGCTGTTAATGCACTTGTAAGCGCAGACAAAACACCCATCGGATGAGCCGTTTTAGGAAAACCATCAATGATGTTTTTCATTTCTTCGTTTACTAAAGTGTATTTTCTAATGTCTGTTTCAAATTGAGACAACTCTTCTTGGGTTGGTAATTCCCCAAAAATTACCAAATAGGCAACTTCTAGAAAATCAGCTTTTTCGGCTAAATCTTCGATGGCATATCCTCGGTAACGAAGGATACCTTCTTCACCATCTAAAAAAGTAATATCACTTTTACAGGAACCCGAGTTCTTATAACCTGGATCGAGGGTTATTGCTCCTGTTAAATCTCGTAGTTTTTGAATGTCGATTGCGGGTTCATTTTCACTTCCTATGATTACAGGAAACTCATACTTTTTACCATCGTATTCTAATAGTGCAGTTTTTGACATTTGTATAAAAGGGAATAAATCTTAATAATATCATTAATTCGACAAAATTAACGAATTGAAAACGAAATAAAAAAGAATTAAGACAACGTTTTCGTTAATTTTATGATAAAAATTACAGAGGAAATTTGTAATCAGTAGTTCATAAATAAACTTGTCGAGATATGAATATTTGAGTAATATTATAAAAAACTCTGAAACTCTCTAAACAATATAGGATAAAATTATTCCAAATTGAAAACGCAAAACCTTTACTAATTTATTTTCTAAAACTACTAGATTACTTTCAACTATCCAATTTTTTAAATGTACTGACTCTAAAGTATTGGTTACCTTGATGTTCCATTCAATAGAAATTCCGCAAAATAAAAGGATGAACTATCCAAACGATAGGTTTTTGACTAGCTTACTTTAGTTAGTTTTTGGATTGTTTGGAAAAACAAATTTAGCCACAAAATCGACTTTATTCCTTACCCATTGTATTCGATATAAACCAGCTGCACTCATTAAATATAAAGCAACTCTTGACGGAAACAAATAACGAGGTTCCATATACGTTAAACCGTGAAAAATTAACAAGCTTACAATTACGGCCCAAAACAACCAATAATTTAAGAGATTCTTCTCTTTAATAAAAAAAATAAAAGCCCCTAACAGCAATAGAATATTAACACAATTTATAAGTAACATAAATAACCAATAGGCTGTTGTTCCTCGGATTGGACCAAGATGAAAATCTTTTGGCTGAACGCTATTTATAAAATATACGTGTCCGTAAAAACATTTTACAAAAAACTGTCTCGTAAATAAAAATGGATGTTCGAGTGCATCGTTTATCAAAAATTCTTTGTAAACCTCGTTAGATGAACGATGGCTTATTTCCATAATTGAATTAAGTTCTTTTCCACTTTTACCCCAGTTTTGATAGTCTTTACTATCGGCTCTATTATCATTATCCCAAAAACGAAAATCGGTTGGTTCTTCTCTAAACTGAAACCTTCCAATATGGGCAACATAATAAAACAACCCTTCTTGATTTTCATTCGATTTAGTCCCTGTGATTACTTTAGCTAATTGTAAAACTCCAAAACCTAGTAACCCAACACAACTAAAAGTTAACACTAATTTTTTTCCATAGGTTGTAAAGAATTCTTTTCTCCTATAAAAAGAATAACCAATAATTAAAAATCCCAAACCAAGTATCAGCATAGTGTTTGGTCTATTTAAAATTAAAAACCATAAACCTATGGTTAAAAAAATCCAACCTATTTTTTTATTTGGATTATGGAATACTATTGACCACCCATAAAGCGCTACTGTCAAAGAAAAAAAGGCGGGAACTTCTGCTAAAATTCCGAGCGAATAATAGCAATGTATTGGAAAAATAAAAAAGAGTCCAATAGTAAGTAGACCAACTTCTTTTGAAAACAAAGAACAAGCTATTTTAAAAATTAATAATAAACTTATGGTTACAATTATAAAAGTAAATACTGTTGCATAGACCCAAAGCTGATTGTCTGTTGCTTTTGAAGAAGCTATAAAATAAGCGGGAGTATAAAAAATAATTGGCCCCGGTGCTTTGGTAATTGTAACTTTATCAAAGGTAACTGTACCCTTAAGATAACGAGCTAAATTTTTAGATTCTACATGAAAAGTATCATCTCCAAAAGGTTTTGCCTTGAAGGGAAGATTAAGAACAATAAACATCAACAATGTTGAAATCAAGACAATGAAGATATTGATTCTTTTAGTTGAAAAAGTACTTGTATGCATATATATTGTTACTAGAAATAAAGTCGAAAAATAATAAAAAATCCCGAGTTCTCACTCAGGATTCACATTCTATATTGCAATTCAATGTTAAGATAAAGCTGCTTTGACTTGGTCTGCCGCTTCTTGAAATTGAACTGCTGATAAAATAGGCATCCCAGAATTGTCAATTAATTCTTTAGCAATTTCTGCATTAGTTCCTTGAAGACGAACAATTATTGGTACTTTAATAGCATCACCCATATTTTTATAGGCATCAACTACACCTTGCGCTACTCTATCACAACGAACAATTCCGCCGAAAATATTAATCAAAATAGCTTTTACATTAGGATCCTTTAAAATAATTCTAAAAGCTAACTCAACACGTTTTGCATCAGCCGTTCCACCTACATCCAAAAAATTTGCTGGTTCAAAACCTGCATATTTAATCAAATCCATAGTTGCCATAGCTAAACCTGCTCCGTTAACCATACAACCAACAGTGCCGTCTAAGTCAACATAATTTAACCCTGCCTCTTTTGCTTCAACTTCGATTGGATTTTCTTCACGAATATCACGCATGTCGGCATATTTTGGCTGACGGTATAATGCATTATCATCAATATTAACTTTGGCGTCTACTGCCATAATTTTATTATCCGAAGTTTTTAAAACGGGATTGATTTCAAACATTGAGGCATCAGAACCAATATAAGCATTGTATAAAGAATCTACAAACTTTACCATTTCTTTGAATGCATTTCCAGAAAGCCCTAAGTTAAAAGCAATTCTTCTAGCTTGAAAACCTTGTAAGCCTACAGTAGGATCAATTTCTTCGGTAAAAATTAAATGAGGTGTATGTTCTGCTACTTCTTCAATATCCATTCCTCCTTCTGTAGAATACATAATCATATTTCTACCTTTTGCTCTATTTAAAAGAACAGACATGTAAAACTCAGACGTTTCACTTTCACCAGGATAATATACATCTTCTGCAATTAATACTTTATGAACCGTTTTTCCTTCTGGAGGAGTTTGCGGGGTGATTAATTGCATTCCAATAATTTGTTCTGAAATTTCAGTTACTTGTTCTAAGTTTTTAGCCAACTTAACACCGCCTCCTTTTCCTCTTCCACCAGCATGAATTTGGGCTTTAATTACGTACCAGCTTGTTCCAGTTTCTGAAGTCAATTGTTTTGCTGCAGCTAGTGCTTCTACAGGACTATTGGCAACAATACCACGTTGTACGCGTACACCATATTTTGCTAAAATTTCTTTTCCTTGATATTCGTGTATATTCATAATGAAGTTTTTATTACTTTTAAAGTGGCACAAAAGTAATTAATTACATTCAAACCAAAAAGAAATGAATACCATTTTAGTATTTTTATTTAAGCATTATTTATATTTACAAAAAACGCAACCTTTATATACAAAAAACATGAAGTTCAAAAAACAAAATCAATGAAAAAGTTCCTTTTTGCCACTTTTATTTTTATTAATGTAACTTTATCAAGTTGCAGCAATGATAACAACTTTACAAACAAAAATTCGGTTGAAGGACGTTGGAAATTAGTGAATGTTACAGGTACCTTTGCTGGCATCAACAATAATTTTACTTATGGTATAATCACTTGGGATTTTAACTCTATCACCCAGACTGTAACTGTAGTAAATAATAATACTGATTCAAACTTGTGGGATGTTTTAGAAACTGGAGTTTATAATTATCAATTTATAAACAATCCCGATTCACCTTGTGGGGAAAGTATTGAAATTGATGGCAGTATTTTTGGATGTTATTCAGTTGATAATGAATATCTTGTAATTGATCAATCTATAGCTGACGGATTTGCCATTACCTTAAAACGCTAGTAAAGCATTTTTATTTCTTTTACTTCATATTGATGAATATTATCATCTTCCTGAAGAACTTCTAGTTTACCTTCATTATTAACTTTTTGAATTATTCCCATAAAACGAGTGCCTTCTTTCGTTTCAAAAGGTGATGGATAGTTTCTTTTATATAGATTTACATGGTATTCTTCCCAAAGCAAATTTACATTTTGATTTAAAAATTGCGTGTTTCTTATTAATGAATCTCTAATTTGTAATGCTGTCTCTTCAACATCATAAATAATTCCTGTTATGCATTTCAAAGAAGTTGCTTGTGGTAATAAATCAAAATCTGTTTGGTTTAAATTGAGTCCAATTCCAATAACTGTTGTAAAAGTTCCTTCAATCCTAAAAGAATTTTCAATTAAAATACCTGCCACTTTTTTAGAGTCTGACATAATGTCGTTCGGCCATTTTATGGTAACATTGGGAACTTGTAAATTTTTAAGCACCTTTGAAACCGAAAGTGCCACTAAGATATTTAAAGTAAACATACCCTCTTTTTTTATGGGTACATCCTTCAATAAAATACTCATAGTTAAGTTTTTACCTTTTTCAGAAACCCACTTTGCACCCATCTGCCCTTTACCATTAGTTTGCTCATTTGCTACAACTATAGCATAATCTTCGATGTTAGCTTTTTTAGATAATCGTTTCAAATATTCATTTGTAGAATCTATGGCATCGAGTTTGATTATTGGCATAAGAGAATGGAAAATATTAATGAATTTTAAAGTTTTGTTAAGCAAAAATAAAGACAAAATGTAATACATTTGCAAAACATACATAAATAATAAATGACGAAGAAAGCAGTAAACTCAGATGTTCTTTTGGCCAACATCATAAAAGGAATAGAAGAAGTAAAAGGAAATGATATTGATATTCTAGATTTGAGAGAAATAGATACTGCAGTTTGCGACTATTTTATCATTTGTAACGGAAATTCTAACACACAAGTTAACGCGATTGTTAACTCTATCCAAAAATTAGTATCTAAGGAATTAAAAGACAAACCATGGCATGTTGAAGGTACCGATAATGCCGAATGGGTTTTAATGGATTATGTTAACATTGTTGTACACGTTTTCCAGAAACAAATTCGTGATTTCTATAATATCGAAGGGCTTTGGGGAGATGCCAAAATTACTACCATACAAAATAAATATTAAATATAGTTCATAGAATAAAAAATGGCTAACGAAAAAAAACCTAACAATTTCAAAATAAGTCCGTGGTTAATTTATGTTATTGTAATTGCTGGATTTATAGCACTTAATTACTTTGGCGGATCGAGTTTTCAAGACACAACCAAAATATCTTACTCAAAATTTAATGAGTTTTTAAATAAAGGTCAAATTGAAAAAGTAATCATTTACAACAAAACGGAAGGCGAAGCTTTTTTAACCAAAGCGGCTTTGAAAGACAAATCAAATGCAAAAGTTGCAAAAGATATGTTAGGGAATGTAAATAAAGGTCCGCACTATACATTTGACATTGGTAACGATGAAGTTTTTCAAAACAATATTGAAAAAGCCAAGAATGAAGGAAAAATAAAAGATTTCGATTTTAAGGCAAAAAGCAATTGGTCTGAACTATTGATAACCTTATTACCTTTTATTATTATTATTGGTCTTTGGGTGTTAATTATGCGAAGAATGTCTGGTGGCGCTGGTGGTGGTGGAGGTCAAATCTTTAATATTGGAAAATCGAGAGCCAAACTTTTTGACGAAAAAACAGAGGTTAAAACCACTTTTAAAGATGTCGCTGGATTAGAAGGTGCCAAAGAGGAGATTCAAGAAATTGTCGAATTTCTTAAAACACCAGAAAAATATACAGTTTTAGGAGGAAAAATACCAAAAGGAGCACTTCTTGTTGGACCTCCAGGAACGGGTAAAACATTATTGGCCAAAGCTGTAGCAGGTGAAGCTAAAGTACCTTTCTTCTCTTTATCTGGTTCCGATTTTGTTGAAATGTTTGTAGGTGTTGGTGCTTCTCGTGTCAGAGATTTATTCAAACAAGCCAAAGACAAAGCACCATCTATAATTTTTATTGATGAAATTGATGCCGTAGGTAGAGCAAGAGGAAAAAGTAACATTACAGGTGGTAATGATGAACGCGAAAACACCTTAAATCAATTACTAACAGAAATGGATGGTTTTGGAACCAACACTCATGTTATTGTAATTGCAGCAACCAATAGAGCTGATGTATTAGACAAAGCATTACTTCGCGCAGGTCGATTCGATAGACAAATTTATGTTGACTTGCCAGACATCCGAGAACGAAAAGAAATCTTTGAAGTACACCTTGCGCCACTTAAAAAAGCAGAAGGATTAGACACCGACTTTTTAGCCAAACAAACACCTGGTTTTTCGGGAGCAGATATTGCAAACGTTTGTAATGAAGCAGCATTAATAGCCGCAAGAAATAATAAAACTGCAGTAGATAAACAAGACTTTTTAGATGCAGTGGACCGAATTGTTGGTGGTTTAGAAAAGAAAAATAAAATTGTAACTCCCGAAGAAAAACGAGCCATTGCAGTGCATGAAGCCGGACATGCAACAGTTAGTTGGATGTTAGAACATGCTGCGCCTTTAGTAAAAGTAACAATAGTTCCGAGAGGACAAAGTTTAGGAGCTGCATGGTATTTACCCGAAGAACGATTAATTGTTCGTCCTGAACAAATGTTAGATGAAATGTGTGCTACAATGGGCGGAAGAGCCGCTGAAAAAGTAATGTTTAACAAAATCTCAACCGGTGCATTAAGCGATTTAGAAAAAGTAACCAAACAAGCACGAGCCATGGTTACTATTTATGGATTAAATGATAAGTTGGGTAATATCACTTACTATGATTCATCAGGTCAAAATGAGTATAATTTTTCTAAACCTTATTCCGAAGAAACCGCATTAGTTATAGACCAAGAAATTTCGACTTTAATTGAGACCGAATATCAAAGAGCTATAAAAATATTAGAGGAAAACAAAGATAAATTAGAACAATTAGCTAATATTTTGATTGAAAAAGAAGTTATCTTTAAAGATGACTTGGAAACCATTTTTGGTAAAAGACCTTACGAAATCCATACTGAAGAAAAAGAATCTGAATAAAAAATTGGTTTTTTAACATTTTTTTAAAATCTTAATTCAAAACTTACTTTTGAATTAAGATTTTTTTATCTTTGAAGGATTTCAATTTAGAACCTAGATTATACCTTAATAAGCATGAGTCTTTTCAGAAAATTTTTTGGCGCCGGAAATGATGCCTCTGACGAAGAAAGTCAAAGCGAATTCAACAATGCACCTTCTAGCTTTTCATTGCTCCCTGTGGATGAAAAGTTTACTTATAATTTCAAAAAAAATGGTGGTAAGTTTTTATATTGTGAAAACTTAAACGAGGTAAAAGATCAATTTCTAAATATTTTAGAAGAAAATGATTGGTTCGAATGTGAAGCTTTATGTTATGAGCCCAAACTTTTCAGTTTATTAGATGAAAATAAACTGATTTATGATAAACCGGCAAACCCTATGTTTTTGTTTGCTAGCTGTGAGAACTTAATCGCAGATGAAGGTTCGGTACTTTTTTCATCCAATCAAATCAAACAAAATAAGCCAAATGATTTGCCTAACAATATCATTATATTGGCAACTACAAGTCAGATTTTAGAAGCAAAAAGCGATGGTCTTCGAGTTATTAAAAAGAAATATGACAAAGACTATCCAACAAATATTACTACCATAAAATATTTTGAAAAAGCTAAAGACGAGGATTTTCTTCAATACGGAAGCACTGCAAAGAATTTATATCTGCTGCTGCTAGAAGATTTATAAAATGAACGAAACTTTAAAGAGACTAATTTCAGGAGCAATCTATATTCTTTTGCTACTTTCGTCAATTCTGTTCTCAACCGAAAGTTTCCTTTTAATTTTTGGAGTTTTCCTCATTATTGCTGTTTTTGAATATTGCAACCTGATGCTGTTAAATAAAACTTTTCCTCTACTTATTGCTATAAGTGTATACAGTTTAATAACCCTGATTTGTTTTTACTCAAAAGAGACACAGAACTACTTAATCGACAGTTTTGGATATAGAATCAATTTATTGTCCATTACAAGTATTCTCAACGCAGCATTATTAATTATTACTATAATAGTTTTTATAAAAGCAATTCTATTTCTTTTTAATGATAAAATTCAATCTATCACTATTTCGTCTAAATATCTTTATCTGCTTGGATATATAATTCTTCCTTTTGTATTTATAACCAAGATTTCATATGGCGAGAACAGCTATAACCCAAAAATAATTATTAGTGTCTTTATACTTATTTGGACAAATGACACTTTTGCTTATCTAGTCGGAAAATCTATTGGAAGACACAAATTATTTGAACGAGTTTCTCCCAAAAAAACAATAGAAGGCTTTTTAGGCGGAATTATTTTTGCTAACATTGCTGCATTTTTAATATCAAAGTTTTACATAAGAGCAAATCCTGAATTTAGTCAAAAATCGATAGCTATCTGGATAACAATAGCTCTAATTGTGGGTATATTTGGGTCAATAGGAGATCTAATAGAATCTAAATTTAAAAGAATTGCTTGTGTAAAAGACAGTGGAAATATAATGCCTGGTCATGGTGGTATCCTAGATCGCCTAGATAGTATTATATTTGTGGCACCAATCGTATATTTGTTTTATCAAATTTTATATTATGTTTCATAAAGAAGGCGGAAAAATTATTTTAATTGCAACAAGTGCTACAGTTGTAATTTTTCTATTATCACACAAACTTACTTCCCTACTTTGGTTAGAAAAAACCATTCAAATCATAACCTTAGTTTTATTGCTATTAATTTTGCAATTTTTCAGAAATCCAAATAGGAAAATAAATCCAAATACTAGAACCGTGCTTGCTCCTGTTGACGGAAAAGTAGTAGTTATTGAAGAAGTATACGAAGAAGAGTATTTTAAAGACAAACGTTTACAAGTGTCCATTTTTATGTCTCCAATAAATGTTCATGTAACACGTTATGCCGTTAGCGGAAAAATAAAATACAGCAAATACCATCCCGGGAAATACTTGGTTGCATGGCATCCAAAAGCGAGTACTGAAAACGAAAGAACTACTGTTGTAATCGAAAGTAGCGAGTTTGGAGAAATTCTATATCGTCAAATCGCAGGTGCATTAGCACGCAGAATAGTAAATTATGCCCAAGAAGGAATGCAGGTTAGACAAGGTGATGACGCAGGTTTTATCAAATTTGGTTCTAGAGTAGATTTATTTTTTCCATTGGGAACTCAAATAGAAGTAAAACTCCAACAAAATGCTGTTGGAAACCAAACTGTACTTACCACAAAAGTTTAATTTGAAATGGACGAAGCAGCATTAGATATTCGATTTCAAGAAGCTGTAGAAATTGCTTCACAAATGTCACAATCTTCGCTACCACAAGATGTTCAATTGCGATTGTATGCCTATTATAAGCAAGCCACTTTTGGCACTATTAATTACAATCAATCAACCGATTTTGATTTGAGAAATGCATTTAAAACCAATGCTTGGATGCAGATTAGCCATTTATCAATTGAAGAAGCTAAAGAACTTTATATTGAAGCAATTCATGCTATAGCCAATAAAAATAAATAGATATGAAATTGCAAATAATAAAACACAAATCAAAAACAAACTTATTTATAGTGAGTAAAAAGATTATTTTAATGCTAATATGCTTCACCTCATTATTTATCTTACCTTCTTGTAAAAGAAAAAAACTTACCGAAGTAGTAGAAGTTCCTTTGCCATCATCAGAAGAAAAAATAACAATTGGTCAACCCGACGATGTTACTGCAGATGAAGGTCAATTCGCTTTGATGAAATTACCTTATCAATATAATGAACTTGAACCTAGTATTGATATATTAACGATGGAAGTTCATTACTCTAAACATTATTTAACCTATACCAACAACCTCAATAAATTAGTTGCAGCAGATGCTACTCTAACCAATTTAACTATTGAAGATATTTTAAAAAAAGCTGATGGAACCAATGCAGATTTGAAAAATAATGCGGGTGGCTATTATAATCATGGCTTCTTTTGGGAAGGTTTAGGACCTAAAGCTGGTGGACAGCTAAAAGATACTTTAGCATCTGTAATTACTAAAGATTTTGGAAGTTTTGAAGAATTTAAATCCCAATTTTCAGATGCAGCAGAAAAACAATTTGGCTCAGGTTGGGCATGGCTTGTTTTAGATAAAACAGGAAAACTTCAAGTTACTAGTACACCTAATCAAGACAATCCTTTAATGCCAAAACAAACGGTTCCGGGCATACCTCTTTTAAACTTGGATGTTTGGGAACACGCTTATTATTTAGATTACCAATACAAACGTAAAAGATATATAGAAAATTTCTTCAAAATCATCAATTGGAAAAAAGTTTCCGAACGCTACGAAGAGGCTATAACAAAGAAATAAAAAAATCCCTATCTTATAGATAGGGATTTTAATTTTACCAAATTACTACTCTGTCTTTTTCGTCCAAATACATTTTGTTTCCTGGTTTTACATTGAATGTTTTATAGAATTCAGTGATATTCATTAATGGACCATTGATCCTAAACTGCGCTGGTGAATGCACATCAGATATGATTTGACGTGCCAATGATTCGTCTTTAGCTTGAACCATCCATGCATAACCATATGCCAAAAAGTATCTTTGCTCAGGCGTTAAACCACTAATTTTTACTTTATTTTTATATTGCGCTGTTTTTTTGAATGCTTCAAACCCCATAACTACTCCACCAAGATCTGCTATATTTTCTCCTTGAGTAGCATCACCATTAACAAACTTACCTTTAAGCGGTTCGAATTTGCTAAATTGTGCCACAATAGCTTTCGTTTTTTGATTAAACTTAGTTTTGTCTTCTTCAGTCCACCAATTTTTTAGATTTCCTTGATCATCATATTGACTTCCTTGATCATCAAATCCATGGGTTATTTCATGACCAAAAGTAGAGCCACCAATAATACCATATAAAATAGCATCATCAGGCATTCTTCCTTCAAAACCTGGCACTATAATATTACATGCTGGCACACATATTTCATTATTACTTGGATTATAATAGGCATTATAGGTTTGTGGAAACATTCCCCACTCTGCTCTATCAACAGGATTACCGTATTTATTAATCATATCGTTATAAGCCCATTTATTAACTGCCATGACATTAGAACAATACATATTTCTATTAATTGAAACAATGCTCATATCTTTCCATTTATCCGGATAACCAACTTTCATCACAATTTTACTCAACTTATAAAGTGCTTTTTTCTTAGTCTCCTCACTCATCCAATCTAACTTCTTTATGCGTTCTGCATATACTTCTCTAATATTATTCCCGATTTCTAAGAGTTTTTCCTTAGAACCTTTTGGCAAATAATCTTTAACATAAACTTGACCTATTAATTCTCCCAAAGAACCATCAGTTTGTTCAACAATTCTTTTCCATCTTGGCTTTTGTTCTTTTACTCCATTCATTACAGTTGAGTAGAAATAAAAGTTTTGCTTTTCTATTGCTTTATTCAAATAAGAAGCATAAGTGTTCACAAAGTCCCATTTTAAATAAGTTTTCCAATCTTCGATTGAATATGAAGAGACAATTTTATTTAATCCTTTAAAAAACTCTGGCTGACCTACAATTACAGTATCTGCTTTTGCAATGCCTAATTGTGGCAATACATTTTCCCAAGCTATAGAAGGTGTTAATGCCTTAAACTGCGTTAAAGTCATTTTATTGTAATTTTTTATAGGATCACGAAGCACTTCCAATTTTCTAGAATTTCTAGCCAAATCGGTTTCTAATTTCATTATAGAAATAGCATCGCTTTGTGCCAGTTTAGCCTCTGCACCCGAAAGCTTCATTATAGCTTGAATATGTTTTAGATATTCATTTCGGATATTTACGGTTTCAGCATCGGTATTAAAATAATATTCTTGCTGGCCCAATCCTAAACCACCTTGACCGAAAAAAAGTGCATTTTTGGAACTTATTTTATCATCTTGACCAACATAAAAAGAGAAAGCTGGCCCAGCACCAAGAGTATGAAGAAAACCAATAGTATTCATTAAAGATGGAACATCTTTAATCGCTTCAATTTTAGTAAATGTATCCTTCAAGGGTTTTGTACCTAACTTTTCAATGGTAGTCGTATCCATTCCAGAAGCATAAAAGTCTCCTATTTTTTGTTCATTACTACCTTTTTCAGCATCTTTATTATTAGCTGATTTTTCACAAATGTCTTTGATTTGCGCATTAATCGTATCTCCTATAGTTCTAAAAATACCATTACTACTCTCGCTACTCGGAATTGGATGCTTTTTAAACCAAGAACCATTAGCATAATTGAAAAAATCATCTCCTGGAACTTTAGTTGTATCTCTATTGGTAATTAATGGATCTTCAAACTGTACTTCTTTTTTGTTACAGCTTATCACAAATAGTGCTGATAAGACACATAAAGCAAATTTTGTTTTTATCTTCATAAAAAAAACGGTTAAATAATGATTGGTTTTAAATTAAATATATAGTTAACAAATGTATCATTTTTGAATATTTAAAACATCATAAAATAAAAAAAGTGCTTGATTAAATCAAGCACTTTTTCCTATAATCAGTTTTAATTACTTTTTTTCTTCTGCTTTTTTAGCGGCACAACATCCGCCTTTTTTCTCAACCGAAGCACAAGATTTTTTTTCAGATTCTGAACAAGACTTTTCAGTTTTTGCTTTCTCTTTCTTTTTCCCTTTAGGAGTTTCAGTTGCATTTACATTCACACTGAATAAAAAGGCAACAATTGCCATCATCGAAATTACATTTTTCATTTTTATAGTTTTTTGAATTAATAATAAACTTAACACTATCAAATGTAGTTAATTTATATTAAAAAAATCTAATTTAACATTCTGTTATATGTTAAAATAATAATTTAAAAATTTACAATAATTTTAATAATAAAGCGTTTTAATATATAGTAATTTGCAGTAAATATACATAATATGGATTCTATAAAAATTCTTTGGGTTGATGATGAAATCGATTTATTAAAGCCACACATCCTTTTTCTTGAAAAGAAAAATTATAAAGTAACCACTTTTAATAATGGTCGAGATGCTGTTGATGCTTTTGAAGATGGCAATTTTGACATTGTTTTTTTAGATGAAAACATGCCCGGAATGAGTGGTTTAGAAACACTTTCAGAAATGAAAGAGAAAAAATCTTCAACTCCAATGATTATGATCACAAAAAGTGAAGAAGAATATATCATGGAAGAAGCCATTGGCTCTAAAATAGCGGACTATTTGATAAAACCAGTAAATCCAAATCAGATCTTATTAAGTTTGAAAAAAAACTTAGATCATTCTCGATTAATTTCTGAAAAAACTACTTTAGATTACCAAAAAGAGTTTAGAAAAATTGCCATGGAAATGGCTATGGTTAGAACCTACGAAGATTGGGTTGAATTATATAAAAAATTATTATTTTGGGAATTAGAATTAGAAAACATCAATGACCAAAGTATGTTTGAAATTTTAGAAAGTCAAAAAGTGGAAGCTAACGTTCAATTCGGAAAATTTATCGAACGTAATTATGAAGATTGGTTCGAACCAAAAGCGGAAAAACCTATTCAGTCGCATACTCTTTTTAGAGAATTAGTTGTACCCGAACTAGTTAAAAAAGCTAAACCTATTTTATTTGTTGTAATTGATAATCTTCGTTATGACCAATGGAAAGTTATTGAAAGCACGGTTGCAAATCACTATAAATTAGAAAAAGAAACTCCCTATTTTGCTAGTTTACCAACGGCAACTCAGTACGCAAGAAATTCCATTTTCTCAGGATTAACTCCATTAGAAATGGAAAAACAATTTCCACAATACTGGAAAAATGATGTGGAAGATGGTGGTAAAAACCTTTATGAATCAGAATTTTTAACTGCCCATTTAAAAAGATTAGGTTTAAACATAAAACAAGATTATTTCAAAATAACCAATTTAGCAAGTGGTAAAAAACTAGCTGAAAACTTCAAAGGACTAAAAGATAATGATTTGGTAACTGTCGTATACAACTTTGTGGATATGCTATCACACGCTAAAACCGAGATGGATGTTGTAAAAGAATTAGCTTCCGATGATAAGGCGTATCGTTCATTAACTTTGAGTTGGTTTAAAAATTCACCACTTTTGGAAATTATTCAACAAGCTCAAAAATTAGGTTTTAAATTAATAATTACCACTGACCACGGAACTATAAATGTTAAAAACCCATCAAGAGTGATAGGTGATAAAAACACGAGTTTGAATTTAAGATACAAAACTGGAAGGAGTTTAACCTATGAAGATAAAGATGTTTATGCCGTAAAAGACCCAAAAAAGATAGGATTACCAACCATAAATATGAGTAGCTCATACATTTTTGCTAAAAATGATTTATTTCTTGCTTACGTTAATAATTATAATCATTATGTAAGTTATTATCGAAACACTTACCAACATGGTGGAATTTCATTGGAAGAAATGATTGTGCCTTTTTTAGTTTTTAATCCAAAATAAATTGGAATATGGAAATCATTTTTTCACTAGACGAAATAAGTCAAGTTGCTAAAAAAATAGTATTAGAAAAACCTCATAAAGTCATCCTTTTTCATGGCAATATGGGTATTGGAAAAACAACTTTGATTAAAGCATTAACAAAAGAATTAGGAGTAAAAGATACTACAAGCAGTCCATCGTTTTCAATTGTTAACGAATATCAAGCTGAAGAGAATCTGAAGGTATATCATTTTGACATGTATCGATTAAAATCTGAAATAGAAGCTTTAGATATGGGAATCGAAGAATATTTATACTCTAATAACTGGTGCTTTATTGAATGGGCAGAAAAAATTCCAAATTTACTACCCAATCAATATTCAACTATTCATTTAACGTTAACTGTTGAAGGCAAAAGACATCTTAGAGTAATGTAATTGAATATTTTTTTGTAATTTGGAGCAAAATTCAATTGCGCAATATGGCTATTACACCTTTTACAAAGCAACAACTTTTACCTCAAGAGGAAAAATTAGAAGTATATCGTAATAAAAGTGAACTCTTTATCGGAATACCAAAAGAAACATCATATCAGGAAAGACGTATTTGCTTAACTCCTGATGCGGTTAACTCACTAACCTCACACGGACATAAAGTAATGATTGAATCTGGTGCTGGATTAAGTTCTAGTTATACAGATAAAGAATTTAGTGATGCTGGTGCCACAATCACAAAAGATGTCAAAAAAGTAATGAATTGTCCCATAATTCTAAAGGTAGAACCTTTAACTATGGAAGAAATAGGTTTGGTAAAAATGAACACAATTATTATTTCTGCCATTCAATTAAAAACTAGAAAAAAAGAATACTTTGAAGCTTTATCAAAGAAAAAAATTACTGCCTTAGCTTTTGAATACATTAAAGATGAAGATGGCTCCTATCCTGCCGTAAAATCCCTAAGTGAAATTGCTGGAACTGCTTCTGTTTTAATTGCTGCCGAATTGATGATCAATAACCAATTTGGAAAAGGTTTGTTATTAGGCAATATAACTGGTGTACCACCTACAGATGTTGTTATTCTCGGAGCGGGAACAGTTGGAGAATTTGCTGCAAAAACAGCCCTTGGCCTAGGTGCAAGTGTTAAAGTTTTTGATAATTCGATTACCAAACTACGTCGACTTCAAAATAACTTAAACCAAAGAATTTTTACTTCTACAATTCAGCCGAAATCTTTGTTAAAAGCTTTGCGAAGATGTGATGTTGCCATAGGAGCAATGCGTGGCCAAGACCGTTGCCCAGTAGTTGTATCAGAAACAATGGTAGAACACATGAAAAAAGGAGCTGTTATTGTTGATGTTAGCATTGACACTGGTGGTTGTTTTGAAACTTCTGAAGTAACAACTCATGAAAACCCTACCTACATAAAGAACAATATTATTCATTACTGTGTCCCTAATATTCCTTCACGCTATTCTAAAACTGCTTCTCTATCTATCAGTAATATTATAACACCTTACTTACTGCAAATTGCTGAAGATGGTGGATTAGAAAGTGCCATTCGTTGTAATAAAGGATTAAAAAATGGAGTTTATCTGTATCATGGAATTTTAACCAATAAAGCCATTGGTGATTGGTTCAACCTTCCTGACAATGATATAAATCTAATTGTTTTTTAAAAAAATTCTTCTATAAAATTTATTGCTATCGAACATTGATTACTTTTACCTGAAATTAATTTTTAATAAAAAGCAGTATACTAAATTACTCTTACCACATTTTTTTTTGAGGCAATTACAACCAATTATAAAAACAAAAACCTATATATGAAATTTTACCAACGTTTTGCTTATTATTTAATAGGTTTGGTTATCGGATGCTTTTTTGTCGCTGCCGTACTTAGCGGAAAAGACACTCGATGCAATTATTTTCCAAATGCACGAGTTTTAAATGATTTAAGAACAAAACCTTTTCTTTACGACATTGAAGCTTCCAGACGACTTTCTGAAGATTGGGTTGATACCATTGATATTAAAAATACTTTAACTTATGGTGATGTCGATTTTGACAAAAGCAACATCAAAGAAGAAGGAGGTAAACTTTATATTATTTATGGTAAAACCAAAAAAGGAAAAAATATAACACTCGAAGTAATAAATTATACTGATAAAGCAGTGTTAAGAAATATTATTAAGAATGACAAGCCAAACTAATTAGTTTGGCTTTTTTTGCGTGTCCCTTGTCTCGTCCAAAAAGACGAGACAAGCGTCGGGCTATTCGTTCTATCTTTTTCCTGTCTATTTGGTTTAGTTATTTTGAATTGGCCTTTCTTAAACAGTAAAAAGGATGCCACTTCTATCCCTCACGCTTATGACTTACCAACGGTTTCAGCTGTTAGTATAAAAACTATTGCCTTTAAGAATATTCAATTGCCACAGATTTCTACCCGTATCAT
>CANHWG010000026.1 GCA_947464335.1 Flavobacteriaceae bacterium
AACTACCATGGATTAATGTTTATGATGGTGCTCATTATAATAATGCTATTGAAAAGTATGATGTTTACTCTACTCCTGTAATTTATATTTTAGATAAAAACAAAGTAATTAAAGCAAAACGAATTGATGCAAAACAAGTTAAAAATATTATTAATCTGCTAGATAAAGAAAATATAAAAGGCAAATAAGTTATTGCTCTAAATTCATATATTTTCCTTTTTTACTTCCTTCATACATTTCGTATTTCACCAAACGCGCTTCTAAACTACCATTGAAGAGTTTTATTTTTCTTGACGGACGAAGTCCAACAAATTTTAACGCTTCTAAATTGGCAGTTATAAACCAAGCATTGGTGTTGGGATAGTTATTCTTTAAAGTATCACCAATTTCTCTGTAAAAACGCTCTAACTCAATATTCAATCGTTCACCATAGGGTGGATTAAAAACCATGTGTAATGGTCCAACATTTTCCTTTTTACTTTCAAAAAAATCACCCTGAACGATACTTACATAGTCGTCCAAGTTAGCATTCTGAATATTATCTTTTGCTTTCTGAACGGCACTTGGTGCTTTATCATAACCAATTATGGTATGATGAAATTCTTTGGTTTTTTTAATTAAAGCATCAATTATTTGATCAAACAAATCATTATCCCAATCATTCCATTTTTCGAAAGCAAATTCTTTTCTATTAATGTTTGCCGGAATATTACAGGCAATCATGGCAGCTTCTGCCAATAAAGTTCCTGAACCACACATAGGGTCTAAAAAATCACTGCTACCATCCCAGCCTGAAAGTAAAAGCATTCCGGCTGCTAATACTTCATTAATAGGTGCGATATTAGTGGCGGTTCTATAACCTCTGTGATGCAAAGATGCGCCAGAAGTATCAAGCGCTACCGAAACTTGGTCTCTGTCTATATGAATGTTTATTCTTAAATCGGGAAATTCTTTATCAATACTCGGTCTCACTCCCGTTTTATCTCTAAATTGATCTACTATAGCATCTTTTGCTTTTTGTGAAACAAACTGTGTATGTTTAAAGTTATCCGAATGAATTGTAGTATCGATGACAAATGTTTGTCCTTCATTTAAATACTTAGACCAATCAATTCCTTGTATGCCTTTGTATAAGTTTTGTTCATTGGTGGCTCTGAAATAATAAATTGGTTTTAATATTTTTAATGCTGTTCGCAACGATAAATTGGCTTTATACATAAATCCTTTATCTCCTTTAAAGCTAACTGCTCGGGTTCCAATTTCGACCTCTTGTGCGCCTAATTGCTGTAGTTCTTTTGCTAGTATTTCTTCGAAACCAAAAAAAGTTTTGGCTACCATTTTAAAATTCTCCATCTTTAATAATCCAATTTTCAAATTCCAAATTCCAAATAAATTTTAAATCTTAAGTTTCAAATTTCAAATATGGAATTACTTCGGTAAAAATACGTTAAATTTGCGCGTCAAGAATTCATTTGAAAAGAATAAATGTCAGAAGCAATAAAACCCGAAAACTCAAACACTGAAAACAGAACCAAAACTTGGTATTCCTCATGGTTTGACACACCTTATTATCACATATTATATAAAGATAGAAATTATCGTGAAGCTCAAATTTTCATGGATAATATAACCCATTATTTAAATTTACCTGAAAAAGCTAAAGTACTTGATTTAGCTTGTGGTAAAGGACGTCACGCCATTTATTTAAATCAATTAGGTTTTGATGTTGTGGGTGCTGACTTATCTGAAAATAGTATTGCTGAAGCGAATAAAAATGCCAATGAAACGTTGCGTTTTGTGGTTCATGATAAGAGAGAAGCGTATGACGAAAAATTTGATGCTATTTTCAATTTGTTTACCAGCTTTGGGTATTTTGAAGATAGAGAAGATGATTTAAAAACGTTAACTGCAATTAAAGAAAGTCTTTCGGAATACGGATTTGCAATGATTGACTTTATGAATTCTCAAAATGTTATCGATAATTTAATTCCTTTAGAAACCAAAGAAGTAGATGGCATAACGTTTCATATCAAACGATATGTATTAGATGGCTTTATTACCAAAGAAATTGACTTTGAAGCCCAAGGTGAAGCCTTTCATTTTACTGAAAAAGTTAGAGCGTATACTTTAGAAGATTTTCAAACTATGATGAATGAAACAGGGATTTATTTACTGGATACTTTTGGAGATTACAAACTGAAAAAGTATCATAAAAATACCAGTGAACGCTTAATCATGATATTTAAATAATGAATTACTTATTACCTTTATTATCAATTCTAATTGGTTACTTAATTGCTTTGCAACTTAAACCTCAAGCAAAGAAAAATCTTAAACTCTTATTGGCATTTAGTGGTTCGTTTTTATTGTCATTAACGGTGATTCATTTACTTCCAGAAGTATATAAGAGCAATAACAATAGTGTTGGGATATTTATTATGTGTGGAATTTTATTCCAAATTATTTTAGAATTTTTCTCCAAAGGCGCGGAACATGGTCACGTTCATGGTCATGGTAAAATGACCCAAATGCCCTGGCTATTGTTTATAAGTTTATGTATTCATGCTTTTTTAGAAGGTTTCCCCGTAGGGCATCATCATGATTTAGCTTTTGGCATTGCAGTTCACCACTTACCTATTGCCATAATCTTAACCACATTTTTTATTAATGCTGAATTAAATAAACTTGTCTTATTTTTCTTCATGGTTATTTTTGCTATTATGACACCATTAGGAACATTGGTTTCGAATAGCTTTCCGATAGTGAATGAATATTATACCGAAATAACAGCTATTGTTATCGGAATCTTGTTTCACATTTCTTCTACAATTATCTTTGAAAGTAGTGAAGGCCACAAATTTAATATTGCCAAAGTTTCGATGATTATTTTGGGAATTGTATTAGCGAGTTTTTTGTAAATTTGGAATTAAAATTATAAACAAATAAATATGGGAATATTTTCTGCTTTACTCGGAAATGCTGGTGCTGTCAATCAAGAAACATTAATAAAAGATTACGGTAAATTACTTATAGAAGGCGAAACTATTGAATTGGGATTTAAACTAATTAGAGATACTTTTATTTTCACTAACAAAAGATTAATTCTTATTGAAAAACAAGGTATAACGGGAAGCAAAATCGAATACAAATCAATTATCTATAAAAGCATTTCTAGATTTAGTATTGAAACCGCTGGAACTTTTGATTTAGAAGCTGAATTAAAAATTTGGGTTTCTAGTGAAACTAATCCAAGTATTATTAAACAGTTTAACAAATCCGTAAATGTATATGATGTTCAAAATGTACTAGCGCATCATGTATTAAGATAATATCATGAACTTCACCAAAACCACCGAACAATCCTCACACTATGAACATTTAGAACAAATGTCGGTAGCCGATTTGCTATCCAACATCAATAAAGAAGATAAAACGGTTCCGATTGCTATAGAAAAAGTTTTACCACAAATAGAAGTTTTAATTACTAAAGTGATCGAAAAAATAAAACTAGGCGGACGTATTTTCTATATTGGCGCTGGAACTTCAGGTAGATTGGGAATTGTAGACGCATCGGAATGTCCACCAACCTTTGGCGTTCCGTTTGATTTGGTTAATGGAATCATTGCCGGTGGCGATAAAGCCATTCGTCGCGCTGTAGAAAATGCCGAAGACAATACCACACAAGCATGGTTGGATTTACAAGAATATGCTATCGGAGAAAACGATGTGGTGATTGGTATTGCTGCATCGGGAACGACACCGTATGTGATTGGCGGACTTGAAAAATGCAATGAAAATAATATCACAACAGGAAGCATAACGTGTAACGAAGGTAGCCCCATTGCATTAATTGCAAAATTCCCAATTGTAGTGGTGGTTGGTCCCGAATTCGTAACCGGAAGTTCCCGAATGAAAGCTGGTACCGCTCAGAAATTAGTTTTAAACATGATTTCGACAACAACAATGATTCAACTCGGAAAAGTGAAAGGAAACAAAATGGTCGATATGCAATTAAGCAATGATAAATTGGTTGACAGAGGTGTAAAAATGATTATGAGTGAAATTCCAGTTGACTATTCAAAAGCTGCCGAGTTATTGAAAGAGTTTGGAAGCGTGAGAAAAGCGGTTGATCATTGGAAATAATATAAATTAAACTATGAAAAATATACTTTTTACAATCACTTTATTAATTGGATTCACTGGTTTTTCACAAGGTCTTACCTTAAAGAAAGAACCTTCCAAAGAAGTTAAATTAGAAAATGGAAGATTTTATATTGATGGCGCTAACATTCCGAGTTATCAAATGAAAAAGATTTTTGCATCCAATCTTCATTCATTGAAACTTTACAGACAAGCAAAATCTAAAGAGACTTTAGGTGGCGCATTACTTGGTATAGGTGGCACGATGACTGTTGTAGATTTGACCATTGGCTTGTTTTCGGATGCAAAGTATCCTACTGCACTGACCTATGCAGGTTTGGGAATGGTAGCGGTATCAATTCCGATTCTTTCTGGCAAATCTAAGAAAATGAAAGAAGCCGTTTCATCGTATAACGAAGGATTGAAAAATACAACTTCGATAGATTTCAATCTAAATGGAATGGTAAATCAAAATGGCGTAGGCATTCAAATACAATTTTAAAATGTCGGTAAACAAAAAGCTTTTAGAAAAAGGAATGAAATATATGCTATATGCATTGCCCTTAATGTTTATTGGGCCAAGCGTTATTTATAATGCGTTTATCAATAAAGATAATGTTTGGCATTATTTGGTATTGGGAATTGGAATAGCGCTTTGTTTAATGGCGGTTTATTTTATGTACAAAGGAATAAAAACATTAACCGATGCTTTATTTGAAAATGATAAATAGTAACAAGTAAAAAAAATCAGAAATCTTGTTCTTAATACTGAATTTAATTGAGCATACTATGAATAAATCAACTCTATTCCTACTTTTACTTATAAGCTTTTCTTGCAGTAAACGCGAACGAAATTGTACTGATTTTAAAACGGGTAAATTTGAATTTACTCAAGATATAAAGGGAAAAAAGAATACATCAACCTTTATACGAACAGAGAATCTTCAAATAGAAACCTATAACGGTAAAACCGATACGGCTACCGTTCGTTGGGTAAATGATTGCGAATTTATACTGCAGAAATTACATCCAAAATCAATGAAAGAAGAAAAAGCCATCAGTATGAAAATTTTGTTTACTGAAAACAATAGCTATACTTTTGAGTATTCTTTTGTGGGAAGCAATCAAAAACAGCGTGGCACTGTAACAAAACTCGAATAAACACCTTTAAACACTAATCTTAAAACAGTAAAATGGAAATATTATTTACTCCAAATGCACTTATAGCTTTACTTACCTTAACCTTTTTAGAAATCATTCTAGGTATAGACAACATTGTATTTTTATCTATTGTTTCCGGAAAATTAAAAGCCGAAGACCAACCCAAAGCCAGACGTATCGGACTTTTATTAGCGATGGTTTTTAGAATCATTTTGCTCTTCGGAATTACTTGGGTTTTAAGTTTGCAAGACACGCTCTTGAGTATCGACTGGGGATTTTTTGAAGCCCATATCACGGGGCAAAGTTTGATAATTTTTGGTGGCGGTTTATTTCTTCTCTATAAATCGGTTTCTGAAATTCATCATAAACTAGAAGGTGAAGAAGAAGGAACTACTGGTAAAGCCAGTAATAGTTTGTCGAAAGCTATTGTTCAAATTGCGCTATTAAACATTGTTTTTTCGTTTGATAGTATTTTAACTGCGGTTGGAATGGTGAGCATGAAAGAGCCGTCTGAAGGCGGATTTGGTTATGATGGTGCTTTATTGATTATGATTTTATCAGTTGTGATATCGATTATCATTATGATGATTTTTGCTGGACCAGTTTCTAAATTCGTAAACGAGCATCCAACAATTCAAATTTTAGGATTGTCATTCTTAATTCTTATTGGAGTAATGCTTTTAGCCGAAGGTTCTCATTTGGCGCATTTCCGTTTTGGCAATGATGTAGAAGTTCATAGTATTCCTAAAGGGTATTTATACTTCTCTATTTTCTTCTCGCTTTTTGTGGAGTTCTTGAACTTAAAAATGAAGAAAAGTAGAAACTCCGTTAAATTACACAATAATGAAATATTGGATAAAAAGTTAAAAGACACTGATGTTATGGATTAGGAGCGAATGGTTCGGGATTTATTTAGATTGGTAATTCCTGCTTTTCACTACAATAAAAAAGTTTCCAAAAAATTGGAAACTTTTTTATTTTCATTTCAATCAGGGCTATATAGTTAGCCATTTAAATTCTTTTAGTTTGTCTTTCCCGCGGAGGCGGGACACGAGCGTTAGCGACTGGCGAAGCAATCAACTTTATACTTGTGGATTTCCGCCTTCGCTGAAATGACAATAATCTTATTCCAACGACAAGGTTATCTGTCCATCATCATCCGTCTCGGTCTGAATATCATCAATTTCTTCAGTTTCATCTGACACTTCTGGTTCTTCAGCTGGTTCTGGTTCCGTTTCTTCATAAGGCAATGATTCTAGTAAATTAACCTGTTTTAACTTATCAGAAGTCAATTGATTTCCTAATGCTTTGATGCCTTTTACCGCAATAAACTCTTCTAAATTAATAGTTTGATTGTCTTTTTGAACGCCTTTTACTTTGGCAAAAACAATCTCAGCCATCGGTCGCCAATCGGTGGAAACAATTTCTAATTGTGATTTTTCATGTTCCGTAATAAAGATTTCCTCTTTATTTTCATTCTCGACTAAGAAACGCTTGATAAAATAACGCTCTTTTTCGCCATCGTAATAAATGGCCGAAATCGGTTTGTTTGGATTCCATTTTTCCATTACGACAACATCTTCATCAAAATGCGTCGTCAGTTCTGGAATAATAGTTTTCAGTTTCCCCGATTGATTGATAAGTAACAATCGGTCATTTGGTCTGAATTCGCCTAGCAACTCACCTCTTCCATCTACATTCAACCGCTGCACTGTATCGTCAAACCATACTTTTCTCGGACGTAAAGTCGAAATTCCTTTTTCCTTTAACTCGATTTTCTTGATTGGATATTTGGTTACAGTATTACCGCGTGAAGCTCTTCCTTTGATAGCGATATCGGCAAAATCTAAATCCCATTTCAGTTTCTTGATGCTTCCTACTTGACGTAATAATACCGTAATTACTTCGGCTTCGCCATTTGGATTGTGAGAAAAATATAAGACTTGTGATCCTGCTTTCTCCTGTGTTAAATCATAGAACTTGTCTCGAGTTACTCCCGAAACATTAAATCGTTTGATGAATGTTGAACCATTTTTGCCATCACGGTAAATCATGTTATAAATCGTACGCTTGTCATTCTTATCAAAAACCGCAATATGAATGATGTCTTTGCCCACAAACTTCTTGTCATCCACTTTAGCAATCATCATTTTTCCGTCACGAAGAAACACAATCACATCATCAATATCCGAGCAATCGGCAACGTATTCGTCTTTCTTTAATCCGGTTCCAAAGAAACCTTCTTCTTTGTTTACGTAGAGTTTCGTATTTCTTAAAACCACTTTGGTTGCTTCGATATTATCAAAACTTCTAAGTTCGGTTTGACGTTCGCGTCCTTTGCCGTACTTGTCTTTCAGCTTTTGAAAAAAATCGATAGCAAAATCAATAATATTATTTAAATGATGTTTCACTTCTTCCATTTCGGCCTCTAACTTCGAAATCGCATCATCCGCTTTATCCGAATCGAAACGCGTGATACGAATCATCGGAATTTGCGTTAACTTTTGTAAATCGTCATCATTGATTTCTCGTACGAATGATTTCAAAAACGGTTTGAAACGCTCATACATATATACATAAAGCGTCTCTCTGTCAGAATACAATTTGAAATCGATGTACATTTCTTCGCGAATGAAAATCTTTTCGAGTGTAGCAAAATGACACTTATTTTCAAGCTCGTCTAACTGGATTTCAAGTTCGCGTTTTAACAAATCAACCGTTCTGTTGGTTGATATTTTCAACATATCCGAAACCCCAATAAACAACGGTTTATGATTTTCGATTACGCAACCTAATGGCGCTACAGAAGTTTCGCATGCTGTGAAAGCATATAAGGCATCAATGGTTTTATCGGGAGAAACGCCCGGCGGAAGATGAATTAAAATCTCTACTTCAGCTGCGGTGTTGTCTTCTATTTTTTTAATTTTTATTTTTCCTTTTTCATTGGCTTTCAATATACTATCAATAAGAGTTGAAGTATTAGTTGAAAAAGGAATTTGGGTAATCACCAAGGTTTGTTTGTCTAACTGACCAATTTTAGCGCGCACTCGAACCCGTCCGCCACGAAGACCATCGTTGTAATTAGAAACATCTGCAATTCCCGCTGTAGGAAAATCAGGAAACAACGTGAATGGTTTATTTTTTAAAATCTTAATAGAACAATCAATCAGTTCGTTGAAATTGTGTGGCAACACTTTCGTAGATAAACCTACGGCAATTCCTTCGGCACCTTGTGCTAATAGTAATGGGAACTTTACCGGAAGATTAATCGGTTCGGCACGTCGACCGTCATAAGACATTCCCCATTGAGTAATTTTGGGTGAATATAAAATATCGTGACCTAACTTAGAAATACGGGCTTCAATATATCGCGAAGCAGCCGCACTATCTCCCGTTAGGATATTTCCCCAGTTTCCTTGCATGTCAATAATCAAGTCCTTCTGCCCTATTTGCACCATCGCATCACCAATACTTGCATCACCGTGTGGATGATATTGCATGGTATGACCAACTATATTAGCTACTTTGTTGTAACGACCATCATCCAACTCTTTCATCGAGTGCATGATACGACGCTGCACCGGTTTGAAACCATCTTCAATAGCCGGAACGGCACGCTCTAGAATTACATACGAAGCATAATCTAGGAACCAATCTTTATACATACCCGTAACTTTTGTTATGGTATCTTCTGGGTTGTTCTCGTCTTGGTCGTAAAAGTGATCTCCCGAAGCTTTGAGGTCTTCGAAACCTTCTTCGGTAGAATCCTCAGACGGTTCGTTGTTCTCGTTCTCGTCTTCGTTTGGAATGATATCGTCTTCTTCTTCGTCTTTCATTTTTTATGCTGAATTATTTTCAGTATACTTTTTTTAATTTAAAATCACTGCTCACTATAAACTGAACAGTCAACACTAATTTTTCTCCACCACATCCAATTCCACTTTCAAATTATTGATAATAAAAACCTGCCGATCCGGTGTGTTTTTACCCATATAGAATTCTAATAAGGTTTCTATCGATGTGGCTTTATCTAACATTACCGGGTCAAGACGAATGCTTTCGCCAATGAAATGCTTGAACTCATCGGGTGAAATTTCTCCTAATCCCTTAAATCGTGTGATTTCGGGTTTTGGTTTTAGTTTTTCAATCGCATCCACTCGCTCTTGGTCAGAATAACAATAGATGGTTTCCTTTTTGTTTCGCACACGGAATAATGGTGTTTGCAAAATGTATAAATGTCCGTCTTTAATCAATTCAGGAAAAAACTGCAGGAAGAATGTAATCAACAGCAAACGAATGTGCATACCATCAACATCGGCATCAGTAGCGATTACGATATTGTTGTAACGCAAATCACCCATGTCTTCTTCGATATCCAGCGCCGCTTGAAGCAAATTGAATTCTTCATTTTCATACACAATCTTTTTCGACATGCCATACGAGTTCAATGGCTTTCCACGCAAGCTAAATACGGCTTGTGTATTCACATCCCGACTTTTGGTAATGGAACCCGAAGCCGAATCACCCTCGGTAATAAAAAGAGTACTTTCTAGACTTCGTGGATTTTTAGCATCGGTTAAATGCACACGACAATCTCGTAGTTTTTTATTGTGCAAGCTTGATTTTTTGGCTCTGTCTTTGGCTAACTTACGAATTCCAGAAAGTTCTTTACGTTCTCGTTCGGCTTGTAGAATTTTGCGTAATAACAAATCGGCCACTTCTGGATTTTTATGCAAGAAGTTATCCAATTTGGTTTTGATAAAATCATTAACAAAAGTTCGGACTGACGGACCATTCGGACCAATTTCAGTCGAGCCCAATTTAGTTTTGGTCTGCGATTCAAAAACGGGTTCTTCTACTTTCACCGCCACAGCAGATACAATCGATTTACGAATGTCTGAAGCTTCGAAAGGTTTGTTATAAAACTCTTTAATGGTTTTTACAATGGCTTCACGGAAAGCGCCTAAGTGCGTTCCACCTTGAGTGGTATTTTGACCATTAACAAACGAATGGTATTCTTCTGAATATTGCGATTTACTATGCGTTAATGCAATTTCGATATCATCACCTTCGAGGTGAATAACAGGATATTGCATGTCTTCTTCCGTGATGGTTTCTTCGAGTAAATCTTTTAATCCATATTCTGAAATATATTTTTCACCATTGTAATAAATCGTTAATCCACGATTTAAGTAACAATAGTTTTTGAGCATCTTGATGATGTACTCATTTCGGTATTTATAATTTTTGAAAATCGTTTCATCGGCAACAAAGGACACTTTAGTTCCTCTACGCTTGGTAGACTCGATTATTTCTTCTTCAATCGTTAAATTTCCTGCAGAAAACTCCGCTGCTTTTTGTTGGTTATCACGAACCGATTCTACTCGGAAATAATTTGACAAGGCATTTACCGCTTTGGTTCCGACTCCGTTCAATCCAACCGATTTTTTGAAGGCTTTAGAATCGTATTTTCCGCCCGTATTCATTTTGGAAACAACATCGACTACTTTTCCTAATGGAATTCCACGTCCATAATCACGAACAGTAACCATTTTATCTTTGATTGTGACTTCAATCACTTTTCCGGCACCCATTACAAACTCGTCGATACAGTTGTCTATGGTTTCCTTAAGTAGGATATAAATACCATCATCGGGCGAAGAACCATCACCGAGTTTTCCGATATACATTCCGGGACGCATACGAATGTGTTCTTTCCAGTCTAGTGAACGAATATTATCTTCGGTATATTGATTTTGCTCTTGCATTTTTGATTTTGCGATTTTAACGATACTCCGTTTAGTCGTTGTTAATGAAACTACCTCGGGTGTGCTAATTTATACGAAATCCAAGCATTTTTGAAGTTATAATTATCAAAGTTATTAAGAATGATATTAACTATATCGTTAAAAGAAATTAAACTATGGTTATCAAAAATTAATCCCCAATATTCTTATAATACTTTCTTAATTTAAGATTTAACTCTTTTGGATTGAAGGGTTTAATAATGTATTCATTAATACCCAGGAGCATTGCTTTATCGAGATAACCATATGAAGCGGAAGCTGTCAATGCAATTATAGGTACTGAAACATCTCTAAATCGAATATTAATAGTTGCTTCATATCCATCCATAACCGGCATAGCTAAATCCATTAAAATAATATCGTATTTTCCGGGTTCGTATTTTTCAGTGGCAATTAAACCATTTAAAGCTACATCAACGGTTACATTCCATTGTGAAAGTATCTTTTCGGCTACTTTTACGTTTATTAAATTATCTTCAACCAAAAGCACTCTTAAACCCTCGAGGTTTTCTTCGATATAATCATGGTATAAAATATCACTTCTTAAGTCGGAACTATTTGAAATATAAGGTACATTTAATACAAAGCTAAAATTGGAACCTTTACCAATTTCGCTTTGCAATTCAATATCAGAATCAAGTAATTGTAGGAGTTTTTTTGAGATAACCAAACCCAAACCTGTACCACCAAATTTTCTAGTTGTAGTTTGTTCGGCTTGTTCAAATTTTTGAAAAATTTGTTCAAACTTATCTAATTCAATACCAATACCATTATCAATAACTTGGACTTTAAATTTTGAGTTGTTTTTATTTACTTCAAGTTGGTCTATTTTAATTTTAATCACTCCGTCACGTGTAAATTTAATAGCATTAGAAATTAAATTGGTCAGTATCTGCCCGATTCGTAATGGATCACTAATGACATTTGGAGTGAAATTTTTATCAAATTCAATTTCAAGTTTATTCGAATTCTCTTCTGCTTTAACTTGCAATGATTTTGTAATTTGTTGAATCAATTCTTTTAAGTCAAATGGAACATTTTCGATTTCAACCTTGCCCGCTTCAATTTTGTTAAAATCGAGAATGTTGTTTATGAGTAGGTATAAATTATGAGCAGAATAATTCAATACTTCAATGTTTTCTTGAAAACTGCTTAAAGAGTTTTCTTTTTCCATTATATAAATCAATCCAATAATAGCATTTAAAGGAGTTCGGATTTCATGACTCATAATTGACAGAAAGTCAGACTTTGCTTCATTTGCTTTTTCGGCATTGGATTTGGCAACAAATAACTGTTTCTGAAATTCTTTTTTAAAATCGATCTCTTTATTTAAAACATTTAATAATTCAATCAGATTGTCCTCTTCTCCAATCTTTACTTTTTTATCATTTAATTGATTTATAGCATAGATTAACTTACTATGCACTTCTTCTTTTTTGGCTAATTCTACTATTAATCTTTGATTAATTTGAGAGTATTCAATATCATTCAAACGAGAGGATTGTTCAAACAATTCAGCATCACGTTCATAACTTAAATAGGATAAATTAACGGCATCGATAAACTTACTAATAGCTTCATTTTCAGCAATAAGTTCAGGCGACAAATATTTATTTATTTGCCGTTGAAGTTGTCTGTGAATGTTTTGGTTATCCATTTTATTTATGATTCAAACATTGTTGTAATAGTCATTGTTTGATTATGTAATTCACAGGCAACTTTGCTTTGTGTTGGAGAGATTTCACCATAAGAATAGAATCCAAAAACCAGCATTTCATTTCCGAAAACTTCTTTAACTACTTCAATTTCTTCTTCAATTCTATTCCCTAAAACAATTTTTCTACCGACACAACTCACCAGTAAAGCCAATTGTGGATTATTGCACTGCTTTTTGCGTATAAGATCTGCAGCATTGTAGGAAGCATCAATTAGTTTGTCTAAATTACCTTTCATCAAACGCACCTTTGAACCAACCGGAATATTACCGGCAAAGGTCATTGATTTAGTTTCTTCATCAATTGACAAAATAGTTCTTACTATAGGTTCCGAATCATTATTTTCTTTCATTGAAAGCGGGAAGTAAAGAGAAGAACCCGGTAATTCTTCCGCATATTTCCCGAGGTATTCTTTGTATAGATCTAGTGCAAAACGGTCACCAATTTTATACAATACATTTTTATCGGAATGGGTTACTTCTCGTTCTGGACCAAAATCACTCCAACCGCCTTCGGAGCCAAAACCAAAATGAAGCGCATCACCATAGAAACCAATCACAACAATTTTACCTGGAGTAGCGTCATTATTTAAGCCTACAATAGTTCTTTCAAAATTATATTCATCACCCGCCAGTCCTCCAAATATGGGTACCGTTTCTTTTGTTTGTGTAATCAATTCATTGATAAGTTCTGTTCCGTTAATATAACTTCCTTCAGATAGAATAAGCATTGATTTCAAATCATCAGTTAGCAATTCTTTCTTAATTGTTTGTCCTAAAACCTGAATATCTGAATTTAAAAGAATATCGATTTCAGTAGCTTTAATTATTGTTTTTTCAAATGCTATGGCCGTTGCCACTAAACTATTTTCTACTAAATTGGTATTAGAAATTTGCCCAGAGGTAGAACAAATAACAATATCAGCATTAGGGTATAGTATTTTTAACTTTTGATAAGGAGTTGATTTTTCTATAAACGTTCGTTCTCCAAAAGCGAGTACAAGGTTTGCGTTAGGAGAATTAAAATGATCCGTTGAAAAAACAATAGTTTCATTGTTAGTTTCATTCAATTTTAATTGTTGAAGTTTCATGTTATTTAGATTTAAGGGTTTATAAAGTAATGAAAATGATTTCTAAATAACAAAAAAAACTGCAAAATTTCTTTTGCAGTTTTTAAAATTCTTATTTTTTGATTGTATTAATTGGCTATACGTTAAATCTAAAATGCATTACGTCGCCGTCTTTTACAATATATTCTTTACCTTCTACTCGCAACTTTCCGGCTTCTTTCGCTTTGGCTTCTGACCCTAAGGTTGAATAGTCCTCAAATGCGATAACTTCTGCTCGGATAAATCCTTTTTCAAAATCGGTATGAATCACTCCAGCTGCTTTTGGTGCTGTATCTCCAATATTGATGGTCCATGCACGAACTTCTTTTACACCCGCCGTAAAGTAGGTTTGTTGTTTTAATAATTTATATGCAGCTCTAATCAAAACGGCTGAACCGGGTTCTGTTAATCCCATATCTTCCAGAAAAACCTGACGTTCTTCATAGCTTTCTAATTCGGTTATGTCTGCTTCTGCCCCAACCGATAAAATGATTACTTCTGCGTCTTCATCTTTTACTAATTCACGAACTTGGTCAACATATTTATTTCCATTAACAGCAGCGCTTTCATCAACATTGCAAACATAAAGTACAGGTTTGGTCGTAATTAACTGAAAATCTTCCATTAATGCTTCTTCGTCTGCATTTTGAGGAAGTACTGTTCTAGCTGATTTTGCTTGCAGTAAAGCTTCACGAATTCTATCCAAAAATGCTTTTTCCACTTGAGCTTCTTTATTACCTGTTTTGGCAGCTCTATTTACTTTTTCTAAACGTTTTTCAACTGTTTCTAAATCCTTTAATTGCAACTCTATATCAATAGTTTCTTTGTCTCTTATAGGATTTACATTTCCATCAACGTGAACAATATTATCATTATCAAAACAACGTAAAACATGAATGATTGCATTACATTCTCTAATATTGGCCAGAAATTGATTCCCTAAACCTTCACCTTTACTAGCGCCTTTTACAAGACCAGCAATATCAACAATATCGACAGTTGCCATTTGAACACGTTCTGGTTTAACCAATTCTTCTAAACGGTTTATTCTTGGGTCAGGAACATTTACAACTCCAATATTAGGTTCAATAGTACAAAACGGAAAATTAGCGCTTTGTGCTTTTGCATTTGACAAACAATTAAATAATGTTGATTTTCCAACGTTGGGTAATCCTACAATTCCTGCTTTCATCTGAAGATTTTATTTTAAAAAGGTGTGCAAATATAGCGTAATAAAATCAAGTTACAAAAGCGAGATTATTTAGTAAATCAGGGTCTAAATTCTAGGCTAGAAATAATGGCTTCTTCTTCTTCGGTCGGTGTTAATCCGGAAACATCCCAATAGTTAGTAAGAATAGAATTTTTGATATTATACAGTGTTTTTTCTTTAAAGACTTCGCTGTCTTTATAGGTAAATTTATGGGTGCTAAAATTGGTCGTAATGAAATAATTTTTTACTTCGATATCGGTTTTACTATTTTTTTTATCAATACGTTCAAAACCAATTTCTTCTTTCGAACTAACTAAATAATAATTAAAATTGTCTTGTCTGTATATTGTTTTGAATAACGATTTATAAATATTTTTAGAACCCACGGTAGTTTTTTCTTTTAATTTGGCAACAGTCATTGGAGAAACATAGGAACTCGCTTCAATAATTAATTTCTTTTTTCTGTCGTAAAGTATGGTAAAATCATCTAGCATTTCTTTTACATTATCTATTGGAGATACTGTCATCAAATAATAATCATCATTTTTAGAGTAGGATTTAATTAAAAAATCATATTCTTTTTTTGCTTTCGGTTCTAATATTGGATTCAAATATTTAAAATTGTAATAGTTCTGCATAATGTTATTAAGATTATACCCCAATATATCGTTAGAAATATCTTCATATACTAAACCATAAGATCTATTTTGTTCTACTAATACATCTGATTTAAAATTTTTAGTTGTACCAAATAACTGAAAATTTAATAATCCATCATTGTAATAGGAATTTGTACCATTGAGTTTAAAAAACTCTCTTGAATACACCTTTAATCGTGCTGGGATAGTTAGTTTTTTTATCGAATTATCTACAATAGCTTTTAAAATTTTTTGCGGATGCTGTTTAGTAATAATAATTTCATCAAGGCCTGTTATGTTGTTTTTTAAGTATACAACATTTATCTTGTCCTTTAAAATATTGGATCTAAGTTTGATTGTAGTATAAGAAGAATGTGTTATTTGAATATTAGAGATACCATTTAAAATAAAACTGGCAGTACCTTCAGCATTACTTAACAGAGTTTGCTTTGTTTTTGAAATAAAAATCGTTGCATCTTCAATTGGTTTTTCAGTATCAATATCTTTTAATACAATAGTTTTTTCTTCGTTCTGTGAAGAAACTACGATTGAATATAGGAGTAAAAAAAGAAATAGTACCTTTTTCATAAATTATTTGAATCAAAACAAATTTAAAAAAAAAGAGTATAAATCGTAACTATTTTAGAATTAGGAAAATAATAAATAAAAAAAAACTGAAAAAGAATTCAAGTTATTTTTATTCATTATGTAAAAATGATTGTCGATTAAGCAGTGTTTCTTCGCTTTCAACATGATTATCATCAGGCACACAACAATCAACTGGACAAACAGCGGCGCATTGAGGTTCCTCATGAAATCCTTTACACTCAGTACATTTTCCTGGAACTATATAATAAATATCGTCCGAAATTGGAGTTTGAGCCGCATCAGAATCAACTTCAGTTCCATCAGGTAAAATTACTTTTCCCCTTAATTTAGTTCCGTCTTTATAACGCCAATCATCTGCACCTTCATATATGGCAGTATTTGGACACTCCGGTTCGCAAGCGCCGCAGTTAATACATTCATCTGTTATAATTATTGCCATGGCTAATTTTAAATATTAAATTTAAGATATTAGATTTAAAAATCTAATTGCCTAAATGATTTGTTTAATTTTGCCAAAATTACAATCAAAACCATTCATATACAAATAAACAAATGTTACAAATTAGTAAAAAACAGAGTTTTATTGAATTAGGGCGTTTTTTAAACCAATTTTCAATTGACAATAATCATAAAAATGAGGAAGTTCTTTACAATGATTTGTACTTTGATCCTTTTATCGAATTAATTCATTTGTCTCAATCACACAACGGATGGTTTACGCCTGAGCAAGTTTATTTTGCAGTGCATTCTTGGGCTGTAGCTTTACGAGAAGATAATTTAGATAAATGGCTATCGTCTTATAATTTCTTAGAAGTTAAACAAAAAGCTGTCGGCTTAATTTTAGCTGGAAATATTCCTTTGGTTGGATTTCATGATTTTCTCTCTGTACTTATTTCTGGTCATAAAGTAATAGTAAAAACTTCGTCAAATGACCAGCACTTAATTCAATTTTTATCCAATTATCTTATTAAAATTGAACCAAAACTTTCAGATTTCATCAAATTTACTGATGGAAAACTTGAGGATTTTGATGCTGTGATTGCTACTGGAAGTAATAATACAGCGCGTTATTTTGAATATTATTTTAAAAATAAACCAAATATAATTCGAAAAAACAGAAATTCAGTTGCCGTTTTAAACGGAAAAGAAAGCCGAGAAGATTTAGTCAACCTTGGGGAAGATATCTTTAGGTATTTTGGATTGGGTTGTCGCAATGTTTCTAAGCTATTTGTGCCAAAAGACTATAGTTTCGAAACTTTCTTTAAAGCAATTTATGAATACAAAGATGTAATCTTTTACGAAAAATATTCAAACAATTACGATTACAATAAAGCGGTTTTTTTGATGAGTAATTTTAAATTGCTCGATAATGAATTCCTAACCTTAAAAGAAGATAGTAGCAATGCCTCGCCTATTTCCTCAATTTTTTACGAATTTTATCAAGATATTGCTGATTTACAAAAACGTTTAGAAAGTGAATCCGACCAAATTCAGTGCATTGTTTCCAATAATTTGATTCCAAATTCCGTTTCATTTGGAAAAACACAAAAACCAGAACTTTGGGATTATGCGGATAATGTGGATACTTTAACTTTTTTATCAACACTTTAATTCATACATTTACAGTTAAATAGCTGTAATTATGAAAAAAATTATCCTTTGCCTATCGTTATTTTTAGCTCATAGTTCAATTTCTCAAGTAGTTCTTACTCCTTTTGTACCCGAGAATAATTATCGTGGATTTGGATATGCAGCTGATGCATTTGGTAATGAAATGGTAATTACAGCGGCAGATTATGTAGATATTTCTAAAAAGTTTGTTTATGTATTTGAAAAAAATGGAAGTACAATAACCCAAGAAACCTATTTTGCTCCTTCTGATATTACTCCAAATGACTATTTTGGTTCGAGTATTAGTCTTTCTATTGCTACTGATTTTATTGCCGCATCTAATATTCTAAATGATCAAGTTGACACCGATGCAGGAGCCGTTTATATCTATAGAAAAGTTAGTGGGAATTGGATCTTTTTTCAAAAGATAATTGCTTTTGATGGAGTCGCTGGTGATTATTTTGGAAGTGATGTGAAAATAGTCAACAATAAACTTTTTATTTCTGCAACAAATAATGAAGCTGAGGGCCAACCAATTTCTACAAATAGCGGTGCCGTATATATTTATGAATTCAATGGCTCAACATGGGCTTTTTCAGAAAAACTTACACAAACAGGTTCTCTTTCATTTGGAAATAAAATGAAAATTGAAGGCAATAAATTGGTAGTTAAATCACGTTCAGTATCCAATTCTGACATACATCTTTACACTTACAATTTTAATGGTACTAACTGGAGTTTTTCAAGTGATTTAAGTGTGTCAGATTTGTTGGATTTCGATTTAGATAATAATCAGCTTTTTATACTTAAAAGTGGAGTCTACAACCCTATACCAAACTATAATCAAACACTTGATATTTATAACTATTCCTCGGGTGATTGGAACTTGAATTCTACACTCAATTCTCTCAATTTATTCGATAAGTTTGGTACAAATTTTAGAGTAAAAAACAACATTATGCTAATAAGTCTTAATTTTCATTCGTTACTGTATACCGCAAAAACGCCAACTGCATTCTATCAAAAAATCAATGGAACATGGACTTTTATGGAATATCTTTATGGAAATGGTCCATCAAATGAAGATGACAGTTTTGGCTATCAAATGGCTCTTACAAATGACTTGATGTTAGTTATTGCTCCATCAGAACGTATGTCTCCACCATCAATGGGCAGAGCTTATGTTGTTGACATGGCATTAGGTTTCAACGAAGCTTCTATACCTAACATTACTATATCTCCCAATCCTACAAATGATTTCGTTTCTATAAATAACAATGGTGAGGATTTTAATCAAATTAATATTTACCAAATTGATGGAAAACTAATTAAAAGTATTCAAAATGATTTTGATAATGTTTCGTTGAAGGAGTTTCAAAGTGGCATTTACCTTATAAAGATTACTCTTTCTAATGGAGTTTCTGTTTCACGCAAAATTGTTAAAATTTAAAAATCTCTTTTTTCAAGAAAATTCATAATCAGCAATATTTGTTATAAACTATATCGTTTTCGTTGATAACATGGGCTAATTGTTGCCTAATTCCAATCGCATATTGTTTTGCTGTTTCCGAAATTTGCAAATCATTTTATTATCGATTAAATTTAACATGAAAAAACATAATTACAGTGCTGGTCCTTGTATTTTACCACAAGAAGTATTTGAAAAATCAGCACAAGCTGTTTTAGATTTTAATAATTCAGGTTTGTCAATTCTTGAAATTTCACATAGAAGTAAGGATTTTGTTGCCGTAATGGATGAAGCAAGAGCGTTGGTTTTAGAACTTTTAGGATTAGAAGGCAAAGGATATCAGGCCTTATTTCTTCAAGGTGGCGCGAGTTTAGAGTTTTTGATGGTTCCTCAAAACTTGATGAAAGTTGACGGAAAAGCAGCGTATTTAGATACCGGAACTTGGGCAAATAACGCCATTAAAGAAGCCAAATTATTTGGAGAAACGGTTGTTGTCGCTTCATCTGCTGCAGAAAACTACAATTATATTCCAACAGAGTATACGATTCCGGCTGAGGCAAGTTATTTTCATTGCACCAGTAATAATACCATTTTTGGAACACAGATGAAATCATTTCCAAAAACTGATATTCCTGTGGTTTGTGATATGAGTTCGGACATTTTTTCGAGAAGTTTAGACTTTACACAATTTGATTTGATTTATGCAGGTGCTCAAAAAAATATGGGTGCTGCAGGAGCAACTTTAGTTGTTGTTAAGGAGGAAATCTTAGGGAAATCAGACAGAACTATTCCTAGTATATTGGATTATGAAAAACACATCAAGGCAGAAAGTATGTATAATACACCTTCTGTTTTTGCGGTTTATACTTGCTTACTGACATTGCAATGGTTAAAAAATCAAGGTGGAATTGCAGCTATCGAAAAAATAAACGAATCCAAAGCGAATTTGCTTTACAACGAAATAGACAGAAACCCTTTGTTTATAGGAACTGCTCATACAAAAGACCGAAGTATTATGAATGCTACGTTCTTATTGGTTGATGAGAAAAATCAAGAGGCGTTTGATAAACTATGGAAAGAAGCAGGAATCTCTGGAATTGCAGGCCACCGTTCGGTTGGCGGTTATAGAGCTTCAATGTATAATGCACTTCCGTTAGAAAGCGTGCAAGTTTTGGTTGATGTAATGAAAAAGTTAGAAGTAGTTGTAAAGCAAAACGAAGTTACTGTTTAAGCTTCTACCCTAGCCCGAACCTGTCTGCCGACAGGCAGGCGTGTAGCGCGGAAAGCGGGAAACAGCTCCTAAAAATAATTAATTAAAATATAATAAGCATCGAAAGATGCTGAACTAAATTCAGCATAAAAATGAAAGTATTAGCCAACGATGGAATTTCTGAAAGCGGAATTAGAGCATTAGAAGAAGGTGGTTTTGAAGTGATTACAACTAAGGTAGCGCAAGAACAAGTCGCCAATTATATTAATGAACACAAGGTTTCGGTTATACTTGTGAGAAGTGCCACCAAAGTGCGTAAAGATATTATTGATAATTGTCCGAGTCTAAAAATTATCGGTCGCGGTGGCGTTGGAATGGATAATATTGATGTGGATTATGCTCGTGCTAAAGGATTACATGTAATTAACACACCCGCGTCTTCATCGGAAAGTGTAGCTGAGTTGGTGTTTGCGCATCTGTTTACTGGTGTTCGTTTTTTGCAAGATTCGAACAGAAATATGCCTTTAGAAGGTGATACTAACTTTGATGGTTTGAAAAAAGCATACGCTAACGGTATTGAATTACGTGGTAAAACGTTAGGAATTATTGGTTTTGGACGTATCGGACAGTCCGTGGCTAAAATGGCACTAGGTCTTGGAATGAAAGTAATTGCTGCTGATAAATTTGTGGATAAAGCTGAAGTCAGAGTAGATTTTTATAATGGTCAATTCATAAATGTTGAATTTGAAACGGAATCAATGGAAGATGTATTGAAACACTCTGATTTTATTACACTTCACGTTCCAGCGCAAGAGGGTTATGTTATTGGAAAAGAAGAATTTATACAAATGAAAGATGCTGTAGGAATAGTGAATTGTGCCCGTGGTGGAGTCATTGATGAAGTAGCATTGATTGAGGCTTTAGATTCAGAAAAAGTATTGTTTGCAGGTTTGGATGTTTTTGAAAACGAACCCAATCCGGAAATTCAAATATTAATGCACCCAAAAATATCTTTAACACCACATATTGGCGCTGCTACTCTAGAAGCCCAAGACCGAATCGGAACAGAATTAGCAACGCAAGTAATTAGTTTGTTGAAATCAGAAAAAGTATAATTTTGATATTTAACCTATATAAAAAACCACGCTATTGTCGTGGTTTTTTTAAGTGTTAAAATAAAAAAAGGTAGTTTGTTTTTAGTAATTTTATTGAAACTCTAAGACTATGAAAACGATAGTACTTTCATTCCTTTTACTTATTTCAGTTGTTTCTTGTCATTTTGATAAAAACATTGTTTCTAAAGCCAATAAACCTGATAAGTCAAAAACATCTGACGTGGTCCGAATTGCAAACGATTCCCTAGAGTATGAAGTAATAATTATTGACCCTGGTTTTAATTCCTGGTTAGCTTCAAATGCCAGATCCAGAGGTTTTTATTCTGAAAGTTATTTAGAAAGTCGTAATCAAGTTTATGTCACTGAATGGAATATAAGAGTGTCTCAACCCCAACTTTTCAATCCAAATTTATATGAAGTACGAATTGATTACAATTCAACCATTCGATATGGTTATGAAGTAAACTATTTGATATACAATTATATGGTTTATTTTCAAATTACTAACAAACAGCAATTGGGTGGATTTGTTCCAAGACCATAATCTGTTATATTTGTAAAAATTTAGTGTATGTCTAATTTTAAGGAGCGTTGGAGTATAAAATCGAATTGGCAAGTTTTTATTATTCTTGTTATATTTGCTATTACGGGTTCTTCAGCTGCTTTGGTTTCTAAGCCCATACTTGGTTTTTTAGGCATAGTAAAAGGAAGTGTTTCAAATTGGCTTTACTATCCTTTATATATATTACTTATTTTTCCTGTTTATCAAGTTTTGTTGATTAGCTATGGTTTTTTGTTTGGACAATTTACCTTTTTTTGGGCTTTCGAAAAGAAAATGCTGAAAAGTTGTGGATTGGGTTTCTTGTTACCCAAAAAAGAAAATCCCGAATAAATTCGGGACTTTCAAACAGAAAAATTCTCTAACCAATAAAAAACTTCTATTTTTCTTGTTGAATCATATTGAAGAAATCATTACGATTTTCTTTTTTATTAAATATGCCACCGTATTGAATTGTTGAGGTATAACTGCTCTCATCTTTAATTCCTCTACTCGAAACACATAAATGTTTTGCTTCCATTACTACAATAACGTCATCTGTTTCTAGTACTGACTTTAAATCATTAAATATTTGCATGATTAATCGTTCCTGTACTTGAGGTCTTCTAGAATAATAATCGACAATCCTATTCAATTTTGACAATCCAATAACTTTTCCACTAGATACATAACCGATGTGAGCTTTACCGATGATAGGTAAAAAGTGATGTTCACAGGTAGAGTTAAAACTAATGTTAGCTTCAACCAACATTTTGTCATAATTATAAGAATTCTCAAAAACAGATATTTTAGGTTTGTTGGCAGGATTTAAACCCGAAAATATTTCTTTAATAAACATTTTAGCTACTCTGTGAGGTGTGCCTTTTAAGCTATCATCAGTCATATCCAAACCCATTTCGTTCATTATTGAAAAGAAATGATTTTCTATAACTGTCATTTTATCCTCATCGGATTTAAAAAATGCGTCTGGTCTTAAAGGCGTATCTGCTGAGGTCATTTGGTGATCGTCACCAATCAGTTCAAATATTTCTTTTTCAATGGTACTGTTCATAAGAAGTATTTTTTTTAATTTTTGTTTAACAAATATACGTTTTAATTAAACAAAACAATTCCGTTAACATAATTTTATTAATTATTCAATCATAAATAAAAAGTATAATCATCAAAAAAAGAAAATACTTTGTTACTTTGTGAAAAATATATTTCAATGATTATTGGTAAAAACATCCATAAATATTACGATAATTTACATGTTTTAAAAGGTGTAGATTTACATATTAAGCAAGGAGAAATAGTATCTATTGTGGGTGCATCTGGAGCAGGAAAAACAACCTTACTCCAAATTTTAGGTACCTTAGATAATCCTAGAAAAGATAATGAAACTTCTCTTGAAATAAAAGGAAATAACATACTGATAATGAAAGATAAAGAATTGTCAAAATTTAGAAATATCCATTTGGGTTTCATCTTTCAATTTCATCAATTATTACCTGAATTTACTGCTTTGGAAAATGTTTGCATTCCTGCATATATCGCCGGAAAAGAAAAGACAGAAACGGAGCAAGAAGCTAAAAAATTACTTGATTATTTAGGCCTATCCGAAAGAATAAACCACAAACCAAATGAGTTATCAGGAGGAGAACAACAACGTGTGGCTGTTGCCCGTGCTTTGATAAACAAACCTGCTGTTATTTTTGCCGACGAACCTTCCGGAAATTTAGATACAGCTTCGGCAGAAAATCTGCATCAATTATTTTTTAAATTAAGAGATGCGTTTGGGCAAACTTTTGTGATTGTAACACACAATGAAGAATTTGCCAATATGGCTGACCGAAAATTGGTAATGAAAGATGGATTAATCGTATGATATTATGATTCTAATCCTACTCAGTTGGCTTTATATTTATTTTACAGCGATAATATTTGGAATTGCTTTTTCTAAAATTATGCGCCTTCAACAATTTGAATTTGTTCTAATTCCTATTTATGGATTATTTTCACTGACACTAGTAGCAACTGTTTGGGCTTTTTTGGGCCCAATCAACCTATTTTTTCATCTGTTTTTGTGTATCGCATCGCTCTTGTTATGGTATAAAAATAAAGAAACTACTAGTTCTTTTTTCAAAGGCACATTCAATCAAGTTAAATCGTTTTCCTTCACCGTTACAATCCTTTTTATAATTAGTAGTTTACTTATTTTAGCTCAAAGTGCTACTTTGCCGTTTATTATTGATAATGAAAGTTATTATATTCAAACCATTAAATGGTTGAATGAATATGGTTTTGTAAAAGGATTGGCCAATTTACACTTGTTTTTAGGACAAACAAGTGGTTGGCATATTACCCAAAGTATTTATAGTTTTTCCTTTATATATGACCGTTTCAATGACTTGAATGGATTTTGTTTATTACTCCTAAATTTCTTTGCCTTTCAAAAATTAAACAACTATTTTACCGAAGGAAATAAAATAGATTTAGTTTTTGGATTAATGCCATTATCCTATGTGTTTCTTTTTCAGTTTATTAGTGCTCCGTCACCAGATTTACCCGTTTATGTTTTAGCATTTATTATTTTTTCAGTCTATCTAGAAAAGGAACATCCTGAAAATCGATTTATTACCATTAGTATTTTAGCTTTATTTTCAGTTTTTATTAAAATTACGGCTGTTATTTTATTATTATTCCCTTTACTCTTAATATTAAAACACCTATTGATTTTAAAAAAGCAATTTCTTCAGGTACTGTTTCTTGGTAGTTTTGTGTTGGTATTATTCATTTCAAAAAACGCAGTACTTACGGGCTATCCTCTTTTTCCATTACTATGTTTTAGAATTGATGCTTTTGATTATACTGTACCAAGTAGTATTATAGATTATTTCTTTAGTAAAAGTATGTTGCACTCGTTTTACATACCATACAAACTTTTTGATAAAATGTCAGCTATAGAAATGATTAAATACTATTTTTTATCTAATGGTATTTCAGGTTATATTGGAATGGCATCACTATTTTTAATTCTTGTAACTCCAATTGTTATCATAAAAAAGCGCTTATCCAAATCATTTTGGGCAATCTATTTAGCCTTTGTTGCACTTATTATTCTATTGAGTTTGAGTTCTCCACAATATCGTTTTTTTATTTATTTCAGCATATTCTTTATGCTGGTATTGTTTTCGATGTTTATTTCTAAACCCCAAATAATAATCCGGTTAATGGCTATAAATTTAGTTGTCATTGTTATCATTCTCACACTTCCAATGTCTTTTGAAAATTTAACTCAAAACAAATTTTTGACAGATAATAATACGTTTCATTTTAAAAACATCTTAATTCCTGAGCCAAATTCGAAATGGAATAACGAGTATAAAAAAACCAGTATTGGAAATATGCATTATCATTCACCAACAGACACTTCCTTCTTTTGGGTAACCGGAAATGGCCATTTGCCTTGCATCAACTCAATTCAGCTTGACTACTTTCATAACGGCTTTTTATACATACCACAGCAAAGAAGTATTGATTTAAGTCATGGGTTTTATTCTCAAAAAGTGAGTGGCAATGAATAATAATGAACTTAAAGAGTTTTTAGACGAAAAGGTAATTCTCTATAATAATCCGAGATTTATCGAAAGTGACCCCATTCAAATTCCACATAAATACTCGCTTAAAGAAGATATTGAAATTTCGGCTTTTTTGACAGCTACTATTGCTTGGGGAAACCGTAAAATGATTATCAACAACAGCCAACGAATGATGAATTTGATGGGAAATTCTCCCTATGATTTTGTGATGAGTCATTCCGAAAACCAATTAGAAAACTTAGATGGTTTTGTTCATAGAACTTTCAACAGTATAGACTTTGCTACTTTTATTAAAGCAATAAAATCTATTTACATCAATCACAACGGATTAGAAATGGCTTTTACCAAAAACCAACAACCTTTATCTATGCAAACAAGCATAGCTGAATTTAAAAAATTATTCTTTGAAATTCCCCATCAATCCCGAACTACAAAACATATTTCCGACCCAACACAAGGTTCGGCAGCCAAAAGAATCAACATGTTTTTGAGATGGATGTCTAGAAACGATAATTCTGGTGTTGATTTTGGTATTTGGAAAAGTATTTCACCTGCGGCACTTTCATGCCCATTGGATGTGCATTCGGGAAATGTAGCTCGCAAATTAGGCTTACTTACTAGAAAGCAAAACGATTCCAAAGCGTTGACAGAACTTGACAAAGCTTTGCGCTTACTGGATGCCAATGATCCTGTGAAATATGACTTTGCGCTTTTCGGATTAGGTGTTTTTGAAGGGTTTTGAGTTCTTTCTTAAACTAAACTGAATTTTTTATTAGAAATTGCTAAATCTGAATTCCCTATCTTTGGGGCATCTAAGTTCTATTATAAAAGAATAGATGAAATAAATTTCAACTTAATGAGCACTTTCGAGCAATTCAATCTTCCAAAATCATTACAAAAAGCTATTGATGAATTAGGACTTACTACACCTACTCCAATTCAAGATAAATCATTTTCAGTGATTATGTCAGGTCGAGATGTAATGGGAATTGCACAAACCGGTACTGGTAAGACTTTTGCATATTTATTACCAATCTTAAAACAATGGAAGTTTGTAGCAACCGATACTCCAAGAGTAGTTATTTTAGTTCCTACAAGAGAATTGGTTGTTCAAATAGCTGCCGAAGTTGAAAAACTAACGCAATTCATGTCAGTTAGAACATTGGGTGTTTATGGTGGAGTAAATATCAATACTCAAAAGAAAGCAGTTTATCAAGGAATTGATGTTTTAGTTGGAACTCCAGGTCGTGTTATGGATTTAGCTTTAGACAATGTAATTCGCTTTGATAGTTTACAGAAATTAGTCATTGATGAGTTTGATGAAATACTGAATTTAGGATTTCGTGCACAAGTCACTTCTATCTTAGCAATGCTTAAAAATAAAAGACAAAATATCTTATTTTCGGCTACAATGACCGATGATGTGGATGAAATGTTAGACGAATATTTTGACTTTCCTGAAGAAGTATCTTTAGCAGCAAGTGGAACACCTTTGGAAAAGATTAAACAATTAGGATATAAAACACCTAATTTTTTAACCAAAGTTAATCTGATTATTGAATTATTAAAAGATGATTCTCTAGAGCGGGTATTGTTGTTTGTCAATAATAAAAAAACAGCTGATTTATTAGCAGATAAATTAGAAGAAGTCTATCCAGAGCAATTTGGAACCATTCACTCTAACAAATCACAAAACTACCGATTGCAAACCATGGCAACGTTTCAAGCAGGAGAAATTCGTGGAATTGTGACTACCGATGTTATGGCTAGAGGTTTGGATATTTCAGATATTACGCATGTAATTAATGTGGAATTTTCAGAAATTCCAGAGCAATACATTCACCGAATTGGTCGAACTGGTCGTGCAGATAAATCGGGAATAGCCATTAGTTTAATCAGCCCACAAGAAGAGGAGATTATGATTGAAGCTGAAATGTTGATGGATAAAGAAATTCTATTTTCAACTTTACCTAAAACAGTTGTAATTGCGGAACGATTATTAGAGTTTGAAAAAGACAAAAAGAAATTAAAAGTAATTTTAAAAACTAATAAGTTAGAAGGCGGTGCTTCTTTTCATGAAAAAGCTAAGAAAAATACAAAAGTTAATCTTGGCGGTCCATCTAAAACCAAGAAAAAAACTGGAACCTCTGTAAATAGAAATATATTAAAAAACAGAGCAGCGAAAAGGAAGAAGAAATAATTGATAATTGATAATTGATAATTGACAATTGATTACTATTTTTGACAATTCGTCAGAATCAACGAATTCCTATGAAAAATAACCTCTATGAGGTAAATCTTTATAAAGAATGCAGTTCAAACACCCAGAAGCACTTTATTTTCTCTTCTTATTGGTTATCCCAATTCTGGTTCATCTGTTTCAATTGCGTCGCTTCAAGAAAGAATACTTTACCAACGTCCAATTCCTTAAAGAACTAGCAATACAAACCCGAAAAAGTGCAACCATCAAAAAATGGTTACTATTATTTACTCGATTATTACTACTCACTTTCCTAATTTTTGCTTTTGCTCAACCTTTCTTTTCTGCGAAAGACAGTAAAAAGAACACTAATGAAATGTATATCATTTTAGATAATTCTTACAGCATGCAAGCCAAAGGCAAAAAAGGCGAATTATTAAAACGAGCCGTTCAAGATTTATTAGAGCATACGCCAGAAACTCAGAATTTTTCATTACTTACTGCAGCTGAATCGTACTGGAATACTGACATTAAATCAATTCAAAAAGAGTTACAAAACTTAAAATATAGCGCTTCATCTTTCCAATTGGACCAACTAATTGCTAAAGTTAATGCACGAAAATCAGCTTTTAATAAAGATATAATTATAATTACCGATGCGTTAGGTTTAGAGGAAAAACAAACTAAAAGTTTCAGAAAAGAAGACAATATTTATTTTATTATTCCGGAAGCAGAACAAAAAAACAATATAGCTATAGATAGCGTTTTTATTAAACAAAATTTAGATAGTTTTTATGAAATTGGGATAAATTTATCTACCAACGGTGATGATTTTAAAGACATTCCAATTGCTTTATATAATAAAAATAAGTTAGCTGCAAAAACATTAATCAACTTTGAATTCAATTCAAAAACCATAAATTTCACCATTCCGAAAGAAGATTTTCATGGCTATGTTTCGGTAACCGATAAAGGTTTGACGTATGACAATAATTATTATTTCAGCATTTCAAAACCAAGTTTAACTAACGTTATTAGTATTGGCGATGCTGATAAAAGTAAATTTATGTCGCGTGTTTACACGAATGACGGATTCAATTATACTAATTTCCCTATTGCCAATTTAGATTATAATTTATTAGAAAAACAAGATGCAATTGTCCTTAACGAAGTAAAAGATATTCCACAAGCATTACAAACTACACTAAAATCATTTGTTGCTAAAGGTGGAAACTTAATTCTAATTCCAGCGCTGGAAACTAATGTGGCTCAATTGAATTCATTGGTATCTAATTTTGGTGAATTACTATTCAAAAATGCTAGTACATCAGAAAAAAAAGTAACTAAAATCAACTTTAATCACCCGCTGTATAGTAACGTATTCGAAAAGAAAATTGATAATTTTCAATATCCATCTACCAAAACTTCATTTGGATTGAGCAGTAATTCACCTGCAGTTTTAACGTATGAAGATCAAAGCGCTTTTTTGACATCGGTATCAAATGATTTGTCTTCAGTATATGTTTTTGCGGCACCAATAAACAAATTGAATAGTAATTTTCAGAATTCACCGATAATCGTACCCACATTTTACAATATGGTTCAAAACAGACAAAAAACAGGTGTAAATGCTATTTTTATTGGAGAAAATCTTCCTTTTGTTGTTGATGCATTGTTATCAAAAGACGAAATTCTAACCGTCAAAAATAATACTGAAAGTTTTATACCAGTGCAACAATTATTGAACACGAAAGTTAAAGTGACTTTTGAAGACAATCCAATAGAAGCTGGAAACTTTGGTATCTTTAACAAAAACAAGTTGGTACAGAATATCAGTTTTAATTACAATCGAACCGAAAGTAATTTGACATTGACAAACTCTAATATAGCAAACAGTTTTAAGGAAATTGACGATGTCGAAACCGTTTTCAATAGTATTCAAATTGATCGAACAGACACACAAATCTGGAAATGGTTTGTGATTTTAACATTACTCTTTTTAGTAGTTGAATTACTCATTCAAAAATTTGTAAAATGAACCTAATCATCAGAAAAGCAACCATTGTAGACCCAAAAAGTCCGTTTCATAATCAAACCGTTGATTTGAAAATTACAGATAATATAATAGAAGAAATTGGTGTTTCACTTCTGAATATTGATACACACCAAGAGTTTTGTCATGAAAATTTGCATATTTCACAAGGTTGGTTTGATACCAGTGTGTCGCTTGGTGAACCTGGTTTTGAAGACAGGGAAACCATTAATAATGGTTTAATGGTAGCTGCCAAAAGCGGATTTACGGGAATTGCACTTCAGCCAAACTCCTATCCTATTCTAGATAATCAATCGCAAATTCATTTTGTAAAGCAAAAAGCAGCTAACTCTGCTACAGAATTGTATCCAATAGGTGCTTTAACCAATGGAAGTGAAGGAAAAGATATGGCAGAGCTATTTGATATGAAGAATGCAGGTGCTGTTGCTTTTGGTGATTATAACAAGAGTATATCCAATGCTAATCTGTTAAAAATTGGATTACAATATGCACAAGATTTTGATGGATTAGTTATCGCTTTTTCTCAAGATGATAACATCAAAGGAAACGGAGTTGCTAATGAAGGAATCGTATCCACTCGATTAGGATTAAAAGGAATTCCAAATCTAGCCGAAGAACTTACAGTTGCTCGAAATTTATTTTTACTAGATTATACCGGTGGAAAATTACATATCCCAACACTATCTACAGCTAAGTCAGTTGCCTTAATAAAAGAAGCCAAAGCGAAAGGATTACGGGTTACTTGCAGTGTTTCTGTTCATCATTTGGTCATGACAGAAGAAAAACTAGAGGGTTTTGACACACGATATAAAGTTTTACCGCCATTACGAAATGAAGAAGACAGACAAGCTTTAATTAAAGGTGTTTTAGATAATACTATTGATTGCATCACTAGTGATCACAATCCTATTGATATTGAGAATAAAAAGAGGGAATTTGATTTGGCAAAAAATGGAACCATCGGCTTAGAAAGTGCTTTTGGAGCTTTACTGTCAGTGTTACCTTTAGAGAAAGTTATTGAAAAATTAACTTTTGGTAGAAGTGTTATAAATATTGAAAGTCAAGAAATTGCAAAAAATAAAAAAGCTTCTTTCTCATTATTCACAGTAAATGATGCTTGGACATTTGAAAAAGAACACCTACTCTCAAAATCTAAAAACTCAGCTTTTCTCGGACAAAAGATGAAAGGAAAAGTTATTGGAATTTACAATCAAGGAAAATTAATTATCAATGGATAAAAAAACAATTGACGAGGGAAAAAAAATTGCAATTACAAGTTACATCTTAATCATTGGTGTTTTAATTGCGCTTTCGATGAATTCTGAAAATAAAAATAAATTTGCTTCATTTCATATCAGACAAGGTTTAGGATTGACGGTAACTTTTATAATACTTGGAGTTTCTATAAGTTTTTTTGAAAGTATTTATATAGCCGCATCAATGTGGGTGTTTATATCCGTTTTGTCACTATATGGGCTTTTTTGTGCTGCACTTGGAAAAACAACTATGATTCCTTTGTTAGGTCCTTTTTATCAAAAAATATTTACAAGTTTGTAACATTAAACATATTTTGCTTTCAAAATTTGTATCGATAGCAGACAAGTACGTATTAATTTGAGTTATAATTTTGGAAGTGATGCAGTGAAAAAATCTAGAAATAGAAATACGGGATTAGAAGACGAAAAAAACAGAATTGGAAATTAATAACTATGAATTTAACATTACACCATCTAATTAGAGAACCTAAAGTAAATAAAGACACTCAAGGCAACGCCGATTCGAGCGAAGCTAAAAACCCATTGCTTTTGTTGCTTCATGGATACGGTAGCAATGAAGAAGATTTGTTTTCTTTTGCTTCTGAACTTCCACAAGAATATTATGTAATTTCTGCTCGAGCTCCTTTTGATATGATGTATGGAAGTTATGCTTGGTATGCTATCAATTTTGATGCTGATGAAAATAAGTTTTCTGATATTGGCCAAGCTAGAGCTTCTAGAGATCTAATTTCAAATTTTATTGATGAATTGATTGAAAATTATCCTATAGATTCTAATGACGTAACGTTAGTAGGATTTAGTCAAGGATGTATTTTAAGTTATGCCGTAGGTCTTTCCTATCCGGAAAAAGTTCAACGTATTGTGGCAATGAGCGGTTATCTCAATACAGAAATTGCAGTTGATGATTATGCAGATAACGATTTTAAAAATTTAAAAATCTTTGCTTCACATGGAACTGTAGACCAAGTCATCCCTGTAGATTGGGCTAGAAAATCAATTCCAATTCTAGAAAATTTAGGTGTTTCAATAGTATACAAAGAATATCCTGTTGGTCATGGAGTGGCACCTCAAAACTTCTTTGATTTTAAAAATTGGTTGCAACAATAAAATTGGAGTTAAAATTAAAAACCCTTATTTCATTGTTCTTCGGTATCACTACTTAATACTTTTTTCCCAATTTCACCATCGCCAGAGAATAGTGTATTATTACCTTTTTTTAGTTGATATCCTTTACCCGCAATTAATTGCCAATCGTTAAATATCCATGGTTTCCCTTCAGAATTTCGAGACAAAACTATTGAAGTCGTATCTTTTGGAAGAAATATTTCGGCTTCACTAGCATCTTCATTAAAAAGAACATAGACACTCAAGGTTTCATCTTCATTTTGGGGCTTATCTAAAGGATTCAATTGAATACCCGAAAAACCTTTAACACATTCTTTGTTTACTTTTGACCATACATAACCAGCAGATGCCAAACAACCATTTTCGTCTTTGTCATTTACAACAGAAGAATCTTTGGTAGTTAGACCATTTTGAGTTTCCTCAGTTTCTTCTTTATTATCTATTAATTTACAAGAACAAAAAGTCAGTAAAATCAGTATGAGTATGCAAAATTTATTCATTTCTATGTTTAAAAATCTTAATTTAATGATGCGGGATATAGATAAAAATTCATTATTTCAAAAGAAATACTTCCATCTTCCTCTATAAAATATTTTAAAAGTACTTCACCCCAAAGTTCTCCATTACTATAATTTGCAATAATCCAACGGTGATTCAAGAGTTTAACTTTGTTTATGATAAACTTTTGATTTCCAATTTTTGCTTGATCGGTATATTTGTTTCCTTCAGGAGCATCATTAAACGCTAATAATGCTTGAGTTACTTTATCGCTAAAAATTGAAATGTTATCAACTTTACTACTTTCAAACAAATAATTTTGGGCTCTATCATTTTGTTCTAACGAAAATACATTAACATCATAAAGTTTATCATTTAAACTAGTGATGCTATCTGAAAGTGATGTAGAGGTTACATTTTTAGAATTTGAAGCTTCTGATTTTTGTTCACTTTTCTCTTTAGAAGAAAAATATTTATAGGTAAAAACATTCATCAAAACTGCTATAATAAAAAGATATAAAAACAATGATTTTCTCATTTTTCTAAATTGAAATTTTTAAATTATCATACGCCAAAAAAACATTTTTCGGCAATTTTTGTTGCACTTCTTCATGAAAACCCATAAGGTGACTGATATGGGTTAAATACGCTTTTTCTGGCTGAATCAAATGTATGAAATCTAATGCATCTTGCAAACTAAAATGCGAGTGATGTGGTTCTTCTCTTAACGCATTAACAACCAATACTTTTGTTCCTTTCAACTTATATATTTCGGCATTACTTATTGTTTTAACATCTGTTAAATAGACAAAATCTTTAATTCGATAGCCAAAAACCTGAAGATTTGCATGATCAACTTCAATCGGAATTATTTCAGTATTTCCGATTATAAAATTTTGATTGTTCTTTACGATAAATGAATCCACACCTGGTGCGCCCGGATATTTATTTTCAGATTCAAAAATATAATCAAAACGTTTATTTAAATTAGTGATCACCCGCTGATGAGCATATATTGGGATATTTTTTTTTTGCTTGAAGAAAAAAGGACGGATATCATCTAAACCAGCAGTATGGTCTGAATGTTCATGAGTAAAAAGTAATGCGTCTAGTTTTGAACATCCTGAACTAAGCATTTGTTGCCTAAAATCTGGACCACAATCAATAACAATCGAATTATCTTCCCAAGTAACCCATACAGACACTCGTAGACGCTTATCTTTAAAATCAGAGCTTTTACAAACCGAATGATTACTTCCAATTACGGGAATGCCTTGAGAAGTTCCAGTACCGAGAAAATAAATTTGCATTATCGCATAGTTTTTAATGTGAACGTGCTTTTGGTTTAACTTATAAAGTAACTAAATGCAAAAATAGCGTTAATTATCTTTTAATTAAAATACCTATTTCACTAACTTTGCAAAGATATAACATACTATGAATACTATTGTAACGAATATTAAGCTCAAAGGCGACAAAGCAATCGAACAGATTCCTGCTATTAAAGATAAAGCATTACGAATTAACATGAATGATAACATTTATGGAACGTTTGCAGAAATTGGGGCTGGTCAAGAAACTGTTAGACATTTCTTTAGAGCTGGCGGTTCCTCTGGAACGATAGCTAAGGCTATGTCAGCGTATGATAAAGATTTTAGCGATGCAATCTACGGTATCGAAAATGATGGCAGATACGTTACCGAAAGTCGATTGAAAAAAATGCTTACCCATGAAGTTAAGCTTATAGAAGAGCGTTTAAATAGAGATAAGCATCCGCATAAAATATTTTTCAGTTATGCTAATACTGTAGCTACCATTGATTTTGCCAAACAATTCAAAGGCCATGGTTGGGTTGGAATAAAATACCAAGTAGAGCCGGATGAAGATTATAATGAAATTACACTTCATATTCGTTTTAAAGAAACTGATGCACGATTGCAACAAGAAACTCTTGGGATATTGGGTGTTAACTTAATTTATGGTGCTTTTTACAAATATAATGAACCAAAAAAATTATTACGTTACCTTTATGATCATCTCGATAAAGATCAATTAGAAATTGATACAATTAATTTTTCTGGACCAAGATTTACTGATGTTGACAATAGATTGATGAGTTTGCAATTGGTGAAAAATGGTATGACTGATGCCGTAATGTTCGGTCCTGATGGAAATAACATTTTGCCTGCGGCCATACTTTATAAGAAAAACATTTTAGCTTTAAGAGGCAGTTTTCGTCCCGTTACTCAGGTAAATATGGACATGTATGAAAAGTCATTAAATATGTTTCTTGAAGAAAGTAAAGTTGAAAAAGATAATGCTCTAGTAATATTTGAAATTACACTTTCTAACCTTCGTTCAGAAGGAGAAATTGATGAAAGAGATTTTATGGATAGGGCCGAATTACTTTGTTCTTTAGGACAAACTGTAATGATTTCAAATTTTCAAGAATATTATAAAGTGGTTGAATATTTTTCAAATTACACTAAAGCTCGTATGGGATTAGCTATGGGAGTTAATAATTTGATTGATATTTTTGACGAAAAATATTACCGTCATTTAAGTGGTGGTATTCTTGAAGCTTTTGGTAAATTATTCTATAGAGACTTAAAAGTTTTTTTATATCCAATGGAAAATGAGAATGGCGAAATCATTACATCTCAAAACTTAAAAGTACATCCACGAATGAAAGAGTTATATAAATTCTTTGCTTATAATGGTAAAGTTGTTGATATTACTGATTTCGATAAGGAACATTTAAAAATATTTTCTCGCGAAGTTCTGAAAATGATTAGTAATGGCAATCAAGGTTGGGAAAAGATGTTACCTAAAGGGATTGCCGAAATTATAAAAGAGCATAAATTATTTGGTTACGATCCGAATAAAATTTTGGAAAAAGCATAAAAAAAATGCCTAGAATAAATCTAGGCATTTTTTTTATTTTAATATTTGAGCTGCATGATTTTTAGTTTTAACCTCTAAAATCACATCGTCAATTATACCTTCTTCATTAATGACAAAAGTTGTTCTGTGTATTCCATCATATTCTTTACCCATAAACTTTTTTGGACCCCAAACACCAAAAGCTTGTATGACAGATTTATCTTCATCTGCTAACAACGGAAAAGGAAAATCATACTTGTTTTTAAAATTAGATTGCGCTTTTGCATTATCAGCACTAACTCCAATTAAGGCATAATTATGAGCATTAAATTGTTCAATATTATCTCTAAGATCACAAGCTTCAGCAGTACAACCAGGTGTATTTGCTTTTGGATAAAAGAAAACTACTAACTTTTTACCTTTGTAATTAGATAATGTATGTGTGTTTCCATCTTGGTCATTTCCAGAAAAATTTGGTGCTTTATCACCTTTTTTTAATGTAGTCATATTTTGAAATTATAAGTTTATATATTTAACAAAACAAATTTAGATTAAAATGACAAAACAAGAACGTGCAACATTTGTTATAAATACGTTAAATGAATTATATCCAGAAATTCCAATTCCGTTAGACCATAAAGATTCTTATACGCTACTTATTGCCGTTTTGCTTTCGGCACAATGCACCGATGTTAGGGTAAACCAAATTAC
>CANHWG010000027.1 GCA_947464335.1 Flavobacteriaceae bacterium
TCATGTTGCATGTATACGCTGTACACTTTTACATCTTTTTTATCTTTAAGAAGTTCATTATAAGCATCAATTAGCACTGGGATTTCCTTTTGACAATGTCCACAATCTACATCCCAAAAAATAAGAATCGTATAGTCTGCCTTAACATCACTAAGTTTTACATACATTTTACTGACCTGAGATTGATTTTTATAATACACTTTGGTCATTTCTTCGCTGTTTTTAGCATCTTCAAATCCCATAGCTTTCATTATATCAAAATCTTCTGCTTTAATCATATATAAATCTTGCGCAACTGAACCAACTAGAAGTGGCTTTAATTTATCGGCACGTTTGATTATTTTTTTTACAATTTCAGGATCGTCATATATCCCATTGGCTTTCCCAGTCTTAAAATAGTTATCTGATAAGTGAACAAATACTTTATCAAATCCCATAATTTTTGTTGTTTCATAAGTATGTGTAAAATGGGCTAATAAATATTTATACAATAAGTTCTTTTTGTCTGTTCGCTCTAAAAATTTGTCAATCTCAACGCAAACGCTATCAGGATGCGTTGCTACTACTGATTCGAAATATACTTTTACTCTATTATGAAAAAATGGATTTCTTAGTGTTCCGTTATCTTTTAAGTCAACATTATCCCAATAGTGTCTTTTATAATAATTAAAAGTTTGAATGCTATCCGGTCTTCCGTTAGAAGCTTTGGGAATATTTTTAAGTAACTTTTCTGCCTTTAAATTCATCACGTCGGCAATAAACGTTCCTTTGTGATTTTCAATAAATTTTTCTTCAAATTCATTTATGCTCTTTTCAATTTCTTTCTGTTTGTCATTTAAAGCAAGTGAATCATTCTTGTTTTTTAATACAATACTTGACTTATAAGTCTGAAAATCTGTATTTTTTTGATTAATAAATTGAACGTATTTAAAAAACTCGTTTTCCAAAGGAGAATTTAACGCCACTAATTCTTTTCCAATGTTGGGGCTTGCCTCACTTTTAAGTTCCAGCCTCTGAGTAGTTTCATCTATAAAAAAATCAAAATAAATGGCTTTCTTCTGACTCACTAATGAATATATTCCTTTATCGAGTTTGGTTTTTCCTTTGAAAACAATTTTCCCATCTTTAATAGAAGTACAAGTGTCTTTAATTAAAGTTTTGTCAAACTGATAATAGGTAAGATAAGCTAGGGTGTCGGGACAGTTTTTAAGATTTATAGTAATTTCGTAACCTGATTGAGCCAATGAAAACAATGAAGACATACAAAACGAAATAGCAAAGAATAATTTCTTCATAAACAGTTGTAATTTTTTTTAAATTTAATTTACTGCCAAAAATACTCTATTTGATACATAAATAACTAATTCAATTTTTAAAGTTTTCTTAAAATTATCTTTAATTACAGGCTACAATCTTATAGGATACTGATGAATTTTGCGAATTCTATCGATAAAAAGTAATCCAACTGTGATTTAAAGATTATTTTATCCTTTAAACGATTTTTATTTTTTGGTAAATTTAGTGTTAATAGTTTTGACCGTTGTTTAATAAAACATCAACTTAATTTTATGAATTATATATTCAATCCTATATACAGAGAAGATTATTTAAAAGGCCATTCCAATGGAATAAATCCTTATATCAAATTACTCGATAATCAAAATGAAGCATTTATCTCCGGATTTAATGATGGAAGAAATGAATATGAGCGAATGAATGGCAAAATCATTCACGGAATTCCTAAATTAATTGTGACTAATAAAATATTAGATGATTTTCTCTTAGCTGGAATGTTAGGAATAAGTATCAACGATGATGATTATACAGCTTTTCAACTAGATATAATATCAAAATGGTATCAAAGTGGAATTGAAAAATACAATCCGATACAAAGCAGTTACCTTTTAGGGATTTTAGAAGAAAATGGAATTGAGATTATTTAATTTTGTTCCAATAGCAATTGCATAATTATGCTATCTAACCATCTTTCAAATTTAAATCCACTTTCTTTAATTATACCAACAGTAGAAAAGCCAAACTGCTCATGAAAAAAAATGCTGCTTTGGTTTTCTGAATCAATAACGGCAATCATAGTATGTAGTTTTTGCTGTTTTGCAATATCAATCAAGCTTTTCAAAAGTATCGAACCAATTCCGTTCCCGTGCTCATTTGGTAGAACATAAACGGAATGTTCTACGGTATACTTATACGCTTCTCGAAACCTAAATTCGCTGTAATAGCCAAAACCAACTATACGATTCTCTACTGTTGCAACAATTATCGGAAAACCTTTTTCTAGTTTCTCTTCAAAAATAGTTAGTTGTTGTTCTAGCGTGCGCAAATCATAATCATAGATTGCAGTTGAGTTTACAATATAATAATTGAGTATAGCAATGATGACATCTGTGTCACTTGTTTCGTAAGGTCTAATTTTGATTTCCATTTGGTAAAAATAATTTTGAAACTAAAAAGTAGGACTACCTATGGCATTGAGGTAAGCAAACTTTAGTTTGCAATATAATAAAAATTAAAAGTAATAGATTTTGATTGTATCTTTGTTTTACTTAAAATGAAACAATGATTTATCCAAAAATACCTTTAGCGCAAAGTATTATCGAAATATGTTACGCCAAAGGAGTTCACGATATTATTATTTCACCTGGTTCAAGAAACGCACCATTAACCATCGGATTTGCCAATAATCCTAAGTTTAATTGTTACAGCATTGCAGACGAACGATGTGCTGCTTTTTTTGCGTTAGGGATTGCGCAACAAACCCAAAAACCAGTAGCTGTAGTGTGCACTTCAGGTTCTGCCTTACTTAATTATTATCCGGCATTGGCAGAAGCTTTTTACAGTCAGATTCCTTTTATTGTAATTTCGGCTGACCGACCAGCGGATAAAATTGATATTGGAGACGGACAAACCATTCGTCAGGAAAATGTTTATAGTAATCATTCTTTATATAATGCTAATTTAACCGAAACAGCCTCTGAAGCAAATGATGTTTTCATAAATGAAGCGATTAATGTTGCTATTGCGCGAAAAGGTCCAGTTCATATTAACGTTCCATTTGAAGAACCACTTTACGAAACAACCAATAAGCTTTCGGTTGACTTTAATGTTACGGGTTTAAATCTTGTACAGACATTAGTCAATGTTGATGATATAATTGCTTTTTCGACCTTATGGAATCATAGTAAAAAAGTGTTGGTTTTGGTTGGAGAATGTGCCCCAAATTCAATAGAAGAAAGATGGTTAGACCAATTGGCATCAATTCCTTCAGTTGTAGTTATGACCGAAGCAACATCTAATTTACATCATCCTACATTCATAACAAACATTGATACTTTAATTACACCTTTTTCACAGGCAGAATTCTTAAAATTGCAACCTCGAATTCTAATCACTTTTGGCGGAATGATCGTTTCAAAAAGAGTAAAAGCATTTCTCAGAAAATACAAACCTAGACACCATTGGCATATTGATACTTGGAGAGCTTATGACACTTTTGGAATATTAACCAAGCATTTTCAAGTAACACCAAACCAGTTTTTTAAGCAGTTTTTGCCCTTTGTAAAACATATCGAGAGTGATTATAAAATGACTTTTGAAAAGATCCATTCGAAAAGAAAAGTAAAGCATAGTGAGTATCTTTCTAAAGTGTCATTTTCCGACTTAAAAGCATTTGAAATAATCGTATCATCTTTACCAAAAGAAATACAATTGCAAATCAGTAACAGTTCGGCTATTCGCTATGCGCAATTATTTGATATTGATCAATCTATAGAAATATTCTGTAACCGTGGTACGAGCGGAATAGATGGAAGTACTTCAACAGCTATTGGAGCTGCCATTGGAAGTAATAAACCGACTGTTTTAATTACAGGTGATGTAGGCTTTATATATGATAGCAATGCACTTTGGAACAATTATATTCCCAAGAATTTTAAAATTATTGTAATTAATAACGGTGGTGGTGGAATCTTTCGAATATTGCCTGGACATCAAGAAACAGCTACTTTTAATACCTATTTTGAAACTTCACATTGTTTGACAGCTGAGCATTTGGCTAAAATGTATCGATTTAATTATCTCATTGCAAGCGATAGTGATTCATTAAAAACTGCCTTACAACAACTTTTTGAAAATAATGAGCAACCTCATATTCTAGAAGTTTTTACTCCAACGAGAGAGAATGACCAAGTATTAAAACAATATTTTAAAGAATTAGTATAAATACCTACATTTACGAAAATTGATTACGATTTGAATACCAATAAACTAAAAATATTTAACGACCCGATTTATGGTTTTATAACCATTCCCAATTCATTGATCTATGATTTAATTCAGCATCCCTATTTTCAAAGATTACGCCGTATTTCACAAATGGGATTATCCTATTTAGTATACCCTGGCGCACATCATACCCGTTTTCATCATGCACTTGGTGCAATGCATATGATGCAAAAGGCAGTTGAAGTGCTTCGTTATAAAGGTGTGAATATTTCTAAAGAAGAAGAGAATGCTCTATATGTAGCCATTCTATTGCATGATATCGGACATGGTCCGTTTTCACACGCTATGGAACACAGTATTGTTGAAGAAATAAATCATGAGCAAATATCATTGTTGTTTATGAATAAACTCAACGAAGAATTTAAAGGTCAAATAAGTTTAGCCATTCAGATTTTTAAAGGTGATTATCATAGAAAGTTTATGTTGCAATTGATTTCGAGTCAATTAGACATGGATAGAATGGATTATTTGAAACGCGATAGCTTTTACTCGGGAGTTGCTGAAGGGAATATTAATTCAGACCGATTGATTCAAATGATGAATGTGGTTGATGATGTATTAGTAATGGAAGAAAAAGGCATTTATTCTATTGAGAAATTCTTAATGGCAAGACGACTGATGTATTGGCAGGCCTATTTACATAAAACTAGTTTAGTGGCTGAATTAACCTTAACCAAAGCACTTCAAAGAGCCAAAGAATTGCTTCGAAAAGGGATTCAAATCGAATGTAGTCGACCATTAAAGTATTTTATGGAACATAATATTACACTTGAAAATTTCTACCATACTAATTTAGATAACTTTGCTCAATTAGATGATTTTGATATAATTAGTGCATTGAAAAATTGGCAATTTCATGACGATTTTATACTCAGTAGTTTGAGTAAAATGATTATCAATAGAGATTTGTCTAAAATAAAACTCAACAATGAAAAATTTCCTGTTGAAGCATTAGAAAAGATGACTTCTCAATTCATCACCAAATACCCAGTTAACCAACAAGAAGCAAAGTATTTTATTTTTAAAGGAAAAATTAAAAATCAAGCCTACAATAAAGATGCTGAACCCATTCGAATTTTAATGAAAGATAAAACTATTGAAGATGTCGTTGAAGTATCGGATCAATTAAATTTAAAAGCGTTGTCAAAGCCCGTAACAAAATATTTTATTTGTTATCCAAAACAACTTGAAGAAATATAATATTAAAATCGATTTTTTTATACTTTTGTGGCAATGAAACAAACTACACACATTTCGATTAAATCTAATAAAGTTGTAGATTTCTATCCTATATCATTAAAAAAGTAAAGTAGTATAAGATGAAATTTACAGCATCTCAAATAGCGGGAATTCTTGAAGGCGAAGTAGTTGGTAATCCAGATGCTGAAGTATCTAAATTAGCTAAGATAGAAGAAGGCACTGAAGGTTCGTTGACTTTTTTAGCCAACCCAAAATATGCTAATTTTATATATACTACCGAAGCTACAATTACTATTGTTAATAATGATTTCATTCCTGAAAACCCATTAAAAACCACTTTGATTAAAGTGCATGACGCCTATCAATCTTTTACTAAACTACTGGAGTATTATAATCAAGTGAAGCTTATGAAATCTGGTATTGAGCAACCCTCCGTGATTTCTGAAAATGTGTATTACGGTGAACAGCTTTATTTAGGAAGCTTTAGTTACATTGGAAAAAATGTAACCATTGGTAATAACGTAAAAATTTATCCAAATTGTTTTATTGGTGACAATGTAGTAATTGGCGATAATTGTATATTCTTTGCCGGGGTAAAAATATATTCAGAAACCATTATTGGAAATAACTGCAACTTTCATTCTGGTTGTGTTGTAGGTTCTGATGGATTTGGTTTTGCACCAACGGAAGATGGAACGTACAATAAAATACCGCAAATTGGCAATGTTGTCATTGAAGATAACGTTGAAATAGGCGCAAACTCAACTGTTGATAGAGCAACTTTAGGTACCACTTTTTTAAGAAAAGGAGTAAAATTGGATAATCATATACAAGTTGCTCATAATGTTGATATTGGAGAAAATACGGTAATAGCTGCACAAACGGGTATTGCAGGTTCGACAAAAATTGGAAGTAATTGTTTGATTGGTGGACAAGTTGGTATTGCAGGACATTTGACAATAGGCAATAATGTTCGAGTACAAGCGCAATCTGGAATTGGAAAAAATATTACCGATGGCGAAATTATTCAAGGTTCACCAGCATTTAATTATGCTGATTTTAGTAAATCCTATGTGCATTTTAAAAATTTACCCAAAATTGTTTCTGATATCGAAGAATTGAAAAAAAATAATGATACAAACTAATTTAAATACGCATAAAAATGGTTAAACAAAAAACCATCCTAAACGAAATTTCTCTTACGGGTGTTGGTCTTCATACTGGAAAAGAAGTAATGATGACTTTCAAACCTGCGCCCATCAATAACGGTTATACTTTTGTTAGAGTTGATCTTGAAGGTTGTCCAATTATTGAAGCCGATGCCAATTATGTTGTCAATACACAACGAGGTACAAACCTTGAAAAGCTAGGGGTTAAAATTCAAACTTCTGAACACGTTCTTGCGGCTTTTGTTGGTTGTGATGTAGATAATGTTATCATTGAGTTGAACGAATCTGAACCACCAATTATGGACGGTTCTTCAAAATATTTTGTTGAAGCAATAGAGAAAGCTGGTATAGCAGAGCAAGATGCCGAACGAAATTATTATGTAGTGAAAGAAGTGATTTCTTTTGCAGATGAAGCTACAGGAAGCGAAATATTACTTATGCCTTCAGATGATTATCAAGTTACAACAATGGTCGATTTTGGCACAAAAGTGTTGGGCACTCAAAACGCAACTATGAAAAACATAGCTGAGTTTAAGAATGAAATCGCTGATGCAAGAACGTTTAGTTTTTTGCATGAATTAGAGACATTATTGGATAATGGATTGATTAAAGGTGGTGATTTGAACAATGCTATAGTTTATGTTGATAAAGAAATATCTCCTAAGACTTTAGAGAATTTGAAAGTTGCATTTGGTAAAGATTCGTTGTCAGTAAAACCCAATGGTATTTTAGATAATTTAACCTTGCATTATCCTAACGAAGCGGCTCGTCACAAATTACTTGATGTGATAGGTGATTTAGCTTTGGTTGGAATGCGAATTAAGGGTAAAGTTATCGCCAATAAGCCGGGCCATTTTGTAAACACTCAGTTCGCAAAAAAATTATCTAAGATTATCAAAATTGAACAAAAAAACCATGTTCCAGTTTATAATTTAAATTTGGAGCCTTTGATGGATATTCATAAAATAATGAGTATTCTACCTCACAGACCACCATTTTTATTTATAGATAGAATCATTGAAATGTCAGATAATCATGTGGTTGGATTAAAAAATGTGACCATGAACGAAACGTTTTTTGTTGGTCATTTTCCTGGAGCACCAGTAATGCCAGGTGTAATAATCGTTGAAGCAATGGCTCAAACAGGTGGAATATTAATTTTAAGTTCCGTGCCCGATCCAGAAAATTATTTGACTTACTTTATGAAAATTGATAATGTGAAGTTTAAACATAAAGTATTACCAGGCGATACATTAGTTTTTAAATGTGATTTAATTTCTCCTATTCGAAGAGGAATTTGTCATATGCAAGCGAGTGCTTTTGCTAATGGTAAATTAGTGGCAGAAGCAGAATTAATGGCACAAATCGCTAAAAAACAATAATTAAGAAGTTTGTAGTTTATAGTTTGTGGTTTAAAATTATCGAACCACTAACAACAAACTAAAAACAATAAACATACGAATATGAATCAACCTTTAGCATACGTTCATCCGGGAGCAAAAATTGCAAAAAATGTAGTTATTGAACCTTTTACAACCATTCACAATAATGTAATTATAGGTGATGGAACCTGGATAGGTTCTAATGTTACCATTATGGAAGGTGCCCGAATTGGAAAAAATTGCAATATCTTTCCAGGCGCAGTTATATCAGCTATTCCACAAGATTTAAAATTTGGCGGAGAAGAATCACTTGCCGTAATTGGAGATAATGTAACTATTAGAGAATGTGTTACGATTAATCGCGGCACCATTGCATCTGGGCAAACCAAGATTGGAAACAATTGTCTTATTATGGCAACTGCTCACATTGCTCATGATTGCCATATTGGCGATAATGCTATAATTGTAAATGGAGTAGCGCTAGCCGGACATGTAATCGTTGGTAATTATGCCATCGTTGGTGGTTTAGCTGCTATACATCAATTTATCCAAATAGGAGATCATGCGATGATTTCGGGTGGTTCCTTGGTTCGTAAAGATGTTCCGCCATATACCAAAGCGGCAAAAGAGCCACTTTCTTATGTTGGAATTAATTCAGTCGGATTAAGACGAAGAGGATTTTCATCTGAAAAGATTAGAGAAATTCAGGATATTTATAGAATTCTGTACCAAAAAAATTATAATACATCACAAGCAGTTGGAATTATCGAAGCTGAAATGTCGGCTTCACCAGAACGAGATGAAATTTTAGATTTTATCAGAAATTCCTCAAGAGGAATTATGAAAGGGTATTCAGGAGCTTAATAAATAAGTTTGTGGTTTTTTAGTTTATAGTTAACTTTAACAGATATAACCACAAACAACAAACCATAAAAATCAAACCATAAACAAATAAAAAATGGCATCAACATCAGATATTAGAAACGGATTATGCATCAAATTTAATCATGATATTTATAAAATTATCGAATTCCTTCACGTAAAACCCGGAAAAGGTCCTGCTTTCGTTAGAACCAAATTAAAAAGTTTGACTAATGGAAAAGTTTTAGATAATACTTTTTCTGCTGGTCATAAAATTGATACTGTTCGAGTAGAAACTCAAAATTTCCAATATTTATATGCTGAAGGAGATCAATTTCACTTTATGAATGTCGAGTCATATGAGCAAATAACTTTGGATAAAAATATCCTTGATGCACCTGATTTATTAAAAGAAGGAACTAATGTTATGGTTCAAATTAATACTGAAACCGAATTGCCACTTTCTGTTGATATGCCTTCTTCTATTGTACTAGAGGTTACTTATGCGGAACCTGGTGTAAAAGGAAATACTGCAACCAATGCAACTAAGCCTGCAAAAGTAGAAACCGGCGCTTCTGTAAACGTTCCGTTATTTATTAATGAAGGTGATAAAATCAAAATAGATACCGCAACTGGTTCTTATATGGAACGCGTAAAAGAATAGTTTTGAAATTTCCAAAAACACATACTCTTAAAGAAATCGCTGCTATTATTGAATGTCAATATGTTGGTGCTGACGATTTTCATGTAGAAGGTATGAATGAAATTCATGTGGTTACTCCAGGAGATATTGTTTTTGTTGACCATCCAAAATACTATGACAAAGCGCTACAATCTGCAGCAACTATTATCTTAATCAACAAAGAAGTAGATTGTCCAGAAGGAAAAGCGTTGTTAATTTCTGAAGATCCATTTAGAGATTTCAATACACTAACCCAACATTTTCGTCCATTTGTTGCAGCCAATGCAAGTATTTCACTTTCAGCATCAATTGGAGAAGGAACAGTAATTCAACCCAATTGTTTTATTGGTAATAATGTATCGATAGGTAAAAATTGTTTACTTCATGCCAACGTAATTGTTTATGATAATTCAGTAATAGGCGATAACGTAATAATTCATTCGGGAACGATACTTGGCGCGGATGCTTTTTATTATAAAAAACGACCCGAAGGTTTTGATCAATTACTTTCGGGCGGAAGAGTTGTTATAGAAGATAATGTTGGAATTGGAGCCGCATGCACAATAGATAAAGGTGTTACAGGTGACACAACTATTGGAGCCGGAACTAAAATAGATAATCAAGTACATGTTGGTCACGATACTGTAATTGGAAAGAAATGTTTAATTGCAGCTCAAACTGGAATTGCTGGTTGTGTTATTATTGAAGATGAAGTAACGCTTTGGGGACAAGTTGGTACAACTAGTGGAATAACTATTGGTGCCAAAGCAGTTGTTTTAGGGCAAACAGGAGTTAGTAAATCTATCGAAGGTGGAAAAACGTATTCAGGAACACCAATAGACGAAGCAAGAGAAAAAATGAAGCAATTCGCTAATCTTAAAAAAATACCAGAAATTTTAAACAAACTTAAATAAAAATGAGCGCTAAAGAAATCGTTCAAGAATTTTACAAATCAGATGCACTGTTAGAATCTGAAACTGTTGCCAAACTTTTGCATACCGATGTAGTTTTAGAATGGCATAGTACAAAAGGATTTCTAAAACTTAAACGTCAAGAAATAATTGATTTAACAACAGAATTAGGAAAAGCTTATGTTCGTTCTAAAGCTAGAATTACACATATTCTTGAAGATGGTAATACCGTTTCTGTTCGTTATTCTCATTATGTTAAAACCATAGAAAATCCTCGGGAAGAAATGTTACTAGCACATTTTATGGTCATTTGGGAATTAAAAAACAACAAACTTTACCGAGGTTATCAAATGAGTCAGTTATAATAAAAAAAACTGAATACTTATTACTGAACACTGAACACTAATTCATACTTTTGCAACATTAAAATAAAAACACAAATAAACATAAATAAATATGAGCGTTTTAGTCAATAAAAATTCAAAAATAATAGTTCAAGGATTTACAGGTAGTGAAGGAACTTTTCATGCTTCTCAAATGATTGAATATGGTACTAATGTTGTTGGTGGAGTAACACCAGGAAAAGGCGGATCAATTCACCTTGACAGACCCGTTTTCAACACAGTAAAAGATGCTGTAGAACAAGCCGGAGCTGATACATCTATTATTTTTGTCCCACCAGCTTTTGCCGCAGATGCTATTATGGAAGCAGCAGATGCTGGTATTAAAGTAGTCATTTGTATTACTGAAGGAATTCCGGTTGCTGATATGATTAAAGCGTATGAATTTATAAAAGATAGAGATTGCCGATTAATTGGACCAAACTGTCCTGGAGTTATTACTCCGGAAGAAGCTAAAGTAGGTATTATGCCTGGTTTTGTTTTCAAAAAAGGTACTGTTGGTATCGTTTCTAAATCAGGAACATTAACCTATGAAGCAGCTGATCAAGTGGTGAAACAAGGAATGGGAATTACTACAGCTATCGGAATTGGTGGAGATCCTATTATTGGAACTACTACTAAAGAAGCAGTGGAATTATTGATGAACGACCCGGAAACAAAATGTATTGTAATGATTGGTGAAATTGGTGGTCAATTAGAAGCCGATGCTGCTAAATGGATTAAAGCGGACGGTAACCGTAAACCTGTAGTAGGATTTATTGCTGGTGAAACTGCTCCAAAAGGAAGAACTATGGGTCATGCCGGAGCTATTGTTGGTGGTGCCGATGATACGGCTGAAGCTAAAAAACGCATTATGAGAGAAAATGGTATTCACGTTGTGGATTCTCCAGCTGAGATTGGTAAAAAAGTAAAAGAAGTGATGGGATAGTCATTCCTTAATTTACTATAATAAATAAGAAAGCTTCGAGGAATCGGAGCTTTTTTATTTTTATTCAATTATTACTTTTTTAACAAATTGTCTCTTAACAGAACTGACTTTTAAATAATATAATCCTCTTGCAAATTGATTTACATCAATTGAAAAGATATTTGAATTTATTACACTAGAATAAACAGTTTGACCAATACTATTAATTAAAGTTAAATTTCCAAAAATTAATTGAGTAGGAAAATTGATATTCAAAACACCTCTTACAGGGTTTGGATAAAAAATCAGATTGTTTTCATTAAAGTTATCAGCATTAGCTAATGTCAAACTACAAGAAGCTGAAGCCGTATTGGAATTTTCAATCGTATTACTAGCGTTTAAAGTATGTCCTGAAAAACCACTATAATTGCTTGGATAAAAAGAACTTCTAAATACTATATTTTGTGAAGGAGTTGTTCCTTGAGCAATGATACCAGTATTATTTATTGGACTTACATATTTCCAAAGTGTTGTTCCTACCGAGTTTACTTCTCTAAAAGTACCTAAAGGTCCATCACACAACATAACATTTCCGTTTGATAATTGTTGTGCGCCCGAAATATTTGCAGCATAAATTCCATTTGGGTTTCCGTTATTATATATCCACGAAGTTGTAGTTGGTCCATAAGGTAAAGTTGGTGTATAATTAAAACCTGTTACTGGTGGATTTATAATTTCTACCGTAGAATAGTTTCCTCCAATTCTCCCATTTCCATTATTAAAAATCATAATTTGATTTTCGAATGGAAATCCACTTTCTATCCAATAAGCATTGTGTTGACCAAATAGTTTTTGGGTTGCACTTGTACCATTATTATAAGCTCTAGGGTTTCCCCAACGGTATAAAATAGATCCACCTTTACCTGAATTTCCGCCTAAGTTGGTTGCTGCTTGTGCAGTTGTAGTACTGTGATCAATAATCCATATTTCTTCAAAAGCATGAGAACTTAGCATGATTTGATTTAAAGTAGGATTGTAATCAATTGCGTTTAAATGTATCCAATCTAATCCTGCCGTTCCTGTTGTACTAGCATTGAAGTTTAAATTTACTAATTGAGGATTTGTATTTACCACACCAAAGTTAGCTTTAGATACATCAAAATCTTGTACTAAATGATCCCACAAATGCCATTCCCAAACTATTGTTCCAGTGGTTAAACCTGTTTGTTGAATTTCAATAATTTTTTCACTCCAAACTGTTGTAGGTACTAACAAAGGATTTCTTCCTGCAGCGATGGCCTCGGTATTGGTTTTTGATTCCCAAACTATGGCCAAAACATTACCATTTGGCAGTGCTTTAATATCGTGATGTTGACATTCTAAATTGCTAGAGATAGTATAATTCCAAGTTACATTTCCGTTCCAATCAATTTTTTGAATTATTCCACCTTTTCCACCTGCATTAAAAGTACTATTATTAGTATTTCCTGAGCGAAGTAAAGTTCCGTCAGGTAAAATATAACAAGATTGTCCTGGTCTATATGTACTTGGCCATGTTTTTATTTGTTTACCGCATTTATCAATTAAATAAGTAGTAGTACTTTGAATGGGAGCAAATAATACATAGCCATCGTCCAAAGTTCCGGTATCATGTTGTAATAAACCTATTGTTTGGCTTTTAGCTTGTAATAACCCGATTAGCAATATAATAGAAAAGTATATTTTTTTCATTCTCTTTATTGAAACGATTATAATTAAAAAAAAGGATAATAAATTAATATATTTTACAATAAATATGGAAAGTAATATTATTTATTAATGATAACTTTAACCGTTTTATCATTTTTCCCATTAGTAACTTTTACAAAATAAATTCCGTTATAAATGGTATCTGTTTCAATGACACATAATGTACTGCCTTGTAAAATCTTACTTGTTTTAACAATTTGTCCCAATTCATTGATCAAATAAACATCCATATCATTTTGTGCCATTGAAGTTTGAATAGCAATAAATTCAGATGCTGGATTGGGAGCTATAGTAACTTTTAAATCAGAATTTTCAAATGTATTGGATGCCAACGTAGTAGTTCCTGCTGGAACAGAAGTTACTGTAGTAACAGTAATATTGCCATAAAATGTTGGTCCAACTGCATAGGGATAAGCCGAGTTGTGATTAGCATCAACGGTTGCAAAATAGCAATAAATTCCGTTAGGGTATAAAGAAGCTGGATATTCTGGAGTATTACAAATTCGGCCATTATGAGAATCTAAAAAGGTGGAATCACCAGAATGGTCAATATATTCATAATCTTCTCTGAAATACCCATTAAAGAAAGTTTGAGTTCCAACCACTTGATTAATTGCAGGACCATTCGTTCTTAATCCTGTTGGATAGGACTTTAATTGGTAACTCGATTTCATTCTAGTAATAGCTCCGGTTCCGTTGGTATTAGTATACCCATAGGCACCATATATTGGAAAACCATCATAGGCAAATCCTAATAACGGTGAATGTTGTGACGGATTAATTACATATAAACCATCAGACGGATAAGCATCACACACATTAGAAAGAACATTCAAATCTAAATTAAACGCACTTGGATTTTGGTGATGGTGGTAATTTCCCATGGCTGGATGTGCTTTGGCACAATCAAATCCAGCTCGTTCAGCCGGGACAGCGTCTCTACTCCAAGCTTGTGTTGCGCCTGGACCACCAGCACAAGGAGGATTTCCAGGTCCGCCACAAAGCGCACCAGTTGCATTATTCCAAGCCACACCATCACGATAATCAAATAAGGCCACACCATTTTTAAACACACCAATATTCCCACCAGTGGTGGCTACGGTACCTGAACCTTGAACAGGATTTAATGGAATTCTGAATATTTTATTTTGAGCTGTTGCTTTTGAAGGGTTACCTGGAAAAGGACCTGTTATATAGGCAGGAATTCCTGTTGCTGAAACATAAGCATAGGTTGTGTTATACTGAACGGTTTGAACATTTGCTAAAACAGCATCTACAATAGGAGTGGAGTTGTTGACTACATAATGACGGCCTGTAATTCCAGTAGTATTTATTAACCATCCGGTTATGGCTGGATTGGTTTGAGAATAAGACACACTTGCTAATAGCAATAAAAGTAGTTTTTTCATCATCATTAATTTTGTTTCATTTTCTTAGACGCAAGAACATTTTGTTTCTTGCGCGGTTTTTATTAAAATTATTCTTTTGGAAAACCAAATCGTTTGTCAAAAAGGAATTCTTTATCGGTAAGTGTATTCAAAAAAGCAACTAAATCTACTCGTTCATTATCAGAAAGATTCATTGGTTTATTTAATTCTTTGGGTAAATCTTTATGATTACCTAAAGAATTATAGTGTTTTACTACTTCAGATAAGGTTCTAAATCTGCCATCGTGCATATAAGGAAAAGTAAATTGAACATTTCGTAAAGTAGGTATTTTAAAATGAAGATTATCTTCTTTTCTATTAGTGATTTTTATTCTACCATAATCGTTTAAAGTGGAATCAAGTACCAATCCATTTTTTTTAAATGTATCATCGTTAAAAAGAGGTTCCTTATGGCAAGAGGCACAATTCATCTTAAATATATCATAACCATGTTGTTCTTGTTCGGTAAAACGTACTTCTTTACGCATCACTTTGTCATACTTTGAGTTGGATGATTTTAGCATCACCGTAAATTGTGCTAATGCTTTTAACAAACGTTGACTAGTTACTTTATTATCGCCAAAAGCTTTAGTAAATAATGACTTGTATTTTTCACTACGTTGCAATTTGTTAATTACATTTTCTAATTTTTCATCCATTTCAACCGGATTTGTTATCGGATTGATAGCTTGCACTTCGAGGTTATTTACACCACCGTCCCACATAAAGTCTTTATTCCAAGCCAAATTAATTAATGCTAATGAATTTCGCGTACCTATTTTCCCTTCAATACCATGACTTAGTTGATGGTCTACATGGGTAAATCCGGTTTGTTGTAAATGGCAACTAGAACAGGAAATAGTGCTATCACGTGACAAAATTGGGTCGTAAAACAAATGTCTTCCCAGTTGAAATCCTTCTTCGGTTAACTGATTTTTTTTGAAATCGTATTTTGGTTCAGGCCAACCCTTGGGAACTTCAAAATATAAAGGCGTTAAAAATTGATTGGAAAATGCCAAGCAAATTAGGGTTAGTAATCCTAATAAAAAATAGAATTTCCCGCTTTTTTTCATTCGATATAAAACATTTTAGTATAAATATCAGCTAAATTCATAGCAATTTTTCCAGGTATCATTACAGAGTTGATATTATTCATATTTATTTCTGATAAAAAAACAGCAACATCAATAGCAATTGTTACATCTCTTTGATTGTTAACATTTATGACTTTTTTTCGCATAGTATAATAGGGTTCTAAATAACCACCAACATGAAACTGGAACTCATTTTTTCGAGTAGGACAACTTGGACTTGTACCTTCAATTTTCATATTGATATAACCACTTTGCCATGCCCAATACATTCCGTTTATAGGGTCTAAATCACCTGCCATTGCTCCAGAAGTATTGGTTAAACTATCAATACCAATATTGAAAATCAATTTCGAAATTAGTTTTTCACTTTTTTTGGTGATTGGAATTTGTAATGTATTTGGATTTTCAACATCAATAAGATGATGACTATTTATTTGTTTGAAAACAGTTGTGTCAGAATACTGTATTTCAATATTAGAAATATAACATTTAAAAGTTGAAAGTGTAACAGTATCGTTTTTAGCAGAAATGTATTTTTGGTTGAGTTTTAATGGCAATTGATCAAAATATATTTTAAAGTTTAAACTCAAAGTATCATTACTTTGAGCATTAAACGAAATAGTAATCAATAAAAATAGCACTAACCAACTTTTTTTAGTCATGTCTAGGTATTGGAGGTTTGCTTCGAGAAAATAGTCTACTCAACTCTTCGGTTAATTCATTATAGTAAACCATTTGATTAGGATGACATATCATTTTAATACCACTAAAATGTTTAAAATGAGTTTCTTCAATTTGTTTTTGATAGCTAACCAAAAGTGTCATTAAACTATCTTTAGTTTTTACATTTACTTTAGGTTGAATCAATTCCGAATATAGTTTGTCTTTAGCTTCGTGAATTTTTTTCTCAAGTTGCCTTATTTCTCCTCTATGCCAATCGATAATTTTGTCGTATTCTTTTTGCTGATTGGTGTCAAAATGTAATTTATGTATTATAATTTCTCTTGGACTTGGTCTTCCACCTGGCCTATTGTGTGGTAGTCTTTGTTCTTTTGTTCCATTCATAAATAAAAATCCTAATGTGCCCAAATTGAGCAACAATAATCCGATTACGGAAATCGTTAATAGTTTCGTTTTTTCCATTATTATTGATATAACTGGTTACTTTTATTGACAGACATTTCTAAATATACTGAAGTTTCACTACTCTTTTGATTGCTTTTAGAAACAATGGCAGAGAAGTTTAAAACTACTAAAACCAGTATAGATGCAGCAACAAGCCAAACTGTTTTTGATGAAACGTTACTTTGTAATTGAATTCTTTGTTGAATTTTTAAAAATAAATCATCACTTGGCATAACAGGTGATATACCGTTAGTACTTTTCAAAATGGTTGTAATCCAATTATTTCTTTCCATGCTTCTGCTGAATTAGGTTCGGTAATTACTTTGACGAATGTTATTATTTTTTCTTGTGATAGGTGTTAAATTTTTCAGACAATTTATCCTGTAGTGCAACTTTCGCCCTAAAAATTAGAGACTCTACAGATGAAACACTCAATTGCATAATCTGTGCTATTTCAGGATTGGATAATCCATCAAGTTTAGAAAGCAAAAAAGCTATCTTTTGATTTTGAGTTAACGAATTGATGACTTCAAACAAAATCGCAGCATCTTCTTGATTTTCCATTAAAATTCCAGGATGTTCAAAAGTGGCAGTGTTTAAGTATTCAACTTCGTTACTGCTTTTCTTTCCAAAAACAAAAAAGCGTTTCTGACTATTCTTTTTCTTAATAAAATCCAAACAATGATTAATAGTAATACGATATATCCAAGTTTTAAAAGATGATTTTTGATGAAAGCTATCAAGAGAATTATTTACTTTAACAAACACATCCTGTGTGATTTCTTCTGCATCTTCTATATTTTGCAAATAATTCAATGCCACATTGAACACAAGTACATGAAACTCGCGATACAATTTTTCAAAATGGCTTTGGTTTTGAATCATTAGGTTGTTTATCTATTTGGATTTACAATGATACTAAATCATTTTTTACTAAGTATAAATTATTCTATATTTGAACTTTGATAAAACAAACAAAACTAATCTTTATTATATGAAATTATTAGAAGGAAAAGTAGCCATCATAACCGGTGCAAGTAGAGGAATTGGAAGCGGAATCGCTAAAGTATTTGCGCAACACGGCGCTAATGTAGCCTTTACGTATAGCTCATCTGCCGAATCGGCACAAGCATTAGAAAACGAATTATCTTCAATGGAAATAAAAGCCAAAGGATACAAATCTAATGCAGCCGATTTTAATGAAGCACAACAATTAGTTGATGACGTTATGACTGAGTTCGGGAATGTAGACATTTTAATCAACAATGCAGGAATCACTAAAGACAACCTTCTTATGCGAATGAGTGAAGAAGATTTTGATAAAGTAATTGAGATTAATTTGAAGTCGGTTTTCAATATGACCAAAGCCGTTCAGAAAATAATGTTAAAAAACCGTAAAGGTTCTATAGTCAATATGAGTAGCGTAGTAGGAGTGAAGGGTAATGCTGGTCAGGCCAATTATGCAGCGTCTAAAGCAGGAATGATTGGGTTTACTAAATCGGTTGCATTGGAATTAGGTTCCAGAAATATTCGTTGCAATGCTATTGCTCCAGGTTTTATTGAAACGGAAATGACCGCTAAATTAAACGAAGATGTGGTACAAGGCTGGAGAGATTCAATTCCGTTAAAACGAGGCGGTACTCCCGAAGATGTTGCTAATGCCTGTTTGTTCTTTGCATCTGATATGAGTGCTTATGTTTCAGGACAAGTACTAAATGTTTGCGGAGGAATGCTTACTTAAAAAAAGTTAGCAGTGGTCAGTCATGAGTTGGCAGAAAAATAAATGACTGAACACTAGCAACTGAACACTGAACATTAATTTATATGAACACCACAACAATCCTGTTATTACTTGTATCAATACTAATTGCTGCCGGTGTATCATTTTATCAATATTTATACACCCGAACGCAAGGCGCGACCTGGCGAAGCAAAGTCAAAAGCATGTCAAAAGTTACATTGCTTTTGACTTTTTTACGTTTCTTTTCTGTTTTTGGATTACTGTTATTGCTTATTAATCCAATTATTACCCGAAAAACAGTAGAAATAGTAAAAACACCATTACCAATAGTTATTGATAATTCGGCATCTATAAAAGATTTAAAATCAGACAAATCCGCATTAGAAGTGTTTCAAAAGCTTTCTGGAAATGCAGCTTTAATCGATAAGTTTGACGTGCAAACCTACCAGTTTGATCAAGATTTTTTACCATCTGATACGATTGATTTTAATGGAACTCAAACGAATATTGACATCGTTGCAAAAAGTTTAAAGACTATCTACAAAAACCAAAAATTTCCAACCGTATTAATCTCTGACGGAAACCAAACTTCGGGTGAAGATTATGTATTCGGTTTTAATCCAGATAATAAAGTCTATCCTATAGTTGTTGGCGATACGACAACGTATTTAGATTTAAGAATTACGCAATTAAACGTCAATAAATACGCCTTCCATAAGAATAAATTTCCTGTTGAAGTTTTTTTAAATTATGCCGGAACTAAAAGCATCAATACAACATTTAAAATTGCTCAAGGAAATAGTGTTTTAAATGAACAAACGATTGCATTTTCACCTTCAAAAAAGTCGGCAACTTTAACTATTTTACTTCCTGCTGACAAAGTGGGATTACAACTTTTTAAAGCTACTATTGCTTCAAAAGAGCAGGAAAAAAACACCTATAACAATACCAATAATTTTGCTGTTGAAGTCATCGATCAAAAAACGGAAGTAGCCCTAATTTCATCTGTTTCACATCCAGATTTAGGAGCGATAAAACGAAGTATAGAATCTAATGCGCAACGAAAAGTAACAATTCTTAAACCAAATCAAATCAGTTCGTTAACTAATTACAATATATTAATATTATATCAGCCAAGCGGTGAATTTAAAACTATTTTTGATCAAAATCAAACGACCAAAATCAATACATGGATAATTACAGGAAATGATACCGATTATGGTTTTTTAAATCAAAATCAAACTTATTTTAATTTTAAAATGAGTAGTCAAAAAGAAGATTATTTGGCTTCCTTTGATAGTCAGTTTAATCTTTTTGCTTTAGATAATATTGGTTTTGAACAATTTCCTCCTTTAGAAAACCCTTTTGGAGCTATAACCGCCTCTGGAAATGTTAACATTTTACTGAATTCGACCATTCGGAATATCCCAACTAATCAACCTTTAATGGCGTTTTCCGAAAACCAAGGAAGACGAACTTCATTTTTATTTGGAGAAAATATCTGGAAATGGCGCGCCAATACTTATGTTAACAAAAAGAGTTTTGCCGACTTTGATATTTTTTTAGATAAAACGATTCAATATTTGGCCTCAAATAATGCTAAAAAATCTTTAGTGGTAAATCACGAACGCTTTTATAATTCGGGAGAAGCCATCGATATTACAGCGCAATATTTTAACAAAAACTACGAACTTGATGAAAGAGCTCGATTAACAATTGCTGTAACCAATACCAAAACGAAACAAGTTAAAAATTATGATTTGCTACGTACTTCGAATGCTTTTAAAGTAAATCTTGACGGATTAGGTGCTGGGAATTATACATTTTCTGTAAAGGAGTTGAACTCAAACTCATCATACAGTAGTAGTCTTGAAGTATTAGACTTTGACATAGAAAAGCAATTTGTCAATCCGGATTGGAATAAATTAAATCAATTGGCTAATCAAACCAAAGGAAAAGCTTATTTATCAAATCAAGTAGATACTTTAATTAAGCAACTATTAGAAGATGAAAGTTATAAAGCCATCCAGAAAACAATAGTAAAAAATTCACCTTTAATCGATTGGATTTGGCTTTTGGTTTTGATTGCTCTCTCTTTAGCATCAGAATGGTTTATTCGAAAGTATAACGGCTTATTATAAAAACAAAAGCGAAAGAGTCATCTCTTTCGCTTTTGTTTTATTGTCAATATATTACTGAACGTTTTCAGCTCGGAATGAACCGTTTGTAACGGTAATAGGATTACCGTCAAAGTCAGGAGAAGTAAAAGAAAAAGTTCCTTTGATGACATCTGCTGTAACCTCTGTAATAGTTATAGTTCCTGTAGCATCTTGAGTTGATACATCTGTATCAAAATTAGAATAACTAGCACCGTACGAATTCACATTAGATGGCTCTTCTGTAATAGTATAAGTTCCCACAGCAACATTTAAAGGCATAAATAAACTCATCGTTTCCTGAGCAACGCCATCACTTTGCGCTGTTATGGATTTAGACAATGAGTTAATTACAAAAGGATCTGTTGAAGTAAACTGTACTCCATTTACCCTACATTTTAAGAAAAAAGAAGCGCTTCCTCCATCATCACTACTAGAACTACAATTAACAGAAAGAAATGCTGTAGCTACAACTAATAAAATAGCCATTGATTTTTTAAGATTTTTCATATTTTTTAATTTAGAATTCTGACAAATATAGATTTTATCTTTAGATATATTTCAAAAAATCTTGAAAACAAAGACGTTCACAACTTAATTTTTTTATAATTATTTTATAATTGAATTTATTTTCATAATAATTACAATTACTTTTGACAAAAAATAAATAGTTACAATTATGAAATTTAGATTATTATTCGTTTTAGTTATTGGATTTTCACTTTCGATAAACGCGCAAAGTATTACCTCTGAAAAAGTTGAATACAAACTTCCAATTGTTGCCAAATTCCCAATTGAACCCAGTAACCGAACTTTTAAAGTAAAAGTAACTTCACCTTATACTTTAAAAACAGATGATATTATTGCGCAATCTAAATTGGATTATCAAGCTGAAGAAAAAAGTTTTGATAAATCTGTTGCAGCTAGTGAAGTAGAATTTCAAAAGAGATTAGTTGCTTATGACCAAGATGTGATAAAAGCTAAAGAAAAATATAAATTAGAATCGGAGGAATTCAAAAAAATGAGTCTTTTAGAGCGATTAGCCATATCTGATCAAGGGAGAGATCCAAAACTAGTATTACCAACTAAACCACAATACATCAAACCGACCAAAGCAGAATATCGGGAACCCGATTTGAGTAATTATATTATAGTTGACAATGAAGTTTTAGCTTCTCAAATTGCAATCACAGGATTTACCAGAGAAGCAAATTATATTGATGTTGCTGTAGATATTAAAAGAATGAATTTTCAGGATAATGCCGGACAAACTTTTGCCAATCAGCCAACCAAAGTAATTGTGAAAGTAAATGGTGTTGAAAAATTAAACAATTCTTTCTTTCAAGAATTCAAACTTTTATCGACTTCGCCTTCTAATAATTTAAACAAACCTTTAGAAGAAAAATATTATTTAAATAAGGTTATTGCTCAAATCAATACTTTTTTGGATGATAATTTTGGTATTCGTTGGATAAATCCTTCTATTAAAATTAGCAGTGTGAAAAATAAAGGTAAATACGATGATTTGGAAAAGGCATCTATTTATGTCACCACCAATTTAAGAAAGTTAAATCCAGAAAATGCCGAAATGACTGCTGCAGCAATGACCGGAATGCAAAAAGGAATCGATATTTGGAAAGAAACTTTATCTAAAATTGATTATAAAGACAAAAAAGCTGATTTGAATGCAAAAATTGCAACGTATATTTATTTCAATTTGATTCGCTTAAATATTGGCTTACGGAATAAAAAAGAAGCTGAAAAATATTTAAATGAATTACAAGAAAACATGATTTATTTGGACTTGTCAAGTGATGAAAAAGCAGAGTTAAAAGAATTTGAAAATAATATTTATAAAGGATAATCAAATGAAAAAATATTTAAGAATTATTATCGTGGTGATGGTTTTGATAATGTCAAAATCATTTTCTCAAGGCAAACAAGAATGGGGTTCTAAATTCGATTATAATCTAAAGGTAGAAGAAGATGCTAAGGTAATTTTAGCGGATAATTACAATCATTATCTATTTAGTATAGCCAACAAACACGGAATGATGTCTCAACACGACATCATTATTAGAAAGTTTGATCAAAAAAACAAATTGGTAAATACTTTCAAACAAAACTTTCCAAATAAAGACACCTATACCTTATACAATTATTTAGGAAGCTTTGAACTTGATAAAAATAGAATTGTAGTTTTTATAGACAGTTATTCAAACAAAACCAAAAAGAAAGATATTCATAGAGTTATTTTTGATAAAACAACAGATACGTTTACTTCTACCTTAATAGTTAGTTATACTTTTGAAAGTATTTCTAAATCGGGCACAGCATTCGTTGCTGCTTCACAAAACGGAAGATATTATAGTGTTGTTTATACAAAATTTTCAAATAGAAAGATAGCTGAAGTTAATGAATGTACGGTTTTAGATGCTGCTACTTTTGATGTATCTTGGCAAAAAACAGTTACTTTTCCAATGGAATTCTATTCAGGCGATATTACCTTAACCAATTCAGGTAAATTGGTTTTTGTAAAAAGAGTAGTATCCAAAAGTGAAAAGCATAGCTTATTGGTGGTTGATGCAACAAGCGAAACAGATAAAGATCTTGGTGCTGAAATTAAAATTGCGAAACCTATTGCCATTTCAATCGGAACACAAGATTATTTAATTGCCTTGAATTTTAAAGCAAGTTATAGAGATTGGGCTTATAGTAATATCATGCTATATGATTTGCAGTTAGGTAGAATAATCAATAATGACGCAATTAGTATTTTTACTGGAATAAAAGACATTCAAGACATCCGGTATAATTTTATTAATGTTAAAGAATATCAAATTGAATTCTTTGTAGAATGCAAATACCAAACAGGTACAAAACCATCTGCTAATTCATCATTTGCAAATGATCCGAGATTTAACGACCCCGTTTTCGCATTCGGAATAGGTACTTTAGTTGTAATGAATAATGAAGGAAAAGTTATGACAGCAAATAAAGTTGTTGATAATGGAATTCCATTTAGTAATGAACTAGTTAATGATTTTGGAGTTTTAAATTACAAAGGCGATTACTATATCAATACTTTTGTATTTAGAGAAGAAAATCGTCGTAAGGTTGAATATGCCGTATTCAATCAATTAGCTGCTCCTACATTCAAAACACAAACTACAAAAATACAGTTTCCCTATTACAACACTTCTGGCGGCGGTGATTCCGATGATGAAATAGATGATACCCGTGGAAATGCCTATAGCGGTGGAAGTATGATACATCAATTTGTAAATTATTTTCCAGATAGCAAACGACTTCTTTTTGCCAAATATTTTGGCGATGGAAAAGTCGCTTTTGTTAGCTATATTGGTGCGCTTTAAAATAAAAAAATCCTAAACTTTACGTTTAGGATTTTTTTTTATAACTGTTTTAATGTTTATTTATTCTTTCTTGATACAATTGTTCCCCCGAAGTAAGCCATTGGGATATAAGCCAAAAGAAGATCAACAATTGTAAACCATAGTGGAGACGGTAACATAACAATATTCATAATTCCACCTACCAAAAAGCAGCAACCAATTACCATTGCAAATGTCATTTTGTTATTTGCTGCAATCTTTACTGCAATAAAAGCACCAACTAATGTTCCCAAAGCATGAGCAAGAAATGGCATTAAAAAATGTTTTGGTTCCATTAATGGCATGGCCGCTAGTAGGCCTTCCATAGTTTTTAAATCAGTTCCTTCAGGTGGCGGAATAATGGAGCCACTTATCATTACGATTGCCGTATTGACTATTCCTCCTATAAATAGTCCAAGTACAACTGCTAAAATATTTTTTACAACTGGATTCATAACGGATTGGATTATAATTATTTGATTAGAGTATTGGAGATAAATTTATTTGAATAAACAAAAATAAGAAAAAATAATAACCGAAAAGAATCAAAACCGCACAACATAAGTTCCACCTATTTGATGTCCATTATAGTAAGGTGAAAAAAGGGAAGTAGTCTTTGTATCTTTTGAGCTAGTAAAAATATGTTTAGTAATAAAGGGTTGGAGCCAATAAGCAGCTTTTGTACATAAAATTCCGATTCCAGCACCAGCAGCAACATCGGTTAACCAATGTTTATTGTTGTAAACTCTAAAAAGACCTGTTGCTGTTGCAACTGAATAACCTGCAATTCCATACCAAATAGATTGGTCTTTATATTCCTGATACATAAACTCGGCTCCAGCAAAAGCGGTAGCAGTATGGCCCGATGGGAATGAATCTAAATCGGAACCATCAGGTCGTTGTTCACTCGAAGTTTTTTTAATAGTACGAACTGTTGCTGCAACAAATAAAAAAGATGTAGCAAGAACAATACTTCTATCCTTCAGGTTGTTTTTTCCTTTCACATTTAATGCATTTAATGCATAAACCGAGAAAGCTGGAGAATATTGCATCACGTCATCAATTGTAAGTTTTTTATCAATATCTTCCATCACTTCGTCTCTAATAATTAAGTTTAAGTCTTTCAAGCTTTCACTTTCTAGACCTACAACCCCAATACCAATTAATACGGTGGGAATTATAATTTGCTTATACTTAAATTTTATGCTTTTTGTAGTATCTATAGTAGCAACAGACTGTGCGTTAACTTTATTACAAAAAAAGACTATAGCGAAGCTTAGAATTAAAAATCTCAAGAGATACATAGAAATTATTTTTGGTATTTTTTATTTTTTAACAGATATGCCGAAGTTTGGTAGAACGATATGGTTTCATTGATTAAATCTTTTCTCTCTTTGGTCATCGGTTTTTCTTCATAGAGCAAATTGAAACCCCGTTTTAGTTTTGTATTAGGTATTGAAATTAATTGAAATTGTTTGACTTTTTTAACAGGAGAAATTATGGTTAACACATTGTCTTTAATTAATCCTAAATCTTGATAGGTTGCTATAAATGCTCTAGGTTTATACTCAGGTAAGAATACATCTTGTCCGTAAAATTTACTTTGATAACTAAAATTTAGCAAACCAAAAACGGTTGGCATGACATCAATTTGTGACATCAAAACAGTATCTTCTTTAGCAGAAATAAAACTTGGAGCATAAATCATTGCAGGTATGTGATATTTATCCATAGGTAATTCAGTCTTTCCTGAACTTGAGGCACAATGATCCGCCAATATAACAAATACCGTATTCTTGAACCAAGATTGTTTGGAAGCCATCGTGAAAAATTGCTTTAACGCATAGTCAGTATATTTGACACCACCATCTCTTGACTTTATTTTTGGTGAGATATCAATTTTTCCTTCCGGATACGTAAACGGCCTATGGTTACTAACAGTCATAATATGATTAAAGAAAGGTTTCCCTTTTTTAGCTTCTAGGTTCATTATTTTAATTGCCTTAGTATACATATCTTCATCGCAAACGCCCCAAATATTAGAGAATGTTATTTCCTCGGGCGAGAATGCTTTTTTATCAATAATATCATACCCATTTCCGCCAAAAAAATCGCCCATATTATCAAAATAAGCGTCACCACCATACATATATTTTACAGCATATCCTTTTTGTTTGAAAATACTTCCTGTCGAAAATTTTTCTTTATTATCGGTTCGTTTTACAACACTTTCTGCTGCACTTGGTGGTAAACATAGTGTTACTGCTTCTAATCCTCTAACCGTTCTGTTACCAACAGCATATAGATTGGTAAACTGTAAACTTTCTTTAGCAATAGAATCAAGAAATGGTGTTAGTTTTTTTTCGTTGGCAAACTCTTTCAGATACTCTGCGCTATAACTTTCAATTGTAATTAAGACTACATTTTTTCGAATCTCAGCCGAATCATTTTGTATTGTTCTCAAACTACTTTGATTTGAAATACCAGGTAAGTATTTCTCTAGTAGGGCAAAAGCATCAGTATCGGGAATTGTTTTGTAAAATTCAGGATACTCCAATTCATTGGTCCTAAAAGCTACATAAAATTTATACAACCCATCGGCTTGTAATTCATTGGTAAAAACATTGGTTGATTTTTCAAGTTTTGCTAAAAAAGGAATAGCAAAAAGAGAGAAAATGAACAAAACAATATAAGTGATGAGTCCTTTTATTTTATCGGAAAACGAAGGCAGAGAATTCAGAAATGGTTTTGTTTGTTTTACAATAAAGTAAGTAAACAAAGCGGTCACTAACCCAACGCCAATGAATAATGGAACAACTGGATAGGATTCCATAATATTACCAATAACCGTATTGGTATAAATCAAATAATCAACAGCAATAAAATTATAACGCACACCAAATTCATTCCAAAAAAAGAATTCACTGATGGCATTTTGGACGATGACTAATACAAATATGAAAATGGCAATAGCGTATAATACCATTCGAATCTGCTTTCGATACTTAGGTATAAACAATAACAATCCGAAAAGAATAGTTTTTATTGCAATAAAACTAATTCCAATTTCAGGTAAGGAACCTCCGTATTCATTGAGAATTGTGTTAAAAAACGAGACATAAATCAGTAACACAAGAAAACATCCAAAAATAAAATAACCCCAAGGTTTTTCATATTTTGAATTGGATAAAAACAAAAAATATAACCATAAAAAAACACTGACAATGACAAATACAAAAACATCCGATAGAAATCCAAAGCAAAATATTTTCATAATTTCTATTAACCCAAAACTTGATTGCGTAATAGGATGGAAGAGAAGTACAACTCGAAGTGCTATATTTACTACAATATAAAGAAGCAAAAGAGTAATAAATGGAGATTGCTTTTTAAAATAGATCATGTCTTGTATAACTATAAAAATAAGACGCAATGTAATGCTCTATTTATAAATAAAGTCATAGTTTGGTTATTTTAACTAATATAAATAATTAAAGTTTGATTAAAATAAAATACTCATTAGTTTAAAATTTTAAATTAAATTTACCTTTATCAAAAATCTACAATAAACTCAATGAAACACATACTTATCGTTGAAGACGAAGAAGGTATTCTTCAATTTCTTAAGCAAGGATTGGAAGAAGAAAATTATCAAATTTCAACTGCAAATAATGGTTTAGAGGGTTACAATCTCTTTCAGAAAGAAAAGTTCGATTTAGTACTTTTAGATTGGATGTTACCCAAAATGACGGGTTTAGAAGTATGTAAAAAAATTAGAGAAACCAATTCAAAAACGCCCATTATTTTTCTAACAGCCAAAGACACAGTACAAGAAACAGTAGAAGGTTTGAAAACAGGTGCTAATGATTATATCAAAAAGCCATTTAGTTTTGACGAGTTGGTTGAACGAATCAAAGTGCAATTACGGGACAAAAGTGAACAGGAAATTTTGACTTTAGGTCCAATTGAAATCAACATCCAAAAACATTCGGTTTCCGTTAACAAATATGAAGTTTCGCTAACTCAAAAAGAGTTTGATTTGTTAACCTATTTGGTAAAAAATAAAGGTACAGTTTGTTCAAGAACTCAAATTATTCAGGATGTTTGGGACATTCATTTTGAGTATGATACTGGTGTAATAGATGTCTTTATGAATGCCATCAGAAAAAAGCTAAATCTAAAAGTAGACGAAGATTATATTAAAACCATACGAGGCGTTGGTTATATTGCCAACGATTAAAAACAATGCAACAGCTTTCCTTTAAAAATAGAATTGCTTCAAACTATATGATATCAACAGCATTATTAATTTTTGTTGTGTTTTGTATTATATATGCTATTGTGCGATTTAGTATCAATATTAAAGTAAATAACGACATTAAAATTGAAGTCGAAAAACACTTAAAAGAAATTGAAGTCAAAGAAAATTGCGTTTTGCTTATTCGAGAAAAGCAATGGAAAAAAATACAGTTTAGCAAAGTTGACATCAGTCCTGCTTTTATCCAGTTTGTTGATGAATTGGGCGCATTAGTTGATAAATCACCTAATTTAAAACAAAAACATCTTACGTATTATCCAGAAGCTATTAATAATGTTTTGTTTGATGGAAAACTAGAAAAAACTTCAGTTAGACAAATACAAGTTCCTTTATATCAAGACACTAAGATAATTGGATTTATGATAATTGCCATATCAGTAGAAGATTCTGTAATGGTATTAAATAATCTGTTTTTTATTTTAATCATTGCCTATCCATTAATACTTTTAGTACTCTTTCTTATCGCTCGATTTATAGCCGGAAGAAGTATTAAACCCATTAGTTCTATAATTAATACGGCTAATATTATTACTAAAGACAATTTAAAGTCTAGGATTTCATTGCCACAAAACAAAGATGAATTGCATTTACTTTCTATGACCATAAATAATCTTTTAGATAGAGTAGAAAATGCAATCGAACGGGAGAAACAATTTACTTCAGACGCTTCTCATGAACTCAGAACACCTTTAGCAGTTATTAAAGGTACTTTAGAAGTGTTAATCAGAAAACCAAGAAATCAAGAAGAATATAAAGATAAAATAGATTTTTGCATAAAAGAGGTAAACCGCCTCAACCTTTTGGTTGACGAATTATTGTTATTAGCCCGATTTGAAAATCAAAAACAGTCTCTAAAAATGGAAAGTATTTCATTGAATGCCTTATTTTTAGATATCATTTCAAGAAATTCGAGTGTAATAAATGAAAAGAAAATTAACTGTGAAGTACTTTTTTCTAAGGATTTTTATGTGCAAACCGATGTCTATCTGTTTTCAATTGTGGTCAATAATATTTTAACCAATGCGATAAAATACACAAAAACCAAAGGATTAATATCATTTTCAATTTCTGAAGAAAACAATAAAACCATCTGTACAATTTCTGATAACGGAATTGGCATTGCTCCCGATGATTTACATAAAATATTTGACCAATTCTATCGCTCAAAATCTAATCAACATCCTGAAATAAAAGGAACTGGTTTAGGACTATCGATAGTAAAACGATTATGTGTTTTATTGCAAATTGATTTGGATATTGAAAGTAAAGAAAATGAAGGAACTAAAGTAATTTTAGGTTTTAAAGAATAATGATATTTATCATATTTATACTAATTTATTAAGGTTATCTTTGATGTACTATTAACACTTAAACAGTTGTACCATGAATGACGCACATTATCATTTAGTAGTTAACCATTTTCCGATAATTGGAACCATACTTGGACTAGGGATTTTAATAGCTGGAATTGTTTTTAAGAATGCTACTGTCAAAAATGTTTCTTATGTATTATTCATAGTTGCGGCAATCTTTGCAGCGTTTAGTATGACAACTGGTGAAGGAGCTGAAGAAACGGTAGAAAATTTCCCTAATATTGGGAAGCAAATCATCCATGAACATGAAGAATTAGCAGAAAAATTAGCTTTAGTTTTATATGTCTTAGGAGTAGTTTCTTTAGTAGGACTATACACTAACTATAAGAACCACAGTAAAGCCAAACTAATTTCTTTTTTAGCAATGATTATTGCCATAATCGGAGTCTTTTTATCCCAAAAAGTAGGAACTTCAGGTGGTGAAATTCGCCATACAGAAATCAGAGCGAATGCAACTAATAAGGATCAAAATCCAAATACTCAAGCAGAGCCGCAGGAAGATGAAGATTAAGTAACATCAAAATAATGATTTAACCCAAAATTGTGATGCTTTGTAGAACAATTTTGGGTTTTTTATTATAAATACTTTTCGAATATGAAAAACGGAATAATTTTAAAGGATATCATTCCTTTTATAATTTGGTTTTCTTCAATGATACTAGGAGCAATACTAATAGATGTCTTACTACATTACTTCAGTATTGTTTTTGTTGGTAAATATTTAGGATATTTAGGAACAGCTACAATCTTAACATCCCTTTTATATTCTTTAAATAAAAGAAAAATAATAAATATAAGCACTCCCAAAATCCTCTTGGATTATCATGAATATTTAGCATTATCAGGTTCCATAATGATATTAGTCCATGCTGGAATTCATGTAAACGCTGTTTTACCATGGTTAGCTGTTTTAATGTTACTTATAAACGTTATTAGTGGATTAACTGGAAAACATCTTTTAGCAAAATCCAATCAAACATTACGAGACCGGAAAAAAGAAATGAAACAACTTGGAGAATCAGAAGATGAGATAAAGAGAGATGTCTTTTTAGATGCCATTATAATGGATAGTATGAAAAATTGGAGAAAAGTGCATTTGCCAATTACTTATTTTCTTGGATTATTATCTTTAATTCATATTGTTTCAGTAATCTTTTTTAACTGATGAAAAAAACATATATATATATCATTTTAACAATTGTAATCATTGGATTAGTTTTCAAGTTTCCTCACAGTATGATTTCTCCAGGTAATTTATATGAAGCACATTCTAAACTAAATAATGATTGTTTCGCTTGTCATAAAATTGGGGACGGAACTCCAAATGAAAATTGTATTTCTTGTCATAAAATCTCGGAAATAAGTAAAAAAAAATCTATGCTAAAGTTTCATGAAAAAATTGAAAACCAAAGCTGTATAACTTGTCATTCAGATCATAAAGGGTTACACTACAAATTAGCATTAAATAATTTTGATCATATTTTATTACCTAAAAATGATAGAAATTCTTGTGTAAGTTGTCATACAAAACCAAGAAACAATCTTCATAACCAAATGTCAAATTCATGTGCAAGTTGCCATTCTACGAAAAGCTGGAACGTAATTACAACTTTCAATCATGATTTAATAAATGATAAGTCAAGAAATAATTGTATTTCTTGTCATCAATCACCAAAAGATAATTGGCATAAAATTTCATCTAAAAATTGTTTATCCTGTCATAGTTTAAAAAAATGGAAACCATCAACATTCAATCATAACAATCATTTTAAGTTAGATAATGAGCACAATGTTAGTTGCACAACTTGTCATAAAACTAACAATTATAAAAACTATACATGCTTTGGATGTCATGAACATACTTTATACAATATTAGAGAGATTCACGAAGATGAAATAGTAAACCTAACAAATTGTGTTAGATGTCATAAAAGTACTGATGAAAATGATATTCAAATTAATGAAAGTGAAGTAAAAAAGTATATAGATAAAGAGTCTAAACATAAAGAAATCGATAATGATTAGGTCTTTTTTTATGCCATTTCCTCAAAAATCACCTGCTTTTCAATTCTATTCTTCAACAACTTTTCTATTTTATTTAATTATCCATATATTTTGATAAAAGGTTTTGTTTTAAATAAGCAAAAAAGTATTTTTACTAAGCTATAATTTAGAAAGCATATTGCGATGAGCAAAGAACAAGTCAGTATCACTGCAGATTTAGAAATTAAAAATATCGCTGAACCCCAACTCAATATTATTTTGACTACCGATGAAGATGATGAACGACCCGTTTTTATTTCGGGAAACTTCAACAATTGGGTAACACAAGATAAAAAATTTGAAATGGAAAAGGTTGGGCATGGCCTATATCACTATAAGTTTGAAAATGATTTTATTTATCCTCAAGAATTATTATATAAGTTTACCCGAGGTGATTGGAGTGAAGTTGAGATTGATAAATTTGGCAATCGAACTGAAAATCGTTGTTGCAAACAACATAATGGTCTACGAAAAGAACATGTTGCCAAATGGCGACACAATTGGTTACCATTTAAATCTAAGTTTTTACCCGAAGTTCATTTGATTTCAGAAGAATTTGAAATTCCACAGCTTAATAAAACAAGAAGGGTTTGGGCTTTATTACCGCATGATTATAATAAAACTGCTGAAACTTATCCCGTTTTGTATTTACAAGATGCCCAAAATTTGTTTAATGAGAAAGCAAAATATGGCAATTGGGAAATCGATAAAAAATTGGCCGTTATGGCTGAATATAATATTGGTAAAATAATTGTTATTGCTGTTGAACATGCCGAGAAAGAACGCATAAAAGAATATAATGTTGGAAATACGGTTCTCGGAAATGGTCAAGGAAAAAAATATATCCGCTTCGTAACCGAAACATTAAAACCTTTTGTTGATACTAATTTCAGAACGAAACCTGAAAGAGAATATACAGGAATTGGAGGAAGCTCGATGGGCGGATTGGTTAGCATTTTTTCGGGAATAATGTATCCCGAAGTCTTTGGGAAATTGATGATATTTTCCCCATCTCTTTGGGTGGTACCAAAAATAAAACTTTCCTTTTTAGATATGGATGAACCTCAAGATACCCGAATCTATCTTTATGCTGGTGGTGATGAAAGTGCTACTATGATTGATCATGTTACCAATTTTAAGAAACGATTACTAAAAAAAGAAGGGTTCAACGACAAAATGAAAGTTCGAGTTAGTCTCAATATGGAAGGTAAACATAACGAACGCTACTGGAGTGATGAGTTTCCGAAAGCTATTGAATGGTTATATTTTAGTGATAAGAACGAATAGAAATAAAACTTTGTGTGCTTGATGCTTTCTTTGTGCACTTTGTGGTTAAATAAAAAACAAATGAAAATTAAAAAAATACAAAACCTAGATAATTTTAAAGGGACAATTTTAATTCCCGTTTTTGAAACAACTGCCAAAAGTATCGTTCCAATAGAACACCATGGTGTTTCTGTTTATTCACAAGTTTTTTATGGTAAAAAAGACACTCATTACCTAGTAGAAAAATATGAGTGCACTCATGTTTTCATTGGTTTAGGAAAAGAAGTAGATTATAAATCATTGAAAACTATATTTAGGAGAATTTCTGCCAAACAAAAAGAGGTATTTGGTAAAAATATAGCATTAGTAATTCCCGATAATTTCAATGCAAATCAAGTAGAAGCCACTATTTCTGGACTACTTTTAGGAACTTACAATTTAGGTCACTATAAAAAAACGGATGAACATCCTTTTTTAAAATCAGATTTTGAGTTTAACTATATATCCAATTCAGATTATGATGAAGCATTTGAAAAAGGAATTAAAATAGCCAAAGCTCAACTAGAGACTTTAGCTTTGGTTGATTTACCACCCAATAAAATTACACCAAAATATTTAGCCAATTGGGCAACCGAATCTGGAAAAAAATATGGATTTGAAGTTACTGTTTTTGGCAAAGAAAAAGCGACTGAAATTGGTTTACATTCATTTCTATCAGTCGGAAAAGGTAGTGCACAAGAACCTCAATTCATCATTATGGAATACAAACCAGCAGATGCTAAAAAGCATGTTGGTTTAGTAGGTAAAGGAATTACGTTTGATACTGGCGGTCTCAACATTAAAACCGCAGGAATGGTTCAAATGAAATGTGATATGGCTGGCGCTGCCGCAGTGCTTGGTGCGATGCAGTTACTATCGGATTTAAAATTGCCAATTCAGGTTACCGCAATTGTTCCTGCATGCGAGAACTCTGTTGATGCACAGTCTTTTTTACCAAGTGATGTTATTCAGAGTTACGCCGGACATACTATTGAAATTATTGATACCGATGCCGAAGGCAGATTAATTTTAGCTGACGGATTATCGTATCTGATAAAGAATTACAAACCGGAAACGGTTATTGATTTGGCTACATTGACAGGCAGTGTGGTTGGAACGCTTGGTTATGAATGTGCTGGATTATTTACCAATAATGAAGACCTATCAAAAAAACTACAACAAGCTGGCGATTCAATCGGAGAACGTTTATGGCAATTACCACTTTGGGATGTTTATACACCCGATATTGAAAGTGAAATTGCCGATGTGAAAAACTACTCAGGAAAACCAGTTGCTGGAGCTATTTCTGCAGCTAAGTTTTTAGAGTTTTTTACCGATAAACATACTTCTTGGGCACATCTTGACATTGCAGGAGTTGCTTTTGGTGATGATGAATTTGCCAAATGTAAACATGCAACAGCTTATGGTGTACACTTAATTGCTAACTTTATTGAAAATCAATAACCATGGAAAATTCGGCAAAAAATTTTATCTGTATTTCAAATTACTTCAAGGGAAATGATTTTTTAATTAACCTTAAAAAACAAGGCAATCGAGTTTATTTAATTACTTCAGAAAAATTAAGAGACAAACCATGGGCAGTCGATTTTATCGATGAAATTTTTTTTATGCCTGGACAGGATGTAGATTGGAATTTAGAGGATTTATTATCGGGTGTTGCCGGATTGATGCGTCAAAAAAAGATAGATAGCATAATAGCATTAGATGATTTTGATGTAGAAAAAGCTACATATCTGAGAGAAAATCTCCGAATTGATGGTATGGGACAAACTACAGGTAGGTATTTTCGCGATAAATTAGCCATGCGAATTAAAGCTAAAGATGCTGGTATTCCAATTCCAGCATTTAGTTCTTTATTTAATGATGAAGAAATCAACCATTTTGCCGATACGGTTTCACCGCCTTGGGTTTTAAAACCGCGTTCAGAAGCTTCGGCTTCAGGAATTATGAAAGTATATTCGAAAGAAGAATTGTGGCATAAAATTGACGAATTAGGTACTACCAATAGAATAAAATATTTAGTAGAGCAATTTAAACCGGGAGCCGTATATCATTGTGATGGATTGAATTGGAAAGGAAAAACATTGTTTTCGATTACCTCACAATATTTGGCAACTCCAATGGAAATTTCGCAAGGTGGTGGCATTTTTAGAAGTGCTACTATTCCGTACAATTCGAAGGATGATAAAGAAATAAAAAAGGTAAATGAACAGGTGTTAAAAGCATTCGGAATGATGCATGGTGCAAATCACACCGAGTTTATAAAATGCAATGATGATGGGAAAATTTATTTTTTAGAAACAGCATCTCGAGTAGGTGGAGCTCATTTGGCTGAAATGGTTGAAGCAGCATCCGGCATTAATTTATGGAAAGAATGGGCAATAATTGAAGATTGTTTGATAAAAGAAAAAGAGTACAAATTACCGACTATTCATAAAGATTTTGCTGGAATCGTGCTAACGTTGTCAAAATATGAACATCCTGATTTGTCTAGTTTTAATGATCCTGAAGTTTGTTTTAGAGTACCTTTAGAATATCATGCTGGATTAATTGTAAAAAGTGATTCGCATTCAAGGATAAGAGAATTGTTGGATGATTATGCGGAACGATTAGTTAAAGATTTTGCCACTGTAGCGCAACAAGTAGCAGTTAAAAAGTTACATTAATAATTTTGACAACAAGAACCTATTCCAAACACAACTTTCACAAACACACTTTTTGTATTTGGAAAGAAGTTTTATTTGATGAAATAAGCAACTTAAAAATTAATTACACGAGTCAATCGGGCAGTCGCTATATTTTTACGACGGAAGGTTTATATCGTATTTCAAATCA
>CANHWG010000028.1 GCA_947464335.1 Flavobacteriaceae bacterium
AATTCCGTATTAGACAAACAGGAGGAGCAACATACTTCACAACAGCGATACTACCAAGTCGTTTTACACAACTATCGTTGTTTGGAACTGCCTTATCGTTTGGAACGAATTACTCCATTTCTGTACAGTATTACAGTCCAATTGATGGAGTGTCTACAGCATCAGGATACGGATCGGAATGTCATATCACAACACCAGTATTCCCAACAACACAGTTGGTTCAAACGCTGTGTGGAAATAGTTATACATTGACACAACAATTGAACATTGTTCCTTATCCAGGTTTCCCTAGATATAGAGTTAAGTTAGCACAGCCAGATCCACAGAATCCAGAAGGAGAGTTGGTAATTGCTACTAAAGAGGTAGATTATTCTTACTTTAAAATGAGTGATTTCCCTGAGGCACAAATAGGACAAACCTATTTTGTTGAAGTAGCAATACAAATCAATGGTGTGTTTGGTGATTATGGAAATTCTTGTGAAATTAGTGTGGTAGCACCATCAGTACCAAAAGCGGTACTAGTACCGTTTAAAGCTACAGCGTATCCAAACCCATTTGCGGATAACTTTATGTTGGATGTTAAAACTACAAGTCAATCGATAGTAAACGTAAAAGTTTACGATATGGTCGGTAGAATAATTGAGCAAAGAGAATTGAGAACAAGTGATTTAGAAACTACATCTATAGGTAACAATTATCCAAGTGGAGTTTACAACGTAGTTGTAGCACAAGAAGATAATGTTCAAACGGTTAGAGTGGTTAAAAGATAACTTTTAATTTCATAATTGAGATATTAAAACCGCTTCGGAAACGAAGCGGTTTTTTTTGTATATATGTACTTCACTTTAACGTGCTTTTATTACTTTTGAAACCAATAGGAATAACTAAATTTACAATTATGCCATGGTTTGCATTATATACAGAGTCGAGGCAAGAAAAAAAGGTAACTGCCCGTTTAGTTCAGCTAGGAGTAGAGGTTTATTGCCCTATGGTTATTCAAGAAAGACAATGGTCTGACAGAAAAAAAAAGGTAGAAGTTCCTTTATTGCCATCCTATGTCTTCGTTAAACTTGAATTTCATGATAGAGAGTTTGTCTTTCAAGTATCTGGAATTGTACGTTATTTGTATTGGCTTGGCAAGCCAGCTATTGTTAAGGATTCAGAAATAGAAGTGATGCAAAAATGGTTGCAAGAGAAAGTTGTTTCATTTGAAGTGTCAGGTATACAACCTGGTTCAGAATACGAAATTCCTTCAGGACCATTTATTGGACAAATAGGAAAAGTAGATAAAGTAGATAAAAATCAGCTAGTTCTTATACTAAAAGAATTAGGTGTTAGAATTATATTACATAAATAAACTATTTCTGTAAGTTTTTTACAGAATTTCTTTTTCTAATTATTTATTATTTTATTTTTTTTACATTTTTAAGAAGTAATGAGTACATTTGTTACTCGGAAATTTTACGAATGCTAGAAAATTTAATTACTTCGAAAACCCGTTTACGTCTCCTCGTTAAGTTTTTTATAAACGTAGCAAACGAGGGTTATCTTCGTGGTTTGGCGAGTGAAATGCAAGAATCTACTAATGCCATTCGAAAAGAGCTCAACAATCTTACGGATGCTGGTTATTTGACTAGAAATGAAGATAACCAAAAAATTACGTATAAAGCCAACCAAAACAATCCTTTTTTTATTTTATTACAACAAATTGTCCGCAAGTATGTTGGTCTAGACACCATTATTGAAATGGTATTGGATCGGATGGGACCAGTTAAACGTGTATTTATCATAGGAGATTATGTTAAGGGAATAGATAGCGGTAGGATTGAAGTGGTTATAGAAGGTTCTAATTTAAACGAAGACTACATTCAAAAATTATCAAATAAAATTGAGTTAGAGATTCAAAAAAAAGTTATTTTTTATCTCACCAATCAACATGACAACAGTGGTTTGTTGGTTTTTGAACAAGAATTAATTGACGATAAAGTTCCGATACTTTAAAGTCAATTTTAATACTATTTATAACGCTTTGTTAGTTTACTTATGTGACTGACCAAGCGAAGCCGTTTAAAAAAGTAACGATTATGTATTATTTACAGTTATATAAATCAATACTTATTCAAATTTTCAAGATTCAAGACTCAAGAGATGTTTTTACTTATATTCAATGGCCAAATAGCTTGGGAAGTTTTCAGGATATATGCAATAGTTTGAAGATTCAATATAGTTAATATAGAATGATTAAATTCTTAGATCTCCAGAAAATTAATTCTGAATACTCATCTGAACTTAAGCAAGTTGCAGCTGAAGTTATCGATTCGGGCCTGTTTTTAATGGGGGAAAAATTATCGAGTTTTGAGAGTGAATTAGCAAAATATATAGGTAGCAAAAATGCCATTGGCGTTGCAAATGGTTTAGATGCTTTACGACTTATTTTCAAAGCCTATATTGAAATGGGATGTATGAATGAAGGAGATGAAGTTATAGTACCAGCCAATACTTATATCGCTTCAATTCTTTCAATAACTGATAACAGACTTAATCCCATTTTGGTCGAGCCAACAGTTTCGAGTTTTAATTTAGATTTCAACCGAATTGAGAGTTATATTACTTCAAGAACCAAAGCAATAATGGTTGTGCATTTGTATGGTCAGGTTTGCTGGAATGAGTCATTGATTAAACTTGCAAAAAAGCATAATCTTAAAATAATCGAAGATAACGCACAAGCAATAGGTGCGGAGTGGAATGGTATCAAGACGGGAAACTTAGGAGATGCTGCTGCATATAGTTTTTACCCAGGAAAAATTTTAGGCGCTTTAGGAGATGCAGGAGCTGTCACTACCAATGATACTAGCTTAGCAGATTTGATAAGAGCTTTAGGGAATTATGGTAGCAAAAAAAAATATGTGAATGAATTTCAAGGATTAAACAGTAGATTGAGTGAGTTGCAAGCTGCTTTTTTGTCTGTAAAGCTAAAATATCTAGATACCGAAATTAAACAGCGTCAAGCGATAGCGACTTACTATTTAGAACATATTAAAAACGACTCCATAATTTTACCAAAAATAACAAATCCAAAAGCGCATGTTTGGCACTTGTTTGTTATTCGAACCACCAATCGTGAAGCGCTACAAGATTATTTACTTGCTAATGGAATTCAAACCTTGATTCATTATCCAATTCCTCCTCATCGTCAGAAGTGTTATGAAGTTTTTAATGAATTGGATTTGCCATTAACAGAATTAATTCATAAGCAGGTTTTAAGTTTGCCAATAAGTTCTGTAATGACCATAGAAGAAGTACAAACAGTATGTGGAGTATTGAATAATTTTAGAGTTTAATGATAAAAATCATTTTTTGGGGATGTTAATTACTTTTTTCTATTTAGAAATTTTATACTCTAAGATTTTTCTTTTTAGTAAAATAATTATTGAGTTAAATTAAATAATATAGTTCCTTTTTAAATTATAATCATTGAAAAAGTATTTGAAAAATTTTATTAAAAAAAACTTAGAGAGTTTTCTTTACTTTTATAGTTATTTGGGTTACCGTGTATTTTTCTTTACCTTTTTTAGTTTGTGTATTGGATTCTTAGACGGATTAGGATTAACTATGTTTTTACCGTTATTGCAAATGGTAGCCTCTTCAGATGCCAATCCTTCAACTAGTTTGGGTAGATTGTCATTTGTAGTTGAAGCTATGCAGGCTGTAGGTTTGGGTTTTAATTTGACGACAGTTTTGCTTGTGATGTCTTCTTTTTTTGTTTTAAAAGGATTTGCTGTTTTTGCTCAAAGTAGGTATGGTGTAAGTGTTTTACAGTATTTTATTACTACCATTCGAAAGAATAATATACAGCGATTAAATGAAGTAAATTTTAAATATTTTATTAAATCAGATATAGGACAAATTCAAAATACACTCACCAATGAGACAGAACGTATAGCTATGGCTTATTCTTCTTATTTTCGTGCATTTCAAGAGTTTGTGATGGTTGTTGTTTATTTAGGATTTGCTTTTTTTGTAGATGCTAAATTCGCTATTATGGTTGGAATTGGAGGTGTTTTAACCAATTTATTCTTTAAAGCAATTAATAATAAAACAAAAATGGCTTCTCATGCTTTGACTTCAAAGAACAATGAGTTGCAAGGGTTGCTCATTCAACATGTTGCTCATTATAAATACCTAAAGGCTACAGGTTGGCTAAAAGATTTTAGTGCCAAGTTGAGTGTTAAAATAGATGAACTTCAATCAGTTGGGAGACAGATAGGCACCTTATCTGCTATAGTAACGGGAGCCAGAGAGCCACTTATTATTATTGTTGTATCCTCTGTGATATTTATTCAAGTAAACCTTTTGGATTCTCCACTGGGTCCAATACTAATTAGTTTACTATTTTTTTATAGGGCTTTGACTTCAGTTGTGGCTACTCAAACAGCATGGAATTATTTTTTAGAGCGATCAGGTGCTATGTCAAATTTAAAATCTTTTGAAAGAGTTTTGGATTTGAATAAACAAAGTGGTATGAATACAAATCCTTTGACATTTTCACATTCTATAACCTTAAAAGAGATTACTGTACAAATTGACGCAACCAAAATTTTGTCAGATATTAACTTGACTATCAAAAAAAATACAACTGTTGCCTTTGTTGGAGAAAGTGGTAGCGGGAAAACTACTCTTCTAAATGTGTTTTCAGGTTTGCTAGAACTATCACAGGGGCAAATAATTTTGGACGATATTACCGTTTCTTCTCTTCAGAATAATTCATACCAAAAAAAAATAGGATACATTACACAAGAGGCAGTCATCTTTAATGATACCTTATTTAATAATGTTACTTTGTGGGCTCCAAAAAATGAAAAAACAGTATCCCAATTTTATAAAGCTATTCAAGATGCTTCATTAGATGATTTTGTATCCTCTTTAAGTGAGAAAGAATCTATTCTACTGGGAAATAATGGGGTAAATTTAAGCGGTGGTCAACGTCAAAGAGTTTCTATCGCTCGAGAATTGTTTAAACAACCAGAGTTATTACTCTTAGACGAGGCAACCTCTGCCTTAGATTCGGAAACAGAATTGGCTATAAAAAAGAGTATTGATTACTTAAAGGGAAAATTAACAATATTAACAGTAGCTCATCGCTTGTCCACCATTAAAGAATCGGATACAGTTGTTTTTCTTAAAGCTGGAAAGATACAAAATGTTGGAACTTTTGAAGAACTTATAACTAAGGAGCCAGAATTTAAACGAATGGTTCAATTACAAGAATTATAATTATGGATTTAACGAACAAAGCAATTTTAATTACCGGAGGAACAGGTTCTCTCGGAAAAGCATTAACACAACATCTATTAACAACAAATCCCGGTATCAAACGTCTTGTTATCTTTTCGAGAGATGAACAAAAGCAGTTTGAAATGGCTCAAGAGTACCCTTCTCATCTCTTTCCTCAAATCCGTTTTTTTATAGGAGATGTTAGAGATTTTGACCGACTCAAGAGAGCTTTAAAAGGAATTGATTATGTCATTCACGCCGCCGCAATGAAACATGTGCCCATAGCAGAATACAATCCTATGGAGTGTATTAAGACCAATATTATGGGTGCAGAAAATGTAATTAACGCCTGTTTGGAAACAAGTGTTGAACGTGTTGTTGCTTTGTCAACCGATAAAGCAGCCGCTCCGATAAACTTATATGGCGCTACCAAATTAGCTTCTGATAAATTATTTGTCGCAGCAAATAATATTAAAGGTTGGAATCCGATTATTTTTTCAGTAGTTCGTTATGGAAATGTAATGGGCTCTAATGGTTCGGTTATTCCATTTTTTCTTAAAAAAAGAAAAGAAGGTGTTTTGCCAATTACTGAACCTGAAATGACTCGATTTAATATCTCATTACAGGGAGGTGTAGATATGGTTTTACATGCTTTAGAACATGCTTGGGGTGGAGAAATATTTGTGCCAAAAATTCCATCTTATCGTATTTTAGATGTAGCAGAAGCTATTGGTCCGGATTGTGAAAAACCGGTAATAGGAATTCGTCCTGGAGAAAAGATTCACGAAGAAATGATCACTGAGTCTGACTCCTTTTATACTTGGGATTTAGGTAAATATTATACAATAGTTCCTTCGCTTTTGAAATGGAAGTTAGATGATTTTGTTTCACATTTTAATGCGGTTAAGGTTCCCTACGGATTTAAGTATAATTCGGGTGAAAATACCGATTGGGAAACAGTAGAAACACTGCGTTCTTTAATAACTGAGCATGTTGATTCAACTTTTAAATTGTAAATAATGATCAATATACCATACGGTCGTCAAAACATTACAGACGAAGACATTCAGGTAGTAATTGAAACCCTTCAATCTGATTATTTAACTCAAGGGCCAAAAATACATGAATTTGAGGTCGATTTTGCCAAATATGTTGGTGCCAAATATGCAGTAGCAGTGGCAAACGGAACCGCAGCATTACATCTTAATGCACTAGCACTCGGAGTAAAACCCGGAGATAAAGTCATTACAACACCAATTACATTCGCTGCCAGTGCTAATTGCATTCGCTATTGTGGAGGAGAAGTAGTTTTTGCTGATATTGATCCTGAAACATATTTGTTAGATATTAAAGCTGTTCGTCAATTACTAGAGGCTTCACCAAAAGGGACCTATCATGGAATTGTTCCAGTAGATTTTGCGGGAAGAGCAGTTGATTTGGAAGCTTTCCGAAAATTGGCCGATGAGTATGGTTTGTGGATAATTCAAGATTCTTGTCATTCACCCGGAGGTTATTTTATGGATAGCTCGGGCACAAAACAGCATTGTGGTAATGGTAATTTTGCTGATTTAGCTATTTTTTCTTTTCATCCTGTTAAACACATTGCTTGTGGAGAAGGTGGTATGATCACCACCAATGATAAAGAGTTGTATGATAAATTAATGATGTTGCGTACCCATGGAATTACCAAGAATGAGTCTAAGTATACCAACTCTATAACCTTTGCAGGTGGTATAGATACTTACCCATTATGGTATATGGAAATGCAAGACCTAGGATATAATTACAGAATTACCGATTTTCAAGCTGCCTTGGGATTAAGTCAATTGCAAAGAGCAGACGAAGGTATCAGCAAAAGAAAAAAGATTGCCAAAAACTATGAAGAAGCTTTCAATGGAAAGACATTTATTAAAAGTCAATCTGGAGTAATTGATGGTCATGCCTATCACTTATATATCCTTGAAGTAGAAGATAGGTTGGGTCTTTATAATTATTTAAGAACTCAAAATATTTTTGCACAGATACATTATATTCCTTGTCACTTGATGCCATATTATAGACAATTTGGCTGGAAAGAAGGCGATATGCCAAATGCAGAAACTTATTATAAACATTGTATAAGTTTACCAATGTATCCAACTTTGACTGATGAACAACAAGATTTTGTAATCAAATCAGTTCTCAATTATTATGGAGCTTTATAAAAAAATAGGTATTGGTACTGTTCAATTTGGTTTGAATTATGGTATTTCAAACACATTGGGTAAAACCAATTCTGAAGAGGTGACCAATATTTTATCCTATTGTAAAACTACTGGAATAAAAATTTTAGATACCGCTTATGGTTATGGCGACAGCGAAAAAGTTCTTGGTCAAAATGTCCTTAAGGAGTTTAAAATCATTTCAAAATTTTTATCACCTAAGGATACGATCAGTATTACAGAACAATTTAAGATATCTACTGAGAGATTAAAAACAAATAAACTTTACGGTTATTTAGCCCATCGCCCAATGGATGTATATGAAAATCCAAGTCAATGGGAAGAAATCGAAAATATGAAAGCTAAAGGATTTGTCGAAAAAATAGGTTTTTCATTCAATACTCCCGAGGAAATAGATTTGGTACTAGAATCAGCAATGATTCCCGATTTAGTTCAGGTACCTTTTAATTTCTTCGATAACAGATTTGAAGAAAAATTAATTTTTTTAAAAGAAAATTACAATTGTGAAATTCACACACGCTCTGTTTTTTTGCAAGGACTTTTTTTTACTAATCCTGATAAATTGCCCGATTTTTTCAATCCGATAAAAGCACTTCTTAAAGATTTTAAAGAAACTCATGCTAATCTAACAGGTTCTTTATTGAAATATGCCCTTTCAAAACCATTTATCGATTGTGTGATTATAGGTGTAAATAATTTAAAACAATTAGAGGAAAATATAAATAGTTTGGATGAATCTGTAATTCCACAAAGGAATATTGAAACGATAATTCCTAATGGAATACTTATTCCTTCCCATTGGCCACAATCATGAAAAAATTAAAATTAGGTGTCATAGGAATGAGTGAAGGCAATGGTCATCCGTATTCATGGAGTGCTATTTTTAATGGATATGAGAAGAACATTATGCAAGAATGTCCTTTTCCTTCAATCCCTGATTATCTTTCCAATGAAAGTTACCCTCAAAATTTTTTATGTCATTTAGCAGAGGTTACTCATATTTGGGCTCAAAGTCCCGAAATATCAAATCACATTGCAAAAGCTTCTAAGATTAAAAATGTTGTAGCTCATTATTCAGAAATGATTGGAGCAGTAGATGCAATTTTGTTGGCCAGAGATGATGCCGAAAATCACTATGAAATGACTTTGCCTTTTTTGAAAGCAGGAATACCTATATTTATTGATAAACCTTTTGCTTTGAGTTTAAATGAAGCCAATCAAATGATTAATGCTCAACAATACAATTATCAAATATTTACATGTTCCTCTTTGCGTTATGCTAAAGAATTATTTTTATCAGAAACGGATAAAGAAACTATTGGCAGTATCTATCATGTTGATGCTACGGTTATGAAATATTGGGAAACCTATGCTATTCATCTTTTAGAACCGATAATTGTCAATTTGCCCAATCGAGGAGTTTTGAAAAGAGTAGATAAAATTGAAGATTCCAAAATGCATCATGTTGCTATATTATGGGAAGAAGTTTCAGCTGCAATTAAAGTTACAGGAAACCGAATAGTTCCATTAGAATTTACTTATTATGGTTCTAAAGGAACTATAAAAAAAGTATTTATAGATTCTTTTGCCTGCTTTAAGGCTTCATTATTTGAATTTATACAGCAAATTAAAAACCAAGAGAACAGTATATTACGAAAGGATACGCTTGAATTGGTTGAAATAATAGAAAAGGGAAGATAAATGAAACTGTTAATAGTAGGATTAGGTTCCATCGGGCAAAATCATCTCTCTATTTTAAATAAAATAGATGGCATTGAGCTTGCAGCTTTAAGAACCTCAAAAGGGCTGTTGACCAATTCAACTCCAATAACCGCTTTTTATACTTTAGAAGAAGCTTTAGCTTTTCAACCCGATGGTGTTATCATCTCAAATCCAACGGCTTTGCATGTGGAAACGGCTTTGCCTTTTTTAAAAGTGGGTTGTAAAGTTTTGATTGAAAAACCTATAGATGATCATTTTGAAAAGGCTGAGAAATTGGAACCCTATAAGGATCTGATTAGAGTTGCCTATTGTATGCGATTTCATCCAACAATGCAATATTTGAAGACTAAATTTAAGGAAGAACAACCATTCAAGGTAGGCTTTAAGCGTTCATTTTACTTGCCTAAATGGCATCCTTATGCTGATTATACTAAAGAATATACAGCTCAGAAGAAATTAGGAGGTGGTGTTATTCGTACTTTAAGTCACGAGTTAGATTTAGCCATTCATTGGTTTGGAGAACCTACTGATGTTATTGGCGTAACCGACCAAGTTTCATTTCTTTCAATAGATACTGATGATTATGCTTTTTTTAGCTTAAAAACACAACAAAAAACGAGGGTTAATTTTGAGCTTGATTTTTTTTCACCCGTAAATATAAACATTGGGGAAGCCTATACTTCTAAAGGATTATATAGTTGGACTTTGAATGAAGTTCGTTTTATGCCTTATGATGAATCTGATTACCAAACATTAGTATGTTTTGACAATTCGATTCAAGATATGTATGACCAACAGTTGAAAGATTTTTGCGGTTTTGTTTTAGGTAGTTTAAGTATTAATTCGTCATATCAGCAAGCTGTTTCTTTACTAAAAATTATAAATAAATTAGAAAAATGAGAGTAGGATTTTTAATTACTGCAAGGTTAAAATCTAGCAGATTACCCAAAAAATTATTGTTGCCCTTTGGAGATGAAAATTATATAGTTCAATTAATTAAGCGATTAAAAGCATCGCCTTTTTTGGATGAAATAATAATTTGTACTTCAGTGGATGATCAAGATACTGAATTGGAAATCATTGCTAAAGAACAAGGAATTCAGTGTTATCGTGGCGACAGGGAAGATGTAATTTCAAGACTAAATGAAGCCAGAATTAAATACAATTTAGATTACGTCATAAACATGACAGCAGATTGTCCCTTGTTACCCGTAGAACATATTCCTAATTTAATTAATCAATTTAAAGAAACTAGGGCAGACTTAATTCATCTTTTTGATATGCCTATAGGCTTATATTTATCGGGCTTGAACCCGGAAGCCATGCAAAAAATTGTAGATTTAAAAAATGATGGTCTGACTGAATATTGGTTAAATTACTTTTTGAAGACTACACAGTTTAATGTGCAGCATTTATCTGAGAAATATATTGGTAAGATTGAAAAGAAAAATTACCGCATTGCTTTAGATTACCCTGAAGATCATGATTTCTTTATTGCATTACACAAAGCGTATGGTGATAATTTGTTTTCCGCAAAAGCAAAAGATATTGTTGCCTTTTTAGATGCACATCCTGAAATTGTTCAAATTAACCTGCACTGTACTGAACTTGGTAAGCAAAGAACAGAAGAAGATCCGGCAGCAAAAGTTTCTTTAAAAAATGAATAAAAGTTATTTCTATACCGAGAGTGCCTTTATACACCAGGGCGATGTGGAGTATTTACTTCAATTAGTAAAAGCTTCCAGCAATGCAGGTGCCAATGGCATCAAGTTCCAGGTAATTGGTGAGTATGATGGGTTTTTGTCAAAAGTAAATCCGCATTACGAACCATTTAAAAAAGCAATGATTATAAAAGCAGATTGGGAAAAAGTATTTACGCTTTGTAAAGAACTTAATCTTGATGTGATATACATGCCCTGTGATAAAATGGCGGCTCATTTTGCAAATACCGAATGGAGGCACTTTATAAAGTATATTGACATTCATCCGGTGAATTTTATATATCAACCTATTTTAGAAATTATAAAACAAGGCGGTATTGACATTATTCTCGGCATGGGAGGTAGAACTAAAGAAGAAGTAGATAAAAAAATTAATTTCTTTGGGACACAGATAAAAGTACTGATGTATGGCCACCAGGCATTTCCCACACATTTACATCAAAGTGCTATTGGCAAAATAATTTTATTAAAACAAGAATATCCAGCCATTGATATTGGCTATGCTGACCACTCTCCGTGGCAAAGTGATTGGGGGAGGCAATTGCAATCCATTGCTTACATGCTAGGGGCAAGATTTTTTGAAAAGCATGTTGCGTTGGTGGCTGGCGAAGAGCGCTTTGATTACATTACTTCATCTTCACCAGAATCTATTGCTGAAATGGTGAAAGACATTGCAGCAATGGATAAAAATGAAGTGGAGTTTGCAGACATTACAAAACTAAATGCAAGTGAAATAAAATATACATCACGCCAGTTAAAAGCGGTAGCCACAAGAGATATGCATGCCGAGGAGCTGATTACTGCAAATGATGTGGAATATAAAATGATTGAAATTGAAGTAGGCCTTCCTTACTTAAATGATCCAACAGGGAAAAAATTATTGGTAGGGTTAAATAAAGACTATCCATTTCTTGAAAATGAAATTGAATAAATGGATTTAGCAAAACAGGCAAACAGTTTTTCAACTACTATCACACAGGAACAGATTGATGTGATTAATGACTTTTTTATTGAGCCAATAAAATGGGATGAAGTAAAGCATGGTGAAAAAAAAATGCTGGACCAAAATATATCAGTTGTTTTTTTAGCAGCCAAAGGAGCTGAGGAATGGAAAAATTTATTGGAAGCACATCAAAAATTTTACGACCTGCATTGCACAATAGAAGGAATCGATGTTATAGTATCAACACCAATGGCTGATTGTAAAAATGTGAAGACGGAATACAATGAAGAGGCTGATTATATCTTGTTTAATGAAGAGCCGACCCAAAGTATGAATGTGCCAGCAGGTAGTTTTTGTTTGATAACACCTGCCGATGCTCACATGGCATTGTATGGCGATTGTGGTTTTGTAAGAAAAGTTGTTTTTAAAATACCTTTGCAGTAAACAAATCATGATGGGTAAGCTATATATAAGAGCAGATGGAAGTATGGATATTGGTATGGGGCATTTGATTCGTTGTATTGCGTTGGCACAGATAGTGTCGAATGATTTTACAGTTCATTTTGTTTGCAAAGAAATCCCTCCACAAACAAAAGCTGAATTAATAGCAAACGAATTTGAATTGACACTTATAGATGAAGAAGATAATTTTTTTGCTTTGTTGAACAAAAAAGATATTGCTGTACTGGATGGCTATCACTATGATTTTGCTTACCAGCAAAAAATAAAAGCAACAGGTGCATCGGTTGCTTGTATTGATGATATACATGATAAACCTTTTGCAGCAGATCTTATCATCAATCATGCGCCGGGTATTTCGGAAAATTATTATGTGGCACAGCCATACACAAAATTTTTATTGGGCACAGAATATGCTTTGCTGCGGACCTCTTTTTTAAATCAAGCAAAAAAGAAAATGCAGTCGTTTAAAAATGAATCGGTATTGATTTGTTTTGGCGGCGCTGACGGAAAAAATTTAACTGCCACCGCACTAGAAGCAGTGTTAGCTTTTGATAAGTTTAAAAAGATAAATGTTATCACCGGTCCTGCGTATCATTTTTTAGAAAGCCTGCAACACTTTATGCAATCAAATAGAGCTATTGTTCATTATCATGCAGTGAGTGAGCAACAAATGCTTGAGTTAATGATTGCATCAGATGTTGTCATAGTACCTGCAAGCGGTATTTTGTATGAAGCATTATGTACAGGTAGTATAATAATTTCAGGAACATATGTAAATAATCAGCAGTTTATTTACAAAGCATTAAAAAAAGCAGGAGCTTTTATAAGTGCAGGTAATTTTTCAAAAGAAGAAATTATTGATGCACTGAATAAACTTGATACAACAACATTAAATAATACTTCAATCATCGACGGTTTATCACCTAAAAGAATCCTATCAGCATTGTATGATGTTAAACTTACAGTACGCAATGCCACGGGAAATGACTCTCGGTTGTTATTTAACTGGGCAAATGATGTTGATGTACGCAATAACGCCATCAATAAAAAAGCAATAGAATGGAATGGTCATGTTAAATGGTTAGCTGCAAAGTTGGAAAGCGAACAAACAAAAATTTTTATTCTTGAATACAACAACGAACCTGTAGGCCAGGTACGTTATGATTATAACGGAACTGACTGTCTGATTGATTATTCCATTGATATGAAATATAGGGGAAAAGGTTTTGGCAAACTTGCAATAGAAAAAACAATACATCATTTTACAGGAACTGAAATAACAGCGATGGTGCTTGAAAACAATACCGCGTCATCTGCCACTTTTGAAAAACTTAATTTCAAACTGGCAGGCAATAAAGAAATTGACGGACAAAACTTTCTTATTTATAAAATACTACTATGAAGAAAATTAAAACAGGTTTTTATGCTATTGGCAATGATGAGCCATGTTATATTATTGCAGAGATAGGAAGCAATCATAATGGCAATCTTGATACAGCTTTTGAAATGATTGAAAGGGCTGCTGCTGCGGGGGTAAATGCTGTAAAGTTTCAAACCTTTAAAGCAAAAAATCACTACTCAAAAAAAACAAATAAAATAAGCATTTATAAAGAAGATATTTTCTCATTGATAGAAAAATTAGAGATAGACAGGAGCTGGCATGTTAAGCTAGCTGAAGTGTGTAAGAAAAACAAAGTTGATTTTTTAGATTCTCCATGCGACAGCGAAGCCATTGCAATAGCATTGAGTGTCGATATGCCACTGATGAAAGTAGCTTCATTTGATATGGTGGATGTAAGATTGATTGATGAAATAAGTAAAACCGGTAAAGGCGTTATGTTTTCTGCCGGCATGGCCAATATGAGTGAAATTGAAACTGCAGTAAACATTTGCCGTCAAAATAAAAATGAACAGATAGTGGTGTTGCAATGCACCTCTATTTATCCGGCACCGGTAAATCTTTCTAATTTGAGGGCGATGGATACAATGGCAAAAGCATTTAATGTTATTGTCGGCTATTCTGACCATACACTTGGCGATCACATCGCTTGTGCATCAGTAGCGATGGGTGCCAAAGTAATTGAAAAGCATTATACATTAGACAGGAATGACAAAGGTCCAGATCACATATTTGCCATTGAGCCAAATGAATTAAAGGACATGGTAAATAAAATAAGAGATATAGAAGTAAGCCTTGGAGACGGAATGAAAAACGGCCCACGTGAAGAGGAGCAGGAATTTTATAAAAACGCAAGAAGAAGTTTGATTGCAGCAAGGGATATTGTAGCAGGTGAAATAATTAAAGATGAAGATATTCTAATTAAACGGCCAAACTATGGTATACATCCATCACTAATAAACCAGGTTATAGGAAGAAAAGCACTTGGTAATATTGGACAGGACGATCCGATAACATGGGACAAGATTTAACTTACTACCTTGCATCACTTAAATAAAAAAAATCGTAAAATGAAATTGAAGTACTTTAAAGAGTTAGATGGCATAAGAGCAATTGCGGCACTTATGGTAATGTTTTTTCATTTTTTTAATGCAGAGAACAATGTGGCATTAATTGGGGTAATAAAATCTATAGTCAGTTATGGACAAACAGGAGTGGCTCTTTTTTTTGTTTTATCCGGTTTTTTAATAACCCGTTTACTTCTAAATACAAAAGAGTCCCCGGCTTATTTTTCCAGTTTTTATGTAAGGAGAATACTGAGAATATTTCCTCTGTACTATTTTTTTTTAATTCTTTTTTATTTTATATTACCTTTACTAGAAGGTAAAACTATAGCGCCCTTTAGCAGCCAGGTTTATTTTTGGACTTATCTGCAGAACATAGCCTTGACGTTTAAGTGGGATTTTTATGGACCCAATCATTTTTGGTCGCTGGCAGTGGAAGAGCATTTTTATCTTTTTTGGCCGATTTTAATTTTCTTTCTTAACAAGAAAAGTATTAAAAAAGTTATTATAGTTATTATTATTGCGGCTGTTATCTGTAGGGTCTTTTTACTAAAAAATAATTTAAGCATTAACTTTTTTACTTTCACAAGGATGGATGACCTGGCTATTGGTGCTTTATTAGCAGTATTAGAATTTGAAGGAAAGCTAAAAAGTATTAAGCCAATTAGATTTTTGTTCCTACTTATAATACTTATTGTCGTTGCGGTTCTTTTAAACTTTACTCAAACAAATGGAAGCTACATTAACGAAACATTTAAGTACACTATAATGGCTTTCTGTTATTTCAGTATTATCGGATATGTATTATCCAGTAAAGAGGAGAGTTGGGTTCATAGAATTCTAAAAAATTCAGTGCTTTCTTACACGGGTAAAATAAGTTATGGGTTATATGTATATCATCCTTTATGTATATTGTTATTACAGCATTATTTCAGGATTGATTCAATATTTATTTCATTTTTCTTAAGTTTTGGTTTAGCATATTTAATAGCCACAATAAGTTTTTATTTAATGGAGTCAAAATTCCTGTCTCTTAAAAAGTATTTTGAATATAATAAGCCAAAGACAGTAGCTGCGGACAAAAACATATAAACCAAATAGATTATTCTCTACCAGCTATTTCATTAAACAAACTGCTGGTTTAACAAAAAAATAAATGCTAAAGAAAAAATTACTCATATCTGGCCTTGGCGGTTCTCTTTTTCCTTACCTGCATGAGCAATTGCAGGATAAATATGAAGTGTTTTATGTGGATGCAGATGAACAACTGGAAAAGATATATGCCCATTATAATTTTTACAAAAGCCCATGGATAAACGATGCTGCTTATTGGGTTTTTATAAAAGACATCATTCAGAAAAATAACATTGATTATTATATACCACTGATTGATGAAGAAATTGTCGAAGCAAAAAAAAGTATAGAAGATTTTTGTGGTGTAAAAGTTATTTCACCAACGCATGAGTTTGCGCTACTAAGCATGAATAAATATATATTAATGCAAAAATTACATGCAGCAAACATTTCTTCAGTAGTTTCATTTACTGGAGATATTTTTAAATGGGAAATACCAGCACCTGTTTTTGTAAAACCCATCTCTGGTCGAGGCAGCCGTGGCATCCGTAAAATTTCGGGTAGCATACAACTGAATGCATATTACGAACTAGAAAAATATACGCCTGAAGAAATTTTAATACAGGAACATCTTGAGGGAACGGAATACACGGTTGGTGTGCTGGTAAACAATATGAATGATGTGATTAGTATCAGCAGCAAAAAAATAATCCGTAAAAAAGGCATTACACAAATTGCCGTTACAGAAAACAATACATTGATTGATGATGTGAGTATAAAGGTGGTCAAGGAATTAAAACCTTGTGGGCCTATTAATATACAATTGATACTGACACCACAAAACGAAATAAAAATTTTTGAGATTAATCCAAGATTTTCCACGACCTCTATTATGGAGTATGCAGGTGGTGTAAACCTTATATCACTTTATATTGACTGGTACAATAAAAAATATTATGGCGCTGTAATAAGGCCAAAAAAAGATTTACTGCTTTATCGCAGATGGGAAAACCTTTTTTATGGAGGCGAATAAAATATTACTCGTTGGTGGCAGTGGTTACCTTGGCTTGCATTTGCAAAATGCATTGATTAATGATGGGCATGATGTATATATAACAGGCACAAAAAAAAGTAATAAAAAAAATTATTACCAGATTGATTTTGATGATGAAGCCAGCTTTCAGTCTTTAACAAGAAAAAGTTTTGACATGGTGATAGTGCTGGCATCAAAGATAAATTCACTTGGCACAACAGATCTCAATCATCCTGATTTAAAAACAAACACATTGGGCTATGCTTCTTTTCTTAATTTTTTAATTAAAGAAAAAACTAGTTCAAAAATTATTTATACTTCATCCATGACAGTTTATGGAACAGGAAGTAGTTTGCCAGTAAAAGAGGAAGCTTCATTGGGACCAATTCATACATACGGATTAAGCAAACAGGTAGCAGAGCAACTGACTTCTTTTTTCTGTATCCAAAACAAAGTGAATGGAGTGATATTAAGACTGCCTGGCATTTATGGAGGCGACAGGAAGGCTGGTTTTATTTATAACGTTATTGATAAATGCAGCCGTAATGAAAAGATAGAATTGAAATCTGATGGACTTGTTTTTTGGGAAACATTAAATATTGATGACCTGTGCAATATGATAGTTCGTTTTTTAAAAGCTTACACATGGCAACCGTTGATTGATATTTATAATGTAGGCTATGGAGAAGAAATAGATTTTTATGAAACAGCTTATACAATTAGACAATTGCTTTCTTCCAAAAGTGAGATAGTAGAAATTGGCTCTAAAGGATACATTCCTTTTTTTCTTTCAAATGAAAAAGTAAAAAAAGTAATTGCAATATCTGAAAATTTTAGGGCATCTTTAAATAATTATTTGGAGAGTATAAAACAATGATGTTTTTTATTGGCGATATACACGGAGAAATTACCAAGCTTGAAAAACTGGTAAAGAATATTTTGCAAAAAGATAAAAAGCCTTCTTTTATTTTTATTGGCGATTATATTGATAAGGGTGAAAATGCAAAAGCAGCTATTGCTTTTTTGCTTTCTTTAGCGCAAGATTATGATTGTACTTTTTTAATGGGTAACCACGAATATATCTGGATAAACTTAAAGGAAGATGATAAATTGGCTCATGAATATCTTACTAAGTATGGAGGGCTGAATACAATACAATCATTTAATTGTTCTGGTAAGATGGAAACAAAAGAAAAAATGCTAGAGCTTTATTCTTTCTTCTTTGAAATGCTACAGTCATTTGCACAATACAAAAATTACAGTTTGGTACACAGTGGTATACAGCCCTTGTACTATGAAACAAAATTAAATGATATAGCTGTAAAAGAACTGCTGTTTAACCGTTATGATTTTATAAGCACCCAATCGCATTACTTAGGTCAGCAAATTGTTGTGTTTGGACACACAGGTTTTTATACACCGTATTATGATGGCTATAAAATTGGCATTGATACAGCAGCCTGTTTTTTAGAAAAACAACCACTTACTGCTTTTAATGCTGATGAAGAATATTTTATTAACTCTGATAATACTATTATATCTTTGCAGGCTATAGATAAATTATCCTGCCCAAATATTCTCAGAAATAAACCTTGGAGGACTGTACAATATGACTGATTTTAAAAACAAAAAAATAATGGTGGTCGTTGCTCATCCTGATGATGAGTTATTAGGGCTAGGGGCAACTATGCATAAAATAATTTTAGAGTATGGTGTTAAAACTCATGTGGTTATTTTAGGTGAGGGTATCACATCACGTTCAGATTCAAGAGATTTAGTTAAATGGGATAAAGAGCTTGCAATTCACAAAAAAAATATTGAGAATGCCCAAAAAGCAATAGGTTATCATTCAGTCAGTACTTATGATTTTCCCGACAACAGATTCGATTCAGTTGCATTGTTGGATATAATAAAAGTAATTGAAAAAGAAAAAAATGATTTTAGACCTGAAATGATTTTTACACATCACGGAGGTGATTTGAATATAGATCATCAAAAAACTTTTGAAGCAGTTATGACTGCCTGTAGACCAATGTCACATGAAACGGTAAAGACGATTATCACGTTTGAAACACCATCAGGTACCGAGTGGCGGGCACCAACAGACCCGAGACATTTTGTGCCCAACTCTTATATTTCAGTTACATTAAAAGATGTGGAAGCAAAGATAAAAGGGATGGAAAGTTATGAATTTGAAAAGCGGCTCTACCCACATCCACGATCTCCCGAAGCTTTGAGGATACAGGCTCAACGATGGGGTGTGGCAGTGGGTGTTCCTTTTGCAGAAGCATTTTGTATTGTAAGAAATATAATGTAATCTCATCAAGGTATGATAAAAATAATCAAGTTTTGTACTTATGGAAATTATTGAAAACCTAGAAGGTGATGATATTAACAGTGCATTTTCTCTAAGGCGGTTTAAGCTATCAATTGAAATATGTGGTGTTCTTGGCAATGTGCTCAATGAGGTACATGGAATAAATTATTCTCAGCGCTTTTGGGAAATCATATTAATGGAGTATGCAGGTATTACTATTTCTCAGCACAAGCTGTACAATGATTTTGATTTTAACTATCCTCCGGGTCTGGAAGAAATAAATGGCCTTAAGCCGCCGGCATTCAAACAAAAAATTAAGCTTGATACCATCAAGATAGTAAAAAGGCTTTGGGCATTCAACAGCTTTAAAGTAACAAGAAAATTACTTAAACAGGAAAATAACCTATCTGTTGGTTTTCATAATCTTCAAATAGTAAAAGATGAACTTGGTAAACCGATACCTATTGATAACGTTATGTTTTTTATCAGTAAAGGTAACACTGTGTTGCGTAAAAAGGTAAATGCAATAGCAGAAAAACAGGAAGATGTTTTTTACCGGAATGCAATAAAAAGAATACCCAAAATTTATATTGAATTTTTTGAGGAAATAATAAAAGGCATTCCATTGGTTTCTCCTGAAAAAAAATCGTTTCATTTACACCTTCCTTGTCTGTACAATAAATTTATGATTGCACTATATGTGGAACATGGTGCAAAATTATATTGGTACCAGCATGGTGCATATTATGGTGAGGTAAAAGGTGGAGGTCAGAATTGGGAAGGCAGACTGGCAGATGAATTCAGAAGCTGGGGTTGGAAGATTTGCAATAACCACATACCATGGAAAGCATACAGACTTGAGTATTATGCAAAGATTTACTATGCAGAGACCAAAGAAAAAAAGTACGATTTTCTTATTGCATTCCCGGAACTATATGATACTGTTGAAATGATATATAGAGAAAGGATGACTTATTTTCTACAAAATATAAGTAGAGAGAAATACCGTCGTTTTTTAGCTAGACCACGTCCACTTAATAAAGTATTTAGTCATGTCCACTTACTGCATTTTATAAAAAATGACGAAAGAGTGGTGATCGATTCCGGGTTAACAAAAATGCCTTCAATTATTGCAGGATGTAGATTAGTTATACAGATGTCAGTGCCAGCTACCAATTTCTTGGAATGTGTTTATACAGACCACCCCACGATTGGAATATTGCAAAATGATGCACCGACAGAAATAGTAAAGCCATTTTATAAATTTTTTCTGGAAGAGGGTGTGTTACACAAGGATTTTGAATCTTTGGTAGATCATTTGAATAACATTGATATAGAAAAATGGTGGGCAAACATTGTATTGCACCCCACTTACCAGGAGTTTAAATACACTTTTGCAAGAAAAGTATAATCAAACCCTTTAAATAATAATGATATACATAGTTAACTACGGTCTTGGTAATTTAAACTCCATACGCAACATCATAAAAAAAATTGGTGGAGAGTCAAAAATTATTGACGATGTGAATGAAGTAAAGAATGCAAAAAAATTAATTCTACCCGGTATTGGTTCCTTTGATCACGGGATGAAATTTTTAAATGAAAAAGGATGGGTTGACGCTTTGAATGAAGCTGTTCTTGAACGTAAAGTCCCAGTACTCGGCATTTGTCTTGGTATGCAACTCATGTGCAAAGGAAGTGAAGAAGGAGTACTGCCAGGGCTTGGCTGGTTTGATGCAGATGTAAAACGTTTTAGTATTCCACCGGGCTCACCATTTAAAATTCCACACATGGGCTGGAACGCCGTGCATGTAAAAAAAGGAAATCCTTTAGTAGAAGAAAAAGAAGAAGAACAACGTTTTTATTTTGTTCATTCTTATCATGTGGTGTGCAATAATAAGCAAGATGAATTGTTAAGTGCTGTACATGATTATGAATTTACAGCCGCTATCAGCCACGAAAATATGTATGCCACACAATTTCATCCAGAAAAAAGCCACCGCTTTGGGATGGATTTATTAAAACATTTTATAGCTATTTAAACTATGCTGAAACACAGGGTAATACCATGTTTACTACTCCGTAATGGTGGATTGGTAAAGACATTAAAATTTGCAGACGCAAAATATGTTGGCGACCCCATTAATGCCATCCGCATTTTTAATGATAAGGAAGTGGATGAACTGATGGTACTAGACATTACAGCTACAAAAGAAAATAAAGAACCGAACTATGCATTAATAGAACAGTTTGCCAGCGAATGTTTTATGCCGCTAACGTATGGCGGAGGTATTAAAACAATGGAACAGGCACAAAAGCTTTTTAATTTAGGTATTGAAAAAATTTGTTTGCAGACTTCTGTGTTAGAAGATTTGTCGTTGGTGAAAAATCTTTCAGATAAATGGGGTAGTTCCAGCATACTTGTTTCTGTTGATGTGAAGAAAAACTGGATGGGACAACCAAAATTGTATTCATCCGCCACAGGAAAAACAATAGATAAGAAATGGACAGACTATTTGCTTGAGGCAGTAAATGCAGGTGCCGGAGAAATTGTATTGAATGCAGTGGATAAGGATGGAACTATGAAAGGTATGGATACAGAACTGATAAAAGAAGCGGCAAAAATTTTATCAGTGCCTTTAGTCGCTGTTGGTGGTGTAGGTAGTTTAGCTGATATAAAAGCTGCGGTAGATGCAGGAGCCAATGCCGTAAGTGCAGGCGCATTCTTTGTTTTCCAGGGACCACATAGGGCAGTATTAATCACGTATCCAAAGTATAAAGAATTAATAAAATTATTGAGTTAAAAATATGAAACAAGAAAATATTCAGATGTGCAAACGCTGTTTGGTTAATATCAATATTCCTGGTGCTAGTTTCAATGAAGAAGGCTATTGTAATTATTGCACCACATTTATAGAACAGAATACACACATCATAAAAAAAGATCCAGTACAACAGCAAAAAGACTTAGAATCTCTGGTGGCTAAAGTAAAAAAGAATGGGCAGGGAAAACCTTATGATTGTATTGTTGGTGTATCCGGTGGCGTTGATAGTAGTTGGGTATTGGTGCAGGTAAAAAAATTAGGACTCCGACCGTTGGCGGTTCATATGGATAATGGATGGAATAGTGAACTGGCACAAAATAATATTGAAAATTTAGTACGTGGACTTGAAGTTGATCTGTACACACATGTTATTGACTGGGAAGAATACAGGGCATTGATGCAAGCATTTTTTGATGCTGATGTAATTGATGTCGAATTGTTGTACGATAATGCGATGCTTGGTGTTATCTATACACAGGCAAAAAAACAAGGTCTTCGCTATATACTTTCCGGTGCCAACAAAGCCACCGAAGGCATTCCATTGCCGGTAAGCTGGAATTGGAATAAATTAGATAAAAGAAATATTGTTGCATTAGGTAAAAAGTTTGGCAATATTAAACTGAAAACATTTCCAGCAATAGGAAGTTCAGAATGGGCCTGGTATTATTATATAAAACTTATACAGTTTTGCCCCTTTCTCGATTATTTGCCTTATAATAAATTTGAAGCTCTGGAAGTGTTACAAAGGGATTTCAATTACAAACCTTATCCCTACAAACATTATGAATCGATTTTCACCCGTTTTTACCAGGGCTATATTTTACCGAAAAAATTTGGTGTAGATAAACGAATTATACATCTTTCCACTTTGGTGGCCGCTGAACAAATTACAAAAGAAGAGGCACTAATAGGTATGGAAGGAATTCCTTATATATCTCAACAAGCATTGGAAGATGATATCGAATACTTCCTAAAAAAAATGAATTGGTCACAGGCTATGTTAGATGACTATTTAAGTAGGCCCGAAAGAAAACATGATGAATTTCCTTCTGAAAAAAAGAAACATGAATTCTTAGCCACATTGTCCGACCGAATCCCAGTAGGTTTAAAAACGAAGATTACCAATTTTGTTAAATCAATTCGGTAGATTTTTTTCAAACTACGGCTTTTCTTAATACAATTAGCTTATAATTAGCGTTTTCACAGTGCTATTGATAGAAAACCTTTTGATCATATGTAATGATGATATATATTCCTATTAATTTGAATAAAAAATTATAATCTTTCATAATTATAATATTAACATAAATTCTAAACTTAACATTTCAACTTAGATTATGAAAAACTTTGTACTCATTGGGGCTGCAGGTTATATTGCTCCTAGACACATGAAAGCAATAAAGGATACTGGTAATGATTTAATTGCTTCCTTAGATGTAAATGATTCAGTTGGAATAATTGATAGCTATTTCCCAGAAGCTGATTTTTTTACAGAATTTGAACGATTTGATCGCCATATAGACAAATTGAGAAGAGAACAACACGGACATGCTGTAGATTATGTTTCAATTTGTTCACCAAATTACTTGCATGATTCACATATTCGCTTTGCCTTACGATCAAATGCGGATGCTATTTGTGAAAAACCCTTGGTCTTAAATCATTGGAATATCGATGCTTTGCAAGCAATTGAAAAAGATACTGGAAAGAAAGTACACACCATTCTTCAATTGAGATTGCATCCCTCTATAATAGCATTAAAACAAGAGGTAGATTCTGCTCCGAGTGGGACAAAATTTGATGTAGATTTGACCTACATAACCTCAAGGGGAAAATGGTATTTCCATTCTTGGAAAGGAGATGAAAAAAAATCAGGTGGTGTTTCTACGAATATTGGCGTACACTTTTTTGATATGTTGCATTTTGTTTTTGGGAAAACATTAGAAAACAAATTGCATTATCGAGACGAGTTTAAAGCTGCAGGATATCTTGAATATGAAAAAGCGAGAGTTCGATGGTTTTTATCGGTTGATGTAGATGATGTTCCAGAAGATGCCAAAAATGAAGGCAAAAGAACCTATCGTTCTCTTACAATGAACGGCAGATCTATTGAGTTTTCGGATGGATTTACGGATTTGCATACCAGAGTATATGAAAACATATTAAATGGTAATGGATTCAGTTTAGAAGAGAATCGTGCAGCTATCGAAATAGTTGGGGGAATACGAACACAAACACCCTTGGGATTAACCGGAGATTATCATCCTTTCTTAAAAAAATAAAAATGAATTATTCAAAACACGAAACTGCCATAATCGATGATGGGGCACTAATTGGTAATGAAACTAGAGTTTGGCATTGGGTACACATATGTGGTGGTGCTAAAATTGGAACAAAATGTTCACTTGGTCAAAATGTTTTTGTAGGAAATCGGGTTGTAGTTGGAAACAATGTCAAAATTCAAAACAATGTTTCAGTTTATGACAATGTAACCCTTGAGGATGATGTGTTTTGTGGGCCAAGTATGGTTTTTACTAATGTCTATAATCCGCGTTCAGCTGTCACTCGTAAAGATGAATATAGAGATACTTTAGTTAAAATTGGGGCAACTTTAGGGGCTAATTGTACTATAGTTTGTGGAGTTACAATTGGAAAATATGCCTTTGTAGGCGCTGGTAGCGTTGTTAATAAAGACGTTCCCGATTTTGCCTTAATGGTAGGTGTTCCTGCTAAGCAAATTGGTTGGATGTCTCGATTTGGAGAACGAATGGATTTACCCTTAAAAGGAAATGCTACTTACCTATGTCCACATACAAAAGATCAGTATGTTCTATCAGAAAATGGGGTTAGTTTGGTATGAATATAATTAGTCATTCAATAAAAATATGATAAAAATAGTTACGATTATTGGGGCAAGACCTCAATTTATTAAAGCTGCTGTAGTTTCGAGAGCCATTGCATCGCGTTCAGAAGAAATTATAGAAGTAATTGTACATACCGGACAACATTTTGATTCAAACATGTCTGATATTTTCTTTGATGAACTTGACATTCCAAAACCAGATTATCATTTGGGAGTAGGAGGTGGTTCACATGGTCAAAATACAGGGAGAATGCTCGAAAAAATTGAAGATGTTTTACTAAACGAAAAACCTAACTATGTTTTAGTTTATGGTGATACCGATTCAACTTTGGCAGGAACACTAGCAGCGGTTAAATTGCATATTCCTGTTGCGCATGTTGAAGCTGGATTGCGCTCTTTTAATAGAAAAATGCCAGAAGAAATAAATAGGATATTGACAGATCACGCAAGCGAAATTCTATTTACTCCAACTTTAACTGCAGTAAAAAATTTGAACAACGAAGGAATTGATTCGAGTAAAATTAAACAAGTTGGAGATGTCATGTATGATGCAGCCATTTACTATGGGAAAAAAGTAGAGCAAAACAATACATTACTCCAAGAATTAAAAATTGAATCCAAAAAGTATGCTTTAGTTACATTGCACAGGGCAGAAAATGTCGATGATAAAAATCGCTTATCCTCTATTCTTAAAGGGCTAAATCATTACAAAAATAAAATTATTTGGCCTTTACATCCAAGAACAAAAAAGAGGTTAGAAAGTTTTGGAATTGCGATTCCTCAAAACATCTCCATAGTTGATCCTATAGGATATTTGGATATGATTTTACTAGAAAAAAATGCAGAACTAATTGCAACTGATTCTGGTGGAGTTCAAAAAGAGGCCTATTTTCATAAAGTGCCCTGTATTACCTTAAGAGATCAAACAGAATGGATTGAATTAGTCGAACAAGGAGCCAATATTATTACGGGTGCGAATACAAATGCCATTAGCGATGCACTAACTAAAGCAGTAACTGTAAATTCAATTATTTTTGAAACGCCATTATACGGAAACGGAACCAGCGGACAACAAATAGTTGATGCTTTAATTCAAAAATAATTTATGCAATCCAAAAAAATACTAGTAGTAAGCAGCGCTTTTTATCCTGAAAACAGTCCACGTTCATTTAGAACAACGGAACTAGTAAAAGAGCTTGCTCGACAAGGGCATAAGGTTACGCTTTATACCTTAAAAAATGATAAACTTCATGTGCCTATAGAAAAAGAATTCGGAATTCAAATAAAAGATTTAGGCACAAGAAAATTTCCGATTATTGATGTTGTAAAAGGGCCAAAATTATTTAGTTTATTTAAACGTATTGTAAATAGAATTTTGTTGCAATTGATATTATATCCAGATTTTGAAATAATGTTTATGGTAAAAAAAGCATTAAAAAAAGAAAAGGAGACATTCGATTTGTTAATATCAATAGCTGTGCCTCATCCAATACACTGGGGAGTTGTTTGGGCTCGAACAAATAACAAACCTTTAGCAACAAAATGGGTAGCTGATTGTGGTGATGCTTTTATGGGTGCTTATCACGATAGTTTTAACAAGTTATTTTATTTTAAATATTTAGAAAAATGGTTTTGTAGAAAAGCAGATTATATAGCTATACCCAAAATCATGATGAAAGAAAATTATTATCCAGAGTTTCATCATAAGATAATTGAAATTCCTCAAGGCTTTAAGTTTGATGAAGTAGAGAAAAAAAACTATTCGAAAAATGAAATTACGACTTTTGCTTTCGCAGGAACGTTCATGCGAACAACAAGAAATCCCTCTCATTTATTAGATTTTCTAGTTACGATAGAAGAACCATTCAAATTTATAGTTTATACAGAAACACAAGATTTGTTACTACCCTATAAAGCTAAGTTAGGAGACAAATTAGTCATTAAAAATTATATTCCTAGAATAGAACTACTTAAAGAACTTAGTAGTATGGATTTTTTAGTAAACATTGCCTATGACCCAGTTCATCAAGCTCCAAGTAAATTAATAGATTATTATCTAACAGGAAGACCAATTCTTTCTTCACTTGCGAATGAATTTGATTATGAAATTGTAGCCGCATTTTTAAAAGGCGATTATAGTCAAGCTTCTGTTTTTGATAACATTGAAAAGTTTAAAATTGAAAATGTTACCCAACAATTTTTAAAATTAATAGATAAATGAAAAATGCATTTCTCTATTTTTTGTTTTGTCCTTTCTTAGGGTTTATTAATGCAATTAAGTATTACAGAAGCACCTGGGCTAAGCCTACACTTATTGCTTTTGTTGCCTTCTTTGGTATGTCAATGGTAAATAATGAAGCTGTTGACGGTTCGGAATATGTTGAAAGGTTGATAGTTATGCATGCAAATTCAGTAGATTTTGATACTTTTAAAGCCAGTTTTTTTAATGAAACGGAAGGTCTACCTGACCTTTATGTTGGTATTGTCACATATTTTTTTTCATTATTTACGGATAATGGCCAACTATTATTTTTTTTTTATGGCTTTGTTTTTGGCTATTTTTATATTAATAACATTTGGCTTGTTTTAAACGAAACTAGAGGAGAATTATCTTGGTTACCCATACTATTGTTACTCACTTTTAGTTTTGTTTTAGGATTTTGGACAGTTACCGGTGTTCGGATGAACACTGCCTCTCATATTTTCTTTTATGGTGCTTTTTTATATTTATACCATAACCAGAAAAAAGGGATATTCATTGTTTTATCTAGTGTCTTATTTCATTTTTCTTTTATACTGCCTATAGGTATTTTTCTGATTTATACTTTAGTTCGATTAAATTATCGATTTATATATCTTTTTTATTTAGCCAGCTTTTTTGTTGCAGAACTTAATGTTGAATTCATACGTACCTTTTTAGAGTTAAATTTACCTGATTTTCTTCAGCCAAAAGTAAAAAGTTATTTAAATGATGAATATGTTGAAACTTTTTATGATGGTATAGGCAGCCGTAATTGGTATGTCAATTATTATCAAAAGCTTCTTTCCTATTTTACTTTCGTATTTATGTTGTTTATATTATTTAAAGTGGATTTGACCAAGAGTGTACAAAAATTATTAGGTTTTTCACTCTTATTACTGGCAGTGGCTAATATTACTAGTTTGTTGCCGTCGGGTGGACGATTTTTAGACGTAGCGTTTCTTTTTTCTATAGCAACTTGTTTTATAGCAATTACACATTTAAAGTTTCATTTAGTTACTAAAAGTGCAACTATTTTATCCCCTTTACTTTTACTGTTTTGTATTATATCTATCCGTATGTCTTTCGATTTTTTTAATATTACAACGTTTACTAATCCTCTTGTAGTTTTGTTTACAGATATTAACATACCATTAATTGATTTAATCAAATAGATAGTTTAGATATGAATAAAACAATTCCGTATCTCAAATCTTTTGCAAGTGCGAGTTTAATTAATAAAAAAGGGATTTCAGTAAAAGATAAATTAGTAATTATAGAATCGGATGATTGGGGCGCAATTCGAACACCATCAAAAGAGTGTGTTTCCTATTTTGATAAAAAAGGTTTTGAAATTTCAAAAAGTATCTATAAAAATGATTCTTTAGAATCTCAAGAAGATTTAGAAAAGTTGTTTGAGGTTTTAAGTTCATTTAAAGGTAGTGACAGAAAATCACCAATTATTACTGCCAATAGCATTATGGCTAACCCTGATTTTGAAAAAATTAAAGCACATGATTATCAGTATTATTTTTGGGAACCTTTTACTACAACATACAAGAAGTATCCAAAGCACCAAAATAATTGGGAAATTTTAAATCAAGGGATTAGCCAGGATCTATTTCATCCTCAATTTCACGGTAGAGAACATCTGAATTTAAATAGATGGATGAAAGCGTTACAAACTAAAAATAAGGATATACTAACTTCTTTTGAACGGCAAACTACGTATTCCGGAAAAGAGGATTATAGTTTTATGGAAGCTTTTGATTGGGATATCCAAGATGAAATTCAACAACATAAACTAATAATTGAAGAAGGATTGAAAGTCTTTGAAGAGCATTTCGGTTATAAATCTAAAAGCTTTATTGCGCCATGTTATAATTGGGATTCAAATTTAGAACCCTTTTTGGCTTCAAAGGGTATAGAATGGTTACAAGGCCTAAAATCACAATTACATCCAACCGGAACCTTTAATTCTTATAGATCAATAAAACATAGTTTTGGAGAAGTTAATAATGGATTAAAGTATAATGTTCGGAATTGTTTTTTCGAGCCAAGCATGTTGCCTCAAAAAGATTGGGTTAACAGTTGTATGGCTCAAATACAATCTGCATTTTTATTTGATAAACCAGCCGTAATTTGTTCTCACCGTATTAATTTTATTGGTTTTATTAACGAGAAAAATAGAGACAGAGGTTTGAGAGATTTGGACTGTATATTAAAAAAAGTAATAAAAAAATGGCCTGATGTTATTTTCATAACAACAGATCAATTATATAATTTTGTATGATTACAATAGGATTTACGGGCGATTTTTGTCCATGGCTCAGAGTAGAAGATAGATTTAAATCTAATGATTGGAAATCGTTGTTTGAAAGTGTCCAATCTTTTTTTAATGCCAATGATTTAAATGTAATTGATTTAGAATGTCCTTTAACTACAAGTAGTTCTCCAATACAAAAAACCGGACCACATATTAAAGCATTACCAGAAACTGCAGCTATTCTAAATCATTTAAATTGTAAAGTGGTAGCTACTGCTAATAATCACTTTAAAGATTATGGTTGGCAGGGAATGAAAGAAACCTATGAGAGTTTAACAAAACATCAAATTCAATGGTTCGGTAGTGGTCAAAATTTTGAAGAAGCATCCAAGACTTTCTTTTGGGAAAAAGATAATTTGAAATTTGCATTTATCAACATAGCCGAAAACGAATGGACTACAACAAACGATGAAACTCCGGGTTGTAATCCGATGGATTTGGTTAATGTATTTAACCAAATAAAAGAGGCACAAAAAAGCGTTGATTTTATCGTTGTCATTGCTCATGGCGGACACGAACATTATGAATTGCCTAGTCCAAGAATGAAAAAATGGTATCGTTTTTTTGTCGATGCCGGTGCTCATGCGGTTATTGGACATCACACTCATATTATTTCTGGATATGAAGTCTATAAAGAGGCACCCATTTTTTACAGCTTAGGAAATTTTTGTTTTGATTGGCAAGGATTGCAAAATAAACCTTGGAATGAAGGAATGATGGTTCGGTTACAATTTGAAAAACTTAAACCAGTTTCTTTCGATATTGATTATTTTACTCAAAATAATGCTGAATTAGGATTGTTTATATTGTCAGAAAGCGAAAAAAAATCAATACAAAAAAAGGTTTATGAATTAAATACAATCATACAAGATGACGTTTCATTAGAAAAAAAATTTAATGAATATGTTGAAACTTGGAAACCGGTTATGAATACATGGATACAACCCTATCGAGGAAAGTATTTACCTAGTTTATATAAAAAAGGTTTACTACCTTCAATCATAACTTCTAAAAAGAAACTTTTATTTACCAATTTAATTCGATGTGAAGCACATCGAGATATATTACTCAATTCTATTAACACTAACAAATAATTATGTGCGGATTTACAGGATATTTTATTCTAAATGCAACTTTAGAAACCAATACTAAAGTCATTCGTGACATGATTGCGATACAAAAACATCGTGGTCCAGATGATTCAGGAATTGTTGGCATCAATACCAAAGAAAAAAGCTTTGAAGAAATAATTGTTTCAGATGAGGCAAAATTTACTTCAGCTAAAGATTTACTTTTTGGCTTTAATCGATTGAGTATTTTAGATCTTTCTCCTATGGGTCATCAACCCATGGTGAGTCCCGATAAAAAAGTAATTTTAATGATGAATGGTGAAATATACAATGCCTTTGATTTCAAAGATGATTTGATGAAGAAAGGACATTCATTTAAAAGTACTTCCGATACTGAAATTGTACTTCATTTGTATCTAGAATATGGAATAGATAAAATGCTTAGCTTGCTTAATGGAATGTTTGCTTTGGCCATTTATGATTTTGAATTGGATACTTTGTTCCTAGCTCGTGATCGTTTTGGTATTAAACCGTTGTATATTCTGCAAGAAGAAAATAGGATTGCTTTTGCTTCTGAAATGAAAAGTTTCAAGTTCTTACCTGATTTTCATTTCCAAGCTGATTTTAGTCAAATGGATGAATTTCTATTGTTTAGAAATGTGATCAACAATACACTTTTTAAAAACATCATCAATTGTACTCCAGGGACATATTTAAGTATTAAAAATGGAGAAGTACACACTCAGATATATTTCGAACTAGACAATGAAGGAATCAATAGAATTCCAAATACTGAGGCAAAGTATATATTAGAGGATACTTTACGAAAAAGTGTCGAATCACAGATGATTAGCGATGTTAAATTAGGTTGTCAACTTTCAGGTGGAGTTGACTCGTCCTTAGTTACTTATTACGCTTCTCAAAAAGTTGACAAAGGTAATTTAGAAACGATATCAATTACATTTAAAGACCCCAAATTTTCGGAAGAAAGATACATTGATTACGTTGTTGATAAGTTATCGCTCAAAGCTCACAAATATGAAATGGATGCACACTATTATTTTGATGTTATTGAAAAAGCCATTTGGCATTTTGAACAACCTTTAAATCATCCAAATACGATTGGAATTTATTTAATAAGTGAACAAGCTAAAAAACATGTTACGGTTTTATTGAGCGGGGAAGGTTCTGATGAATCATTGGCGGGTTACAGTCGTTTTATTAGAGCAAAAGAGAACAAAGTTCTAACAAAATCTTTTTTTCGAGGTTTAATACATAATAAAAACCATATACTTGAATATTTAAGTTATGCTTTAAATAGAGATAAAAAAATGATTATGGAAACTGCTTTTGGAAGTATTACTACAGCTAAAGCTTTGAAACCTAATTTCAAAATTTCCAATGCATTAATAGATCGAACCAAAACAATAAAAAAATTAAATGGAGAAATAACTCTTCGTCAACGCAAATATGAAATATTAACGTATTTGCCCGATTTGTTAATGCGACAGGACAAGATGTCTATGGCTCATTCTGTAGAAAATAGGGTTCCCTATCTAGACAATGAAATGGTTAGAGTTTCATTAAATATTTCGGGAGATGATTTAGTTGCAAAACATAAAAATAAATTAGAAGGCAAAAAGATTTTGAAAGACATTTGTACCGAAAAGTTTAATGAAAACTTTGCTTATAGAGATAAAATTGGTTTTGGTATTCCATTGCGAGAATTTATGTCCACTCAAGTCTTTCAAGATAAATGGCATAATCAGATTGAACCAAGTCTAAAAAAAAGAAATTGTTTTGAACTTAAAGAGCTTTCTCTTTGGGTTAAAAATATTTCGAAAGCTACTCCCGAACAATTGGATGCCATTTGGTTGTTATTAGGTTTTGAAATATGGGCAAAACAATACTTAGATTAAGTGTTCAAAAAGGGTAATCGGTTATAATTGAATTCTAGATAAGTTTATGAAATTATACAAAAATTATAATAGTTTGGGTTTTAATAATCCCTATTATTTTAATGATAAAGAAGGTAAAATAGTCTTTAAAGAATTTTTTAATGATATTATAAATGAATTTAATGATGATATAATTATAGATATTACTGCCGTTAATCAAGTTTTAAGTTTAAACTTTATGTTAGGTGATAGAACTTTGGTTAAAGATATTTATAAATCTCCATGGATGGCTTTACCA
>CANHWG010000029.1 GCA_947464335.1 Flavobacteriaceae bacterium
ATTACTAATACGACTAACAGTTCATTGTGTTCTAGTGTTTTTAATTTTACTACTTTAAAATCGGTGGTTCCTTTTTCGATAACAGCCAATCCCGGTGAATTGATCGCTTTTGGAACCGATAATACATTTACTGCTCAAGTCATTCCAGCTTCAAACAATTTTTTGTATGCATTAGACGACTCAGGTTGGCAAACAAGTCCCGTATTTACTAATGTTCCTTTAGGCATTCACACCTTAACGGTTACAGACCTCTATTTTTGTAGTCAGTTATCGACAACTGTTATTGTTGCTGATTATCCTAAATATTTTACCCCAAATGGTGATGGCTATAACGATATTTGGAAAATTGGCGGCGCTACCATTTTTGATTCAATGGCAGTTTATATTTTCGATCGTTATGGAAAACTTCTTAAACAAATTGACCCATATGAATCGGGATGGAATGGGACATTTAATGGAAGATTGCTTCCTTCAGATGATTATTGGTTCAAAATCATTTATGAAAAAAACCAAATCAAAAAAGAGTTTATGAGTCATTTTACATTAAAACGCTAAAATAATTATAGATAGAGTAAATTGTTACAAAGTAAATAAGCTATGTAATAGTAGCATCCAAATTGGTAACTATCTTATTTATTTCAGCATTTCATAATACGCTCTCTCTATACTTTCTTGATGTGTTGGATGTGCTATTTTAACCAGTTCGGTTACCCGTTGCTTTAACGTTTTACCATATAAATTGGCAATTCCATTTTCAGTAATAATATATTGAACATGCGAACGTGTGGTAACTACACCTGCTCCTTGTTTGAGATAAGGCACAATTCTACTTTCTCCTTTTTTGGTTAAAGAAGGTAGCGCAATAATGGCTTTGCCGCCTTCACTTAAAGAAGCGCCTCTCATAAAATCCATTTGACCTCCTACTCCAGAATACATATTGGCTCCAATAGAGTCAGCACAAACTTGTCCCGTCACATCCACTTCGATAGCAGAATTAATCGCTACCATTTTTGGGTTTTTACGTATACGTGCCGTATCATTTACCATGGATGATTCTTTCATTTCTATAAACGGATTATCATTAACGAAATCATATAATCGTTTAGAACCCATTAAAAAAGTAGCCAAAACACGACCTCGCAACGTACCTTTATAGTTGCAATTGATCACATCATTTTCGATTAAATCAATAACACCGTCTGAAAACATCTCGGTATGCAAGCCTAAATCTTTATGGTTTTTCAATTGCGCTAACGCAGCATTTGGTATAGAACCAATTCCCATTTGCAATGTACTTCGATCTTCTATTAACGAAGCTACATATCTGCCTATTTGCTCTTCCTCTTTTGAAAAAGGTGCTTCTTCATGAGCAAAAATTGGGACATCTACTTCTACCAAATAATCAATTTCAGAAACATGTAATATTCCGTCACCAAATGTTCGTGGCATCTGAGGATTCACTTGTGCAATTACAATCTTAGCATTTTCTATAGCAGCTATAGTTGCTTCTATCGAAACTCCCAAGGAACAATAACCATGGTTATCTGGAAGTGACACATGAATAAAAGCCACATCAATAGGCAATACATTTTTTCGAAACAAATTAGGTAATTCACTAAGAAAAACTGGGGTATAGGAACCGTTTCCAGCTTTTAATGTATGACGCACATTGGCGCCAATAAAAAATGAATTGACATGAAAACTTTCGGCTAATTCCGGATTAGCATAGGCAGCCTCGCCTTCGGCGTGAAGATGACAGACTTCAACATTTCGTAAGTCAGAATATCGATCTGCTAATGCTTTAGTCAAAATACTTGGAGTTGCTGCAGCAGCCTGAACGTATACTCTATCGTTAGATTTAACCACTTGTACAGCTTCTGCTGCAGTTACATATTGGCTCATATATTATAATTTTTTACAAAATTAGATTAGAATAAAATTTTAAAAAATGATATTTCTCATAAATGAAAAATTATAAATAAAAGTTAAAATTACTTTTTTAATAGTATTACTATTATATTTGCATGCTTTAATATTATTTAGTTATGAAAACACTAGACATTCAACTAATCGAAACTGCAATTGTTATTGGAATTTATATAATTTCTTATTTTGTAACTATAAATTTAATTAACAATGTATTAAAAAACACCCATTTGCAAAGAGGTAGGAGGAAGATGATAGTTAAAGCAATCAATTTACTAAACTTACTAGGAGCAATTATATTTATTTCTGCCATTTGGGGATTGAAACAAAGTGAAATAGCCATTTTTGCCAGCACTATTTTAACCGCTTTGGGTATTGCCTTTTTTGCTCAATGGTCATTACTATCCAATATTACATCGAGTATCATTTTATTCTTTAATCATCCTTTAAAAATAGGTGACTGCATCGAAGTTTTAGACAAAGATTATCCATTCTCTGGAGAGATTTCAGATTTAACCTATTTTTTTGTGCATCTTAAAACACAAAAAGGAGAAATCATTACCATTCCAAACTCATTAATATTACAAAAGTCAATTTCAATAATTGAAAAAAATACATATTCTTAAAGACTGCAAAAAGGTGTAAACATAAAAAAAATAAGACTATTATTTTTAGCTAAATTAAAGTTAAATTTACATTTTTAATAGTATTACTATTATATTTGCAATTAATTAATCTGAATCATTAATTATGAAAACTACACTATCCATTTTAAGTTTGATTTTCGCTTTATATACGCAGCTGGTAGTGAGTCAAGTTGCTATTGATTCGACACAAATCCAAAAGGAGTACAATAAAATTGAAGAAGCCCTAAAGAATCCTGAAAAAGTATACCGACTCGATTTGAGTAATCAAAATATTAATCTACAAAATACGGATTGGTCAAAATTTGTTAACCTACAGTATTTAAGTTTGAAGAATGATCATTTAAAAGAAATACCAGAAGTAATTGGTATTCTAAAAAATCTTAAAATTCTTGATTTAAGTGGAAATGATTTTAAAACATTGCCAAAATCGATTAAAGAATTATCAAATTTAGAAGTACTGTTCTTAAATGATGAAAAAAATTTAAAGCTTTCTGAAAATATAGATTTATTAAGCGAATTACCCCGTTTAAAAGAATTACACCTCGAAAATGACAATCTGAATAAATTACCTGAAAATATTTTTAAGTTAACGAGTTTAGAAACTTTATACTTAAACAACAATAAATTTAAAGAAGTTCCCAAAGAATTAAAAGGTCTGGATCATCTTCAATATCTTGACCTCAGAAAAAATGAAATAAAACCAGAGTTACGAGATTTAGAGAACTTAAATTTTGGTTTCAAAATAAGACTGTAAATTAAAAACAATGATTGATTCAATAATTCCACTCCTTTCACTTATTGCTCTAGAGGTAATTTTAGGAATAGACAACATAATATTCATTTCTATTTTAGCAGACAAACTACCCGAGAGCCAAAGAAACAGACTGCGTTATTGGGGAATTGGATTGGCGATGCTAATGCGCTTGTGCTTACTCGCATTAATTTCATGGATATTAAAATTAGACAAAACATTATTCACCATAGCAGAGGTAGATTTTACTGGAAAAGGAATTATTTTAATTCTTGGAGGACTATTCTTAATCTACAAAAGCACCAAGGAAATATATCATAAAACAGAAGCGGTCAATTCACCCGAATCAGAACTTCCAAAAAAAGGAAGTTTTGGCAAACTACTTGGAGAAGTCATAATTTTAGATTTAGTTTTCTCTATAGATTCAATTATTACAGCTGTGGGTATGGTTCAAGAATTATGGGTTATGTATACAGCTGTTATTGTAACCGTAATCATTATGTTATTTGCTTCAAAACCAATTAGTGAGTTTATTTCAAAGCATCCATCATTCAAAGTGTTAGCATTATGTTTCTTGATGATGATTGGAGTTTCCTTAATTGCCGAAGGATTTCATTTTGAAATTCCGAAAGGATACATCTATTTCTCTATGGCATTTGCCTTTTTAGTAGATGTAATTCAAATGAAAACCGTTAAACAAAATAATGTTGCTTAATAAATGAAAAGAATCTTCATTATTACCATACTGCTCAATTTTTCGATGGTATTCTCCCAAAACGAAAGTAAAATTGGCTCTTGGAATATTCTCAATGTGACTATGAAAATAAACCCAAAATGGAGCATTTTTTCGGAAGGTCAAATTCGGAGTCTTTCATTTTATGATGAATTTCATTATTATGAACTAAAAGTTGGTGCTACTTATAAAATAAAGCCAAATTTTTCAGTAACAACAGGAATCGGAGATTATAATACGTATAGCGAAGGTGGAAATTTTGAATCACCCATCCAAAACAATGAAATTCGAACTTGGGCTCAAGTAAATTTAAAAAATCCTTTCGATTATATCATTTTTGAGCATCGGTACCGTGCCGAACAACGATTCACCTCAAACGGATTTCGAAATAGATTTAGGTACCGATTATCGGCTGTGATTCCGTTACAAGGAAAAAAAATCGAACCCAAAACCTTTTATTTAAGTGCTTGGAATGAAATTTTCTTTACAGATAATGAACCGTTTTTTGAAAGAAACCGACTTTTTATAGGTGGCGGTTATGAGTTTTCTGAAAATTTAGCCATTCAAACGGGCTATATCCATCAATTTGATTATAAAATTAATGACGAAACAGGACGCGATTTCTTTAACATCGCTTTACTTTATAATTTTGATTTAAAACAAAAACAGAAGCATGATTTTCATCCTTCAACAAATGATTAAAAAATGAACAACTTACTTTTATCTCTAAAAATACACGTCAATGACAAAATTTATGTCAAAGATCCTGAGACCTCATCACTGGGTAGAAAGATTATACAAGAAAGTATTCTCTTAATGGATGAAATTGGCTTTGAAAATTTTACTTTCAAAAAACTTGGTGAACGTATTGGTTCCAATGAAAGTTCGATTTATCGCTATTTTGAAAGTAAACACAAGTTATTAGTATACCTTTCGTCGTGGTATTGGAGTTGGATTGAATACCGATTGGTTTTTGAAACCAATAATATAGAAAATCCAAATGACAAATTAAACAAAGCCATTACTGTAGTGACTCAAAAAATTGAAGATGATAGCCAAACAGAACATATTAATGAATCTATTCTTAATAAAATTATCATTACTGAGTTTACCAAAACTATGATGACCAAAGAAGTTGATAATGAAAACAAAGAAGGGTTTTTCTTAATTTATAAAAGAGTAGTCAATCGATTAGTAGCCATGATCGAGGTGGTGAATCCACAATATGCCTATTCAAAAAGCTTAGCATCTACAATTGTGGAAGGTGCATTACACCAACATTTTCTCAAAAACCATTTGAAAACCATTACCAATTGTAATGAAACGATATCTCCAACCGATTTTTATATCAATTTAGTTTCCAAAACTTTAACACAATAACCATGAAGCCAACTCCACTAAAACGTTTAACTAGTTTATTGCAAATGGATAAAAAAGACATTTCTCAAGTGTTTTTTTATGCCATCTTTGCTGGTTTGGTTAGTTTATCTTTACCGCTCGGAATACAAGCCATTATAAACCTGATTCAATCAGGAAGAGTTAGTGTCTCCTGGATTGTATTAGTCGTAATTGTCATCATTGGAGTTGCTTTAGTGGGTATTTTATCGATTATGCAACTGAGAATAACTGAGAATTTACAACAAAAGATTTTTGTGCGTTCGTCATTTGAGTTTGGTTACAGATTACCCAAAATAAAATTTGAAGAATTGTACAATCAGTATCCACCAGAGTTAGCCAATCGCTTTTTTGATACCATCACGATTCAAAAAGGAGCTTCTAAGTTATTGATTGATTTTTCTACCGCGCTTTTACAAATTGTTTTCGGAATTATTTTACTTTCTCTTTATCACCCATTATTTATATTTTTTGGAATCATTTTAATCTTTCTTTTATACATTATTTTTAAATTTTCCTATTCGACCGGATTGGAAACAAGCATGAAAGAATCTAAGTATAAGTATAAAGTGGTGGGATGGCTTCAAGAAATAGCTCGAAATAATTTTAGCTTTAGAAAAAGATCCAATTTTGAGTTTGCCTTAAGTAAGAACGACAAATTAGTGTATGAATATTTAAAATACCGTGAAAAACATTTCAATGTCATCAAAAAACAATATTCTCAACTAATTATTTTTAAAGTAATTATTACGGCAGGGCTTTTATTAATTGGCGGCTATTTAGTTCTTAACCAGCAAATGAACATTGGTCAGTTCGTAGCGGCTGAAATTATTATATTATTGGTAATTGGTTCTGTTGAAAAAATTGTGGTTGGTCTTGAAACATTATATGATGTATTAACTGCTGTTGAAAAAATCGGACAGATTACCGATCTTGAAACGGAAAATACTTATGAAATTTCAAACGAAATTTGCTACAACAATATTACACTTGAAGCAGAAAATATTAAATACAAATTCCCTGACTCTACTGATTTAATTTTAAATCAAGTCAATCTAAAAATCGAAAATGAAGAAAAAATACTTCTTGAAGGTGATAATGGTTCGGGGAAAACTACATTTATGCGAATTCTTTGTGGATTACTAGAACCTAACTCTGGATCCTTCTTTATTAATGATGACACTTATCGGAAAATTGATTTAGAACAATATCGATCACAAATAGGAACCATTCTTAGTGGTGAAACTCCATTTGAAGGTACCATTTTAGAAAATATCACTTTTAAAAATCCAAACATTACCCAAGAACAAATAAAATGGGCAATAGATAGTGTAAAGTTGGGCAATTTTATTAAATCTTTACCCCAAGGTTTGGATACTAAAATTTTTCCTGAAGGAAGACAGTTATCATCCTCAAATGCTCAAAAAATACTATTAGCTCGATGTATAATTTCAAAACCTAAAGTACTCTTTATTGAAGAAGCTTTAGATAAAATGGACACCAATATTGCTCAAGAAATAATTGACTTCTTAACCGCAAAAGAAAATAAATGGACTTTAATTGTGGCTTCAAAAAATAAATATTGGAAACAAAAATGCACCCGAACAATAACCATGCATGATGGAAAAATAGTTAACGACTCAAAAATATAATTCTATGCTAAATATTTCAAATAACAATAAGATTACCGAGAACATAGAACAGTTTAAAACCGTTAAAAATCTAGCGCATCGACCACACTATAAAATCTTAAATAAAATAATTATAGGGGTTTCAATTCTAGGTTTAATCATTCTATTTCTCCCTTGGACCCAAAATATTTCGGGTTCTGGTGCTGTTACAACCCTTAAACCCGATCAACGTCCTCAAACTATTCACACCGCTATTGCAGGAAGAATCGAAAAATGGTATGTTAAAGAAGGTGACTATGTAAACAAAGGCGACACTATACTATTTATCTCAGAAACCAAAGAAGATTACTTAGATCCCGATTTGGTTAAAAATACCGAAAACCAAATGAAAGCGAAAGAAATGGCGCGTATTTCTTATGGTGATAAAGTAACTACACTCGATGCGCAAATCGAAGCAATAAAAAGAGAACGGAATTTAAAATTGCAACAAGCGCAAAATAAAATTCGCCAAAGTATATTAAAAGTAACCAGTGATAGTATTGATTTAATTGCCGTAAAAACGCAATTAAAAATAGCCACAACTCAAAACAATCGTTCGATTACCTTAAACAAAGAAGGATTAAAAGCGGTAACTGATCTTGAAGAGAAACGATTAAAATTACAAGATGCTGAAGCTAAAATTATCACTCAGGAAAATAAATTGCTAACGAGTAAAAACGAATTGATAAACGCTAAAGTTGAAATAAACAGAATTTCAGCTGAATATAACGAAAAAGAACAAAAAGCAAGAAGTGATCAATTTACGGCGATGAGTAATCAGTTTGATACCGAAGCCCAAGTAGGTAAACTTAAAAATCAATATGTAAATTATCAGATACGAAATGGTATGTATTACATCAAAGCACCACAAAGTGGTTATGTCAATAGAGCATTGCAATCTGGACTTGGAGAAACCATAAAAGAAGGAACTCAAATCGTTAGTATTATGCCTTCTAAATATGATATCGCGGTTGAAACCTTTGTGTCTCCAACCGATTTACCATTAGTTCACAAAGGGGAAAAAGTGAGAGTTTGGTTTGATGGTTGGCCAACCATTGTATTTTCGGGCTGGCCTGGAATGAGTTATGGTACCTTTGGCGGAAAAATTGTAGCCGTTGAAAATTTTATTAGTACAAACGGTAAATTCAGAGTACTTATAGCTCCCGATGCCGAAGAAGAAGCTTGGCCAAAACAAGTCAGTGTTGGTTCAGGTGCACAAACCCTAGCTCTTTTAGATAATGTTCCGGTATGGTTTGAATTATGGCGAACCTTAAACGGTTTTCCTCCCAATTATTATCAACCTAAAGAATCTGGAGTTAAAGATAAAAAATAATGAAATCACTTTTTTACTTACTTTTTTTTATCAGCTGCCATTGTGTTGCTCAAAATGTAGTTTCTAAAGAACTCAAATATGACGAGTTTTTGGGCTATGTAAAAAAATACCATCCACTGGTTAAAAGTGCCAATCTTGAAATTGGTTTTGCGCAGGCCAATCTTATGATGGCTCGTGGTGGATTTGACCCCAAAATAGAAGTTGATTTTGAACAGAAAAAATTCAAAGACAGCGAGTATTATTCGCTTCTAAATAGCAGTTTTAAAATCCCAACATGGTACGGAATAGAAATAAAAGCAGGTTTTGATAATAGCGAAGGCGTTTTCTTAAATCCAGAAAACACCATGCCAAATCAAGGTTTGACCTCACTAGGGATTAGCGTCCCTATTGGTCAAGGTTTATTTATTAATCAGCGAATGGCCGATTTAAGAATGGCAAAAATTCAACTAAAACTGAGTCAAGCACAACAAAGACTTAGCGCTATTGCTGTTCTATATGATGCTTCTATTGCTTACTTTAATTGGAAGCGAAATTATAATGAAGTAAAAATGTATGAAACCTATTTAGCGAATGCCAACATTCGATATAAAGGAATTGCTACCTTAATTAGAGAAGGTGACAGACCAGCGATTGATAGTGTTGAAGCTGGAATTATTGTCAGAAATAGAGAGTTAAGTTTAGAAGACAGTAAACTAAAATTAGCAAAGGCAAAGCTAGATTTATCTAACTATTTATGGCTCGAAAACAATATTCCATTAGAATTACAAGAAGATATTTTTCCGGAGGAAAAATTATTATCAACGATAAAAGAAACTTTACGAACGAATGAGTTAATGATGGCGAATCCATCTATTGTTAATCATCCGAAAATAAATGCTTTGGAAAATAAAATACAAATGCTCGATGTGGAGCGGAAACTCAAAGCCAATATGTTATTGCCTAAAATTGATCTTGGTTACTCGTATCTTTCGGAACCAAGTGCTTTTAGCGATTATAAATTCCAAGATTATAAAATAGGCCTTAATTTTTATTTTCCTGTTTTTTTAAGAAAAGAACGCGGTAGTTTAAAAATTACCAAATTTAAATTACAAGATGCCCAATTCAATTTAGATTTAGAGCGAGTTCAATTAACCAATAAGATCAATGCACAACAGACTGAGATTTCATCACTTGAAAAACAAAAATCATTGATTGATGATTTAGTAAAAGACAATCAAACCATGCTCAACTCAGAAGAACGATTATTTACTTTTGGTGAAAGTTCTATATTCTTAATTAATACTCGTGAAAATAATTTGGTAACAGCCCAGATTTCGCAACTTTCTATAGAAAATCGTTATTTCAATTCCAATGCCGAATTGTTTAAAATCATGGCAAATCCTGATTAATGATTGCTAATTATTTAAAGAAATATCATTTTAATCAATAGATTGGATTATAAAAGAAATAGCTACTTTTGCAATCTTAATGTTGAAAAAATGATCATTCCAAAAACTGCCGAAGAAATTGAATTAATGCGTCATAGTGCATTATTAGTTTCAAAAACATTAGGTGAAATAGCGAAGGTTATAAAACCGGGCGTAACCACTTTAGCACTAGACAAACTAGCTGAAGAATTTATAAGAGATAACGACGGCATTCCTGGCTTTCTGGGCTTATATGGCTTCCCTAATTCACTATGTATGAGTCCAAATGCTCAAGTGGTTCACGGAATCCCAAACAACATTCCGTTGAAAGAGGGCGATGTGATATCTGTTGATTGCGGTGTATTGAAAAACGGATTTTACGGCGATCACGCTTACTCTTTTGAAATTGGCGAAGTAACTCCAGAGGTTAAAAAACTTTTAACAGTTACCAAAGAATCTTTGTATGTTGGAATAAGAGAATTTAGAATTGGTAATCGAGTAGAAGATGTTGGTAATGCCATTCAAAAATATTGCGAATCTCACGGATATGGTGTAGTTCGGGAATTGGTTGGTCATGGATTAGGTACAAAAATGCACGAAGATCCCGAAATGCCAAATTATGGAAAACGCGGTCGCGGAAAACTATTCATAGAAGGAATGACAGTTGCCATTGAACCGATGATTAATATGGGCACCAAAAATATTAAGCAACTCAAAGACGGTTGGACAATCTTAACCGCAGACGGTAAACCAAGTGCTCATTTTGAACACAATGTAGCGTTAGTAGATGGAAAACCCGAATTACTTTCAACCTTTGGATATATCTATAAAGCACTAGGAATTGAGAGTAATGAGGAAGATGAGTTTCGTAAAAATCCTTTAGTACTATAATGAAGAAAATATTCAAATTCATATTAAATACAATACCAAGACCAATACTTATTCGGTTAAGCATTGTGGTTCGTCCAATCTTAGCTTTTTTACTCCAAGGAAATAAATTTACCGATCCTATAGACGGAAAAAGTTTTCGTATGTTTTTACCTTACGGATACGGAAATCAAAGAAACAATGTGCTTTCTCCAAGTACACTTTCTTTAGAGAGACACCGATTATTGTGGTTGTATTTGCAGAATGAAACTGATTTTTTTCAATCTGAACTAGATTCAGATTCTCCTATAACCCAAAACAAACGAATTAAATTACGAAAAGATGCTGAAACCAGTTCAGCATTAAAAGTATTGCATTTTGCTCCTGAACAGGAATTCTATAAGCGTTTTAAAAAACAACCTAATATCGATTACACAACTACAGATTTACTTTCTCCTTTAGCCGATGTAAAAGCAGATATTTGTAATTTGCCGTTTGAAGACAATAGCTATGATGTGATTTTATGTAATCACGTTTTAGAACATATTCCTGATGACTCCAAAGCGATGCAAGAATTGTATCGTGTATTAAAACCAAGCGGAATGGGAATTTTTCAAATACCACAAGACTTATCTAGAGCAACTACATTTTCTGATGACACTATTGTTGACCAAAAAGAACGAGCTAAAATATTTAGTCAATATGATCATGTTCGTGTGTATGGAAGAGATTATTTTGACAAACTAAGAAGTATTGGTTTTAAAGTAACAGAAGAAGATTATACCCATAAATTAGCACCAGAATTAGTCGAAAAATATTGTTTGGCAAAAGGAGAAATTATTCCGGTTTGTTTTAAATAAATCATAACTATTCACTTATTCTTAATAAGTTAATTTTAGTATCTTTACATTTCTTATTTTAAACATATGCTAAAAAAGTTGCTATCCTTAGGTGTTTTATTGATTGGTATTGTTTCTAATTCTCAAGTTGAAAAAGAGATAATTCCACCCTATAATTTCAAAACCATTAGCTTTCTTCAAAATGGACAAAATGTTATTCCAATTTTTAGATTGGGTGATTCTTTTCAATTTGTATTTGATGATTTGTATGGTACAGAAGCCAATTACTTTTATACAATAACCCATTGCGATTATGATTGGAAGCCATCTCAATTAGCAAAACAAGAATATCTGAATGGTTTTGACAATCAAAGAATTCAAGATTACACCAATTCCCTAACAACACTTCAGTTATATTCGCATTATCGAATTAGCTTTCCAAACAGACTTACTCAATTTAGAGTAAGTGGAAACTATATGATTAAGATTTTAGATGACGATCAAAATATCGTTTTTACAAAAAAATTCATCCTTTATGAAGATTTGGTAGCAGTACCAATGCAAGTAAGAAGAGCCAGAAATGTAGCTGTAGTGGAGAAGAAACACAATATCGAATTTTCGATAAAATCTGCAACCATTAATTTCCAAAGTCCATTGCAAAATGTAAAAGTAATGCTTTTACAAAACGGAAAATTCGATACCGCTATTACTAATATTAAACCTCAATTTACTATTGGAAATGATTTGATTTACCGTTACGATAAAGAAACTCAATTTTGGGCCGGAAATGAATTTTTGTTTTTTGAAAACAAAAATATACTTGCAGCCAACAATACTATAGCAAGAATTGACACAAAAGGTGGTCTATATAATGCCTATTTATATACGTCACAAGCCAGAGCAAATTCACCCTACACTTTTTTTCCTGATATAAATGGAAATTATGTTGTAAAAAACATTGGAAGAGAAAATAGTGAAATTGAAGCCGATTATGCTTGGATATTCTTCTCTCTTTCTGCTCCTTCATTTTATGCAAAAAAATCGATTTATGTTAATGGAATGTTCAACAACTTTGCCATCGGAGAGGAAAATAAAATGGAGTATAATGCTGAAAAAGGCATTTATGAAAAAGCCCTTTTGATAAAACAAGGATTTACTAACTTCCAATATGTAATTGCTGATAGTAATGGTAAAATTGATGAAGAAAATGCGATAGATGGTAATTTTTTCCAAACGGAAGACAATTACTTTACATTAGTATATTATAGAGAAAATAACCAGCGATTTGATAGAATAATCGGAAAAGGAACCGCTAGTTCTATTGACATAACTAACTAAAAATTAACACAAAATATCATTGCACTTCGGTATTTTTTGTAAATTTGACCTCGTTTCACATTCATCTATATGGTTACTCAAATAACAAGAGGTATAAAAATTTCAGTTCTAACTAGTTTTGAAGGCACTTACTTTAAAAACTATAAGATTCATTTTGCCTTTAGTTATGAGATAACCATTGAAAATCACAGTAAAGATTCTGTTCAATTAAACACCCGTCATTGGGAAATTTTAGATTCTTTAAACGATATTGAAATCGTTGATGGTGAAGGTGTAATTGGAAAAAAACCCGTTTTAAAACCTGGCGAAAAATACACTTATAATTCTGGATGCTTGCTTTCTTCTCCTTTTGGTGCAATGAGTGGTTATTTCAACATGATTAATTTTACTACAACTAAAACATTCAGAGTTATAGTTCCTTCATTCAAATTAAGCGCTCCTTTTGCCTTGAATTAATATCATTGCAATTAGTAAAGCAATCTTTAATTCCTTCTTATTAAATATTCAAAATTTCCTTTGTACTTTTGTATACAATTAAATAATTCTCATTTATAGAGTTATCTTATTATCGTATTTACTAATTATTTAATAAAATAAAATATGCCAAAAGGTTTTTTTCATGTCCCAAAATCGGTCAATGAACCCGTAAAATCGTACGCTCCAAATTCACCAGAAAAAGCAGCAGTTTTAGCAGCATACAAAAAAATGTGGAACGAAACTATTGATGTTCCTAACTATATTGGAAGCGAAGAAATTCGTACAGGAAACACCAGAAATATGTCTGCACCTCATGACCACAAGCATATTTTAGGCACGTATCATTTAGCAGAAAAGATTCATATAGAAAAAGCAATTAAAGCTGCGCTTGAAGCAAGGAAACAATGGGCAAATATGGCTTGGGAACAAAGAGCTGCCATTTTTTTAAAAGCCGCTGAATTAATTGCTGGACCATATCGTGCCCGTATCAACGCAGCAACCATGATTGCGCAATCTAAAACTATTTTTCAAGCCGAGATAGATGCTTCTTGTGAGTTAATTGATTTTTTACGTTACAATGTAGAATTCATGACTCAAATTTATAACGATCAACCAAAATCAGTTTCTGACATTTGGAATCGTGTCGAATATCGTCCGTTAGAAGGATTTGTATACGCCATTACTCCGTTTAACTTTACGGCAATTGCTGCTAATCTTCCGGCAAGTGCTGCTTTGATGGGCAATACAGTGGTTTGGAAACCTAGTGACAGTCAAGTATTTTCTGCAAAAATTATCATCGATATTTTCAAAGAAGCAGGTGTTCCTAATGGAGTTATCAATGTCGTTTTTGGCGACCCTGTAATGATTACCGATACGGTTTTAGCGCACCCTGATTTTGCAGGTGTTCATTATACCGGTTCCACTTTTGTATTTAAAGAAATCTGGAAAAAAATTGGAAATAACATACATACCTATAAAACCTATCCAAGAATTGTGGGTGAAACAGGCGGAAAAGATTTTATTGTAGCACATCCAAGTGCTAATGTAAAACAAGTAGTAACCGGAATCACTCGTGGTGCATTTGAATTCCAAGGACAAAAATGTTCCGCTGCCTCAAGAGGTTATATCCCACAAAGTTTATGGCCTGCCGTAAAAGACCAATTAATTACGGATGTAAAGTCGATGAAAATGGGTTCGCCTGAGGATTTTGGGAACTTTATTACAGCGGTAATTCACGAAGGTTCTTTCGATAAATTGGCTAGTTATATTGATCAAGCAAAAAAAGACTCCGATGCCGAAATTATTTTGGGTGGAAATTATGACAAATCAAAAGGATATTTTATTGAACCAACGGTTATTGTAACTACCAATCCGAAGTATGCTACGATGGAAACCGAACTTTTTGGTCCAGTGATGACAATATATGTCTACGAAGACAGTAAGTGGGCAGAAACCTTAAAATTAGTTGACGAAACATCGGAATATGCGCTGACTGGAGCGATTTTCAGTCAAGACCGTTATGCCATTGAAGAAGCCACATTGGCGTTACAAAACAGTGCGGGTAATTTCTATATTAACGACAAACCGACTGGCGCTGTAGTCGGCATGCAACCTTTTGGTGGCGCAAGAGCGTCGGGAACCAATGATAAAGCAGGTTCTATGCAAAATTTATTGCGTTGGGTTTCACCACGAACTATTAAAGAAACGTTTGTTACTCCTGAAGATTACCGTTATCCGTTTTTGGGAGAATAATAATAGTTTATTTTTTACAAATGAAAATCTAAAAGTCCTGGTGAAAATTTGGACTTTTTTTATACTTTTGATACTAAATAACTTGAACATCAAATTCTATAAAAATACGAGTATGAAAATAAAATTATTTTTCTTATTAATTATGATAACTACAATTGGTTTTGCACAAAATCAAGTTAATTCTTTTTATAGCACTAATGGTTTTATTAGCCGCCCAGTAACTACTCCCAATACACTTAATCAGAGTGCTGGAGGTATTAATCAAAACTGGAATTTTTCGGGTTTTATCAATCTTGGTACTTCAACCTATACTAATGTTGCACCAACAACAACAGAATCCTCAACATATCCAGGAACCAATACCGTTATTGTTACTTCTACAGTTCAAGGTCCCGCCACAACTGAAGGTAGAATTTTTACCAAAAATACTGCAGGAACTGTTTCAATTACTGGATTAAATTCTTCAGGTTTGAATATTAATTTTAACGGTGGATCTGGAGGAAGCGGCAATGCAACACTTGGTGCTTTTCCGATGGTTTATCCATTTACCAATACCGATAATAATGTCAGCGGAAATTATGTTTATGGAACAAATTCAGGAACATTTTCAGGAACATTGACCACGACCGTAGACGCTTATGGTGTACTAAATTTACCCGATTATAATTATACAGGTAATGTGACCCGCTTAAAAACGGTACTTTCTGTTACATTATTTCTGAGTATTTTTCCGGTGGGAACTGCTTCTCAAACAACCTATGCCTACTATGACCCAAACGATCCAACAAACAATTTTAAGTTTAGAAGTCTAAACACTATTGTCCAATCATCTGTCGCTGGAATTAATCAAAATGATACGACTTTTGAAATTGGAAACGTTCCTGTTTTGGGTAATATCAATAATCTATTTCAATCGGTTTGGATTCAAAATCCTGTTCAAAACACTATTCAAATCAACTCAGCAAGCACTATTGAGAATGCTAATATAAGTGTAACAGATATTTTAGGTAAAACAATTTTTCAAACTAAAAACGAAATGATAAACGGAACATTTGAAATTCCTCAAACATTATCCAAAGGTGTTTATCTAATTACCATCGGAAATGAAAGCGGAAGTATCACCAAAAAAATGGTAAAAAACTAAAACAAAAAAGTCCTCTTAACAGAAAAAATAAGAGGACATTTTTTTATGCTTTATATTTAAGCGGTACGTGCACCACTTTCTTAGTTTCGAAGAAATCGTTTGAAAAGAAATCGGCAATGATATATTCGGTTGCATTGGGAAAGTCTTTTAACTCTTCTGTCAAATCACCTCCTTTTAGATAGAGAATTCCATTAGGCAATTGATGCTTGTTTTGCTTTTTTATTTTGTCTTTTATCCAAGAAACGAAATCGGGCATATTGGTTACGGCGCGGCTAACTATAAAATCAAAATCGCCTTTAACATTCTCAGCACGCATTTGTTCCGCTTTTACATTTTTGAGTTCTAAAGCATCAACGACTGCTTGTACCACTTTAATTTTTTTGGCAATAACATCAATCAAATAAAATCGAGTTTCAGGGAATAGTATTGCTAACGGAATTCCAGGAAAACCACCACCGGTGCCAACATCTAGAAGGTAAGTGCCGGGTTCAAAGGGCTGAATTTTGGCAATAGCCAGCGAATGTAAAACGTGTTTCGTATATAATTCATCAATATCTTTTCGGGAAATTACATTTATTTTAGCATTCCAATCCTGGTATAATGCTTCTAGTTTTTGGAACTGTAGTATTTGATTTTCAGTGAGATTAGGGAATTGTTTGATAATTTCCTCCATAAAATTAATTTTCAACAAAAATACTGCTTTTGGTTAATAATTATGATATGTTTATAATCTTTAAAATATTATAATAATTATCTTTGGGCAAAATCTAAAATTTTTTAAATGGATACCACAACACCAATATTTTCTAAAAATGATAATTTAAAATTCTTTAGAACTTTAAATTCTAGAGTAAATAATTACTTTAAAGAAAACAATATAAACAAAACCGGAAACTGGAAGTTACACTTAAAAACAGTGGTTATGTTTTCTATTTTCCTTACCCCATATTTCTTCTTATTAGCCATGGATATGCCATTTTGGGTGTATCTAATTCTTAACGTAGTTATCGGAATTGGTATGGCTGGTGTCGGGATGAACGTAATGCACGATGGTAATCACGGGGCTTATTCAACAAAATCTTGGGTAAATAAATTCATGGGAGGAAGTATTTATATCTTGGCTGGAAACGTTTATAACTGGCAAGTACAACACAATGTTTTGCATCATACCTATACTAACATCTTAGGTCATGATGAAGATTTAGAAGCAGGAAGAATTATGCGTTTTACCAAAGAAGCCAAATGGTACCGTTTTCACAAATTTCAACAATACTACTCTGTTTTCCTTTACGGTTTATTAACTTTTAACTGGGCCATTACTACCGATTTCCTTCAAATGAAACGCTATTTAAAAAGAAACCTTTCCTATGGAGAATTCAAAAAACCAGTGGTTCGTTGGACGACTTTAATCATTACTAAAATTATTTATTTTTCTATTTGGCTTGTAATTCCAATGGTTATGGGAATCACTTGGTGGAAAGTTGTCTTAGGGTTTTTAGTAATGCATTATACTGCTGGAGTGATACTAAGTGTTGTTTTCCAATTAGCACACGTTGTTGAAGATACCGAAAATCCAATTCCAGACGACAATGGCGAAATCGAAAACACTTGGGCCATTCATCAATTATTTACTACCGCTAACTTTGCGCCAAAAAACTGGTTGGTCAATTATTACACTGGCGGTTTAAATCACCAAGTAGAGCATCATTTGTTCCCGAACATTAGTCACATTCACTATGGTAAAATTGCTGAAATAGTAAAGCAAACCGCAGCCGAATGTGAATTGCCATACTATGAATTCAAAACAACCAGAGCGGCCATTATTTCTCATTTCAGACATTTAAGGGATTTAGGGAGACAACCGCAACTAACATAAATATATAAAAAGACGCCTTAACTGGCGTCTCTTCATTTAACAAAAAAACACACCAAAATGAGTATTTTATCCGACAGAATTAATAACTTATCTACCTCACAAACGCTAGCAATGGCTGCATTAGCCAGAGAATTAAAAGCCCAAGGAAAAGACATCATAAGTTTAAGTCTAGGGGAACCCGATTTCAACACACCCGATTTCATTAAAGAAGCGGCTAAAAAAGCCATCGACGAAAATTATAGTACCTATACACCTGTTGACGGATATGTCGAGTTAAAAGAAGCCATCTGTAGAAAATTCAAACGTGATAATAATTTAGACTACAAACCAGCAAACATTGTTGTTTCTACTGGTGCGAAGCAATCATTATACAACATTGCGCAAGTGATGTTAAATGATGGAGATGAAGTAATTCTTCCTGCTCCATATTGGGTTTCGTATTATGAAATCATAAAACTTTCCGGTGGTGTTCCTGTTGAAGTGCCAACTTCTGTTGAAACCGATTTTAAAATGACCGCCGAACAATTAGAAAAGGCCATCACACCTAAAACCAAAATGATGTGGTTCAGTTCACCCTGCAATCCGAGTGGTTCGGTTTATAATCGTGAAGAATTGACAGCTATTGGTAAAGTGTTAGAAAAATACCCCAATATTTACATCGTTTCTGATGAAATCTACGAACATATTAACTTCTCTGGAACATTTTGCAGCATCGGCTCCATTCCAGGTTTATTCGAAAGAACCATTACGGTTAACGGAGTAGCCAAAGCTTTTGCCATGACCGGTTGGAGAATTGGTTATATTGGCGCACCCGAATTTATAGCTAAGGCCTGTACCAAAATGCAAGGTCAAGTAACTTCTGGAGCCAACTCAATTGCACAAAGAGCCACCATTACAGCGGTTGATGCCGATCCGAAAGTATTAAACGAAATGGTTACTGCATTCCAAAAACGAAGAGATTTAGTGGTTGAGTTAGCTAGAGCTATTCCAGGATTAAAAATTAATAGTCCCGAAGGTGCCTTCTATCTTTTCCCAGATGTTTCCTCCTATTTCGGAAAAACACTTCGCGGAAAACTGATTAACAATGCCGATGATTTATCGATGTATTTATTATCCGAAGCCAATGTGGCTACCGTAACCGGAGATGCTTTTGGAAATCCTAATTGCATCCGAATATCCTATGCAACCAGCGAAGAACTATTAACCGAGGCCTTCAAAAGAATAAAACAAGCGTTAGCTTAACTATATCATGCCTCAAGGAAACTTGGGGCTTTTTTGGGCGTTCCCCTGAAACAAGTTCAGGGTCGGGCTTTCCGCAAGTACACGGTACTTTGCTCTAATCCCTAACGCGAATCTTAAATCAAAAACTCCATAAAATAAAACAATATGGCTAAAATACTCTTACTCGGTTCAGGTGAACTCGGAAAAGAATTTGTAATTGCGGCACAACGAATCGGGCAAACCATTATTGCAGTAGACAGTTACGAAAACGCTCCAGCTATGCAAGTTGCCCATGATTTTGAAGTCATCAACATGTTAGACGGCGCTGCATTAGACCGAATTGTAGCCAAACACCAACCCGATTTTATCGTTCCCGAAATTGAAGCAATTCGTACCGAACGTTTTTACGATTACGAAAAACAAGGCATTACGGTTGTGCCATCTGCTAAAGCCGCCAACTTTACGATGAACCGAAAAGCAATTCGCGACTTGGCAGCTAAAGAGTTAGGATTAAAAACAGCAAATTATCGCTATGCTACTTCTTCCGATGAATTGAGAAAAGCGGTTGCTGAAGTAGGAATTCCCTGTGTGGTAAAACCCTTAATGAGTTCCTCAGGCAAAGGACAATCTACCATAAAATCTGAAGCTGATATTGCCAAAGCATGGCATTATGCCGAAGAAGGTTCACGTGGCGATATTGTAGAAGTCATAGTAGAAGCATTTGTAAACTTCCATTCCGAAATTACCTTATTGACCGTAACGCAAAACAATAATCCAACACTATTTTGTGCGCCTATTGGCCACCGACAAGAGCGTGGTGATTATCAAGAAAGCTGGCAACCTGCCATCTTATCTCAAAAAGACATTCAAGAAGCGCAAGAAATGGCTCAAAAAGTAACGCAAGCTTTAGGTGGCGCAGGGCTTTTTGGCGTCGAATTTTTCTTGACAAACGAAGGCGTTTATTTCTCTGAACTTTCTCCAAGACCTCATGATACAGGCATGGTAACACTCGCTGGAACTCAAAATTTTAATGAATTTGAATTGCATTTACGCGCTATTTTAAGTTTACCCATCTTTGAAATCACTTTAGAAAAAGCGGGTGCCAGTGCGGTTATTTTAGCTTCCGAAAATTCAAACCATCCAACCTATTCCGGAATTTCAGAGATTGCAGCCTTACCTAAAACTGATTTTCGTATCTTTGGAAAACCAACTTCAAGACCTTACAGACGAATGGGAGTGGCATTAACCAATGATACTCTTAAAACTCCAATAGAAGAAGTGGTAAAAAAAGCTGTAAAAGCAGCGAGTCTAATAACTGTAAAACCGTAAAACAATGAAAAACATTTTTTTAACTTTATTCCTTTTTGTTTGCCTAGCCACCAATGCGCAAGACAAATCCAAAACACAAATTGTGGAAGCATCTTGTGGTCAATGTCAATTTGGTATGAAAGGTAAAGCCGGTTGCGACCCTGCCGTTCGTATCGACGGAAAAACCTATTTTGTAGATGGTACCGACATCAACAAACACGGTGATGCTCATGCCGCAGATGGTTTGTGTTCTACCATCAGAAAAGCCGAAGTGGTTGGCGAAATAAAGAACGACCGTTTTGTAGCAACATCATTCAAATTGCTTCCTGTAGAAGCGCACGATCCACATAAAGGTCATAATCATTAAAATACAAGCGGATTAATTTCCGCTTTTTTTATGCCTTGAATTTAAATTGTACTTTTGAAATATGGACTTAATCATTCAAAATATTTCAAAACACATTTCTTTGACTTCGGAGGAAGAGTTACTCTTTTTATCAAAAATCGAAACCAAACATTTTAAAGCCAAAACCATTATTTTCAATGCGGGCGAAGTTTGCAAATACTCCTATTTTGTTCGTTCGGGATTAGTTAGAAGTTTTAATGTAAACGATAATATCGTAGAGCATGTATTAAGTTTTGCATGTGAGGGTTGGTGGATTGGCGACATGTACAGCTTGCTATCTCAAAAACCAGGTAATCTATTTATTGAAGTGTTGGAAGATGCCGAAGTGGTGTTGTTATCCAAAGAAAATCAAGAACTACTTTATAATGAAATTCCAAAACTGGAACGCTTCTTCCGAATTTTAACCGAAAACTCATTAGTTGCCAATCAAGAAAGAATAATGGACAACTTGAGCTTAACAGCCGAAGAACGCTTCGAAAAATTCTGCAAAAAATACCCAACCCTAATCCAAAAAGTACCTCAAAAACAAATTGCTTCTTATATTGGGGTGACTCCAGAGTTTTTTAGTAAAATGAAATCTAAAATGCTTCGAAAATAATTTCTTAATCTAGGTTAAGTACTTTACCTATGTAACAAAGGTAAATTTGTAACCTAATAATTAATACATTTATACAAATGAAAAATACAATCTTACACAAAGCCAATACACGCGGTCATGCCGATCACGGTTGGTTAAATGCCTACCATAGTTTTAGTTTTGCGAGTTGGTACAATCCAGAGCGAGTTCAATTTGGTGTTTTAAGAGTTTTAAACGATGATACTGTTGCATCAGGAATGGGATTTGGCGAACACGGACACGATAATATGGAAATTATTACCATTCCGCTAGAAGGCGATTTGGCTCACAAAGACAGTATGGGAAATGCAGAAACCATAAAGACTGGCGACGTTCAAGTGATGAGTGCTGGGACAGGAATAAGACACAGCGAATTTAACCCCAACCAAGACCAACATACAAAACTATTTCAGATTTGGTTGTTTCCTAAATATCGTAATGTAACACCAAGATACCAACAAATTACGTTAGATATGAGTCAGCAAAAAAATAATTTTGCTCAAATTTTATCTCCCAATAGTGATGATGAAGGTGTATGGATTTATCAAGATGCATGGTTTTATTTGAGTGATTTTGATGCCAATTTTTCTAAAAAACTTTCACTAAAAAAAGAAGGTAATGGTTTCTATATCATGAATATCGATGGACAAATTGTAGTTAATGGTGAAAAATTAGAAAAGAGAGATGCTATTGGTATTTGGGAAACTAATGAGATTGAAATTAAAGCTACATCTGACACAAAATTTTTAGTAATGGAAATTCCTATGGAACAATAAAATTTCTAAAAAAATAGTATCATTCAATTATATAAATAACTAAAATGAAAAAAATTATCGCCTTTGCCGGTTCTTCGAGCCAAAATTCAATTAATAAAAAACTTGCTACCTATGCGGCTCATCTTTTTCAAAACGCCACTTTAGAAGTGTTGGATTTAAACGATTACGAAATGCCAATTTATTCGACTGACAGAGAAAAAGAAAATGGAGTTCCAGAATTGGCTATAGATTTCTTTTCCAAAATTACCCAAGCCGATATTGTTGTGGTTTCCTTAGCCGAACACAATGGTGCCTATGCGACGGCGTTTAAAAATGTATTTGATTGGGTTTCGCGCCACAACAATAAATTATTTCAGCAAAAACCTGTTTTATTACTGGCAACTTCACCAGGACCAAGAGGTGGAATGGGTGTTTTAGAAATAGCTAAAGACCGATTCCCAAGACACGATGCACAGTTGATAGGTACTTTTTCGTTGCCTAGTTTTAATGATAATTTTCAAGACGGAAAAATCAGTAATCCTGAACTTGATTCTGAATTACGTTCGATTGTAGACTCCCATTCATAAAAAATTAAAGCCCTAAATCAATTGTAATTTAGGGCTTTAATGTTACTTCAAATTCTTATTATCGAACCGAGTGACATCGATAACTTTTTCTTCATCTATATCAAAAGAAATCTCAATACTATCTCCCACAACAGTTACAGGTAACTCATTAGAAACTTGTGATGATCCGACAAAAATACTTGGAAAATCTTTTATGGTAAAATAGTAAAAGCTATTGCCATTTTTAACATCACTTTGAATACGAGTTATAATTGATTTCAATTTCTTTTTAGCATCCGAACTCGTTGGATTGATTTTATTTCCTGTTGAATTGTAGACACTTTTAAAAAGTGTTAGTGTTTCACGCATAGAGTTTCCAACACCAACAATGGTATAATCATTAATGGCAACCATGGCGTACATTTTAACCAAACCGCCGTCATCTTTTAACGTCATAACATAGGTTGGAATATTATTTATATTGTAAGGAATTGGCAATGAAGCTTTATATCCCTTCTCTTGAACTTTTCCTTCTGCCGATTGTTGAGCGGCATATTCAGTGGCCCCACTTTGCTTGTAAAAAGTGGTTTCTTTAGTTCGAGTATCAACAAGTACAAATCCAACGGCACTTTCATCACTTCCAACCGAAGTCAAACCTGTGTACCAATAAGAACGATCGTTTTTTCCGTAAACTAGCGTTAGTCCTTCTGTAATTTGAAGTTTATCTTTATTCGAGAAATTCCAGTATCCGTTAATGTATTCACCCCAATCATTAAGTTGATTTTCAATAAAATCAGCGGGCTGAATCCTATCTACCCAAGCTGGGGCGTCTTTAATAGAATACTTAATAATTTCGCCAGATTGTGCATTAACTACCAGAATTCCATTGGCATTACTTCCTGAAAATCCAACATTTTTACAATACGTGCTAATCACCCAAAAAGGATTTCCTTGTTCATCAATTTCAAAAATAAAATCAGTTAATCCAATACTACTATTTCCATTAAAATAGACATGCCTATGAATATCGTCATTAAAATAAGCATTGGGTTGGTATTTAATAAGAAATGGCTTCCCATTTATAGATTGTACTAATTTTACATCACGTTCATTGGTCGCTGAAACCATTACATACCCGTTGGTTCCATCAGAATTATTAAGCCATTTAAAAAATCCAGAATGTAATAATGGAGCAACCCAATACAATTCATTATTTACTTTTTGAATAGAAAATCTACCTAAAACTACTTGACTTCCTAATGCAGGTTGTGAACCAATAATTTTTTCGCCTAACAGATACGCTAACTCTTGATCAACAACTCGTATTTTATCCATAGCTATAGGTGCAATTTGAGCAGAAATTTTTTCGCCATTTTTAACTTCTCCAATTAATTTTTGGTATTTAGAAGTATACAAAACAGTTGCTGTGGTAAAAAGAGGAATGATGATAAATAATCCTAAAGCGATAAAAAAAGAAAAAAGTAATTTTTTACTTGGAGCATTAGTAACGGATACTTTTTGATAATTAGACTCCGATTTAAATCGGAATGAAAATACAATTAGGATAAGTAAGACCAACAAAACTATCAATGGCAAGTCATAAAAACCAAATTGAATTACGGGCAACCATAAATAAAAAAAGATAGAAAGAAGAGCTACAACAAAGAAAATGTATTTTAAATTTTTCATAATTGAATTAATTTTTACTATCTGACGTAATTATTGTTTAAAAAGTTACAATTAATATAAAATTAGAAACATAAAAAGGGAATACGTGCAATACTACTTACATAAAAGTGCTAGTAGCATTGATTTATCAAATATCATACTATTAAGAGATTGTATAAATAAATGGTAATTCAAATTTTGCAATCAATTTCTTTACAATAATTTGGTGGCTGATTTTTTTAAAAAATTAATAAACTTAATGCAACTTTGTTTAAAAAGGAGTTTGATTGGATTTTTTATGGAACTTTATAAATTAAAAAGGTTATCTTGTTATTGGCTATTTTATCATTTGACAAAATATATGAAACAAATGAAAAGTGAACAATTTAGAATTAAAGTTGTTGAAATTTCATAATAGTAATTATTGAATTTCATCATTAGTTTTTAATTATTATCTAAATTTGCAATTACATTTTTTAAAAAATTTATTATGAAAGCTTTCAAGGTCATTTTTTTTGTTTTTTTTCTATCCCTTTTTGTTTCATCATGTGTAAATGATGAACCACTAGCAAAGGTGAAATATGAAATTAGTGGACTAGACAACTTAGTTGCTGAAATAAAATATACTGGTGCATTGGGAGGAACAGAGACTGTAACTGACATAAGTAAATTTGCTGGGGGTAAAGACTTTAAAACAATTGGAGTCAATTTTCTTCCATTTGAATCAAAATTAAAAATTTCTGTAAATAATTTTTCGCCAAATAGTAAAAATTATACTTTAACAATTTATGTAGATGGCGTAGCAAAAACTTCAACTATAATAAACGCCGCCGCTTCTTCACTTACAACAGGAGAATTAAATTATACTGTTGATTAAATTTAAATTGTACTTTTGCTATTCAACAAAAACCGATTACTATTGTAATGTTAAGACATTACATTTTCCATAAAAATAGACTGATAAAGATGAAAGCATACGTTTTTCCTGGACAAGGAGCGCAATTTACCGGAATGGGTAAAGATATATATGAAAACTCAGCATTAGCTAAAGAACTTTTCGAAAAAGCGAACGACATTTTAGGTTTTCGAATTACAGATATAATGTTTGAAGGAACAGCGGAAGAACTAAAAGAAACCAAAGTTACCCAACCTGCAGTTTTTTTACATTCTGTGATTTTGGCTAAAACTTTAGAGAATTTTAATCCTGATATGGTGGCAGGACATTCACTTGGTGAGTTTTCTGCACTTGTTGCCAATGGTACTTTATCTTTTGAAGACGGATTAAAATTAGTTTCTCAAAGAGCTTTAGCCATGCAAAAAGCATGTGAAATTGTACCTTCAACTATGGCTGCCGTTTTAAATTTAGATGATAAAATTGTGGAAGATATCTGCGCTTCGATTGATGGAGTTGTTGTGGCAGCTAATTACAACTGTCCCGGGCAACTAGTAATTTCTGGCGAATACAAAGCCGTGGAATTGGCTTGCGAAAAAATGAAAGAAGCTGGGGCAAAACGCGCATTAATTTTACCTGTTGGTGGAGCTTTCCATTCCCCTATGATGGAACCGGCGAGAGAAGAGCTTGCAGCGGCTATTGAAGCAACAATATTTTCTACTCCAAATTGCCCAGTATATCAAAATGTAACGGCAAGTGCTGTTTCTGATGCTGACGAAATCAAGAAAAATTTAATTATCCAATTGACTGCTCCAGTGCGATGGACACAATCGGTTCAACAAATGATTAAAGATGGAGCAACAAGTTTTACCGAAGTTGGACCAGGAAAAGTGTTGGTTGGTTTAATAAATAAAATTGACATAGAAATAGAGACGATTTCGGCTTAATGAAAGATATACTCCAAATCTTAAGTGAAATTGAATCGGCTAAAGTTATTTCTAAAGCTATTGATTATAAGGATTATGTTCCTTTGGATTTGTCTGTTACGAATGTAAATTTATCCAACCAGAAACTGGAAACCTCTAAAGATTATGCGTGTTACATTCAGGAATATTTAGACAATCATCAGGCAAAAATTGCTTTTGGAGGTTATAACGAGCATCGAAGTTTATACCAAAAAAGCACGGTTTTTAAGAATCAAAACAGCGATGAACGCAATATCCACATTGGTTTGGATTTATGGATAAACGAATCTGCACCGATTTATGCGGCTTTGGATGGAACGATTCACAGCTTTCAAAACAACGACTCTCTAGGCGATTATGGACCGACACTGATTTTAAAACATCAAATAGAAAATTTCACATTTCATACTTTATATGGTCATTTGAGTTTGAATAGTTTAGAAGGTAAAAAAACTGGTGACTTTGTGAAGAAAGGCGAACAAATCGCCAATTTAGGTTTACCAACAATCAATGGAGATTATGCACAGTATTTACATTTCCAAATCATTATCGATATAGAAAACAAAGTTGGTGATTATTCTGGAGTTTGCAGTTCAAAAAAACTGGCATTTTATTTAGCGAATTGTCCGGACCCAAATTTGTTATTAAAAATAAATTTATAATATCATGAAAAAACTAATGTTATCATTCGCCTTATTGGCTTTATTGTCTTCCTGTCATGACAAAACCAAAGAAAAACTTGACGATGCTAAAGATGCACTTACAGAAGAAGTAACTTCACATATTGATTCGGCTAAGATAAATGCTGAGGCAAAACTAGACACTTTAAAAAGCAAAGCTAAAACCAAAGTAGACAGTTTAAAACTTAAGAGTGCTGAGAAAATGGATGAAGCAGCCAAAAAATTAAAAGAGTCCGTTCAGAAATAATAGAAAAGTCCCCGCTCAAGTGGGGATTTTTTTTAAAACAAAAGTGTTAACTTCTTATTTTTTGTTCCCATTCCCAAGCAGAATATAAAGCTTCTTCTAATGATGAATTTGCTTTCCAACCTAAAATTGTATTTGCTTTTTCGGTATTGGCGTAGGCAGAAACAACATCTCCTTCTCTTCTAGCTACAATTTTATAAGGTAATTTTTGACCCGAAACTTTTTCAAAAGTGGTAATAACTTCTATAACGGAACTTCCTGTTCCAGTACCTAAATTAAAGGTTTCTACTTTCTCGACATTAAGCTTATTCAATAATCGTTGTAATGCTACTACATGAGCTTTTGCTAAATCAACAACATGAATATAGTCTCGAATACAAGTTCCGTCAGGAGTTGGATAATCATTGCCAAAAACTGATAACTCTTTTCTTAGTCCGATTGCAGTTTGCGTGATGAAAGGCACTAAATTTTGGGGAATTCCTATTGGTAACTCACCTATTTCAGCACTAGAATGTGCTCCTATTGGATTGAAATAGCGCAATAGAACAGCACTGACATTGCTAATATTAGCAACATCTGTAATTATTTCTTCTCCTATTTGTTTGGTATTCCCATAAGGTGAATTGGCTGGTTGAATAGATGCATCTTCAGTAATCGGTATTTTTTGGGCTTGACCGTAAACGGTACAAGAGGAACTAAAAATTAAATTTGGATTTGAAAATGTTACAAGTTCTTGCAATATATACACTAATGAATTAATGTTGTTTTCATAATACAATAAAGGATTTTCTACACTCTCACCCACTGCTTTAGAAGCAGCAAAATGAATTATTCCAACAATATCATTATGCTTTTTAAAGAAATTTTGAACCGATGACTTTTCTCGTAAATCAATATTTTCAAAAATAGGCTTCTTTCCAGTAATTCTTTGAATACCTTCAAGTACTTCGATAGAAGAATTAGAAAGATTATCAATGACAATAACTTCGAAACCTTCATTTTGAAGTTCAACTACGGTATGTGAACCAATAAATCCTAAACCTCCAGTTACTAAAACTTTATTCATAAATATTATTTAGCCCCGACCTGCCTGCCGGCCGGCAGGTTGCAACGGGAAATAGCTCCTAATTAAAAAACGCTAAGACGCTATTGGTAATAAATTTAATTTGTTCATCATCTAATTCGGTATGCATAGGTAGTGAAATTACCTCTTTAACCAATTGATTAGTTACGGGAAAATCTTCTTCCTTATAACGTGTATCGGCATAGGCTTTTTGAGAATGCAATGGAATTGGGTAATAAATAGCACATGGTATTCCTTTATCTAATAAATGTTTCATTAATGCATCTCTATCGGCATCAATGATTCGCAACGTATATTGGTGGAAAACATGACAATCGCAGATATCACAAATGCTTGGCGCGATAATGTTTTTATGTCCTTCGAATGCAGCTGAATATTTTCGTGCAGCATCTTGACGTGCTTTTCCATAAGCATCTAAGTAAGGTAATTTCGTGTTTAAAACGGCTGCTTGAATACTATCTAAACGGGAGTTTACACCAACTACGTCATGATGATAACGCACATACATTCCGTGATTAGCAATACCACGAATACTGTGAGCTAATTCATCATCGTTGGTAAAAATAGCACCGCCATCTCCATAACATCCTAAATTTTTACTTGGAAAAAATGAGGTTGACGCTACGTGACCGATAGTTCCTGCTTTCTTTTTAGTTCCATCCGAAAATTTGCAATTGGCACCAATCGCTTGAGCGTTATCTTCAATAACATAAAGATTATGTGCTGCCGCAATAGCCATAATGGCTTCCATATTAGCTGCTCTTCCAAATAAATGAACTGGAACAATAGCTTTTGTTTTTGGTGTAATGGCTTTCTTAATTGCATCAATTGAAATATTCATATTAACGATATCCACATCAACTAAAACAGGTGTTAATTGCAACAAAGCAATAACTTCAACGGTTGCAGCAAAGGTAAAATCGGCTGTGATTACTTCATCTCCAGGTTGCAAACCCAATCCCATCATGGCTATTTGCAGTGCATCTGTTCCGTTGGCGCATGGAATAACATGCTTTACATCTAAATAGGCTTCAAGGTTTTTTTGAAATTCTTGAACTATAGGTCCATTAATATAGGTTGTAGTATCTAAAACTTCCTGAATAGAAGCATCGACTGTAGTTTTTATTTTTTCGTATTGACTTTTTAGGTCAACCATTTGAATTTTTTTCATGCTTTCTTAAATTTGAACTACAAAAGTAAGAAATTCTAAAGAAGAATATCCTAATCGGTAAAAGAAACGTATTTTAGCACAGCAAAAAATTATAGATGCTTTTTCTTTACAATTTATTGTTGGTTTTTGTTTCACAAATAGTGAAATTATTGGCGTTTTTTAGCCCAAAAATGAAACTATTTGTTGAAGGGAGAAAAACCGTTTTTCAATCGTTAGCGGGCAAGATAAATGCTAAAGATCAAACAATATGGTTCCATGCGGCTTCTTTGGGCGAATTTGAACAAGGCTTGCCTGTTATGGAAAAAATTAAAGTACAATTTCCAAGTCATAAAATTGTTGTCACTTTTTTTTCTCCTTCGGGTTATGAAGTTCGAAAAAACAATACCATAGCTGATGTTACGGTTTATCTGCCATTGGACACGAAATCTAATGCTAAACAATTTCTAAAACTGGTTCATCCTGATTTTGTTTTCTTTATCAAATATGAATATTGGCCTAATTGCTTAAATGAGTTGAAAAATCTTGAAATTAAAACGTATTTGATTTCAGGAATTTTTAGAGAAAATCAGGCGTTTTTTAAATGGTATGGTGGGTTTTATAGAAATGCCCTAAAAACTTTTGATTTCTTTTTTGTGCAAAATGAGAGTTCACAAAAGTTACTCCAATCACTAGGATACCAAAATATTAAAGTATCAGGTGACACAAGATTTGACCGAGTGGTTTCAATTTTGGAAAGAGATTGTACATTAGATTTTATTGAGAATTTTAAAAACAATACAACAACTATTGTAATTGGAAGTTCATGGCCAAAAGATGAAAGCATTTTGGTAGATTATATTAATAAAACTAAAGAAAAAGTAAAATTTATCATTGCGCCTCACAACATTAAACGGGAGCAAATTCTTGAGTTGAAAAAATCAATCATAAAAAAAACAATTTTATTTTCAGAAAAGTCAAATATTGATTTGTCATTATTTGATGTATTAGTTGTGGATACGATAGGAATCCTAACCAAAATATACAGTTATGCTGATATAGCATATGTTGGTGGTGGTTTTGGTAATCCAGGCGTTCATAATATATTAGAACCCGCTACTTTTGGGATACCGATTGTTGTAGGACCAAATTATTCTCATTTTGCCGAAGCTACTGCATTGGTAAACATGAATGGCTGTGTTTCTGTTAGAAATCAAAATGAACTAAATGATGCTTTTTCAAACTTGATTGCCAATGATGGCATTCGCCATGAAAAGGGACATATTTGCGCTACTTTTGTTCAGATGAATAAAGGTGCTACAGAGGTTATTTTGAATCACATAAAAAATTATTAGACTCCTAAATATTATACACTATGAAATTTTTAAGATTATTACTTTTATTAGTATTTGTTCAAGTCAAAGCGCAACAAGGCGGCATGTGGATTCCTTCTTTATTAAAAGGGATGAACGAAAGCGAAATGAAAAAACTTGGCATGAAAATCTCTGCCGAAGACATTTATTCGGTTAACAAATCTAGTTTAAAAGATGCCGTTCCTCAATTTGATGGTGGTTGTACTGCCGAAGTTATTTCAGACAAAGGACTTATTTTAACGAATCATCACTGTGGTTTTGATAACATTCAAAGTCTTTCAACAGTAGAAAACGATTATTTAACCAATGG
>CANHWG010000030.1 GCA_947464335.1 Flavobacteriaceae bacterium
ATATTCTAAAAAAACAAGTATTCCTAGTAAAAAACCGCCCACAACATAATTAAAAGAATATACCAAAGTATTTTCACTTTCCAAGTATATATGCGGAATAAACGAAACCAAATACACTAAAGTAAATAGCCAAAAAAGCTTTTTATTGTGCAACGATTTACAAGCATATAGCCAATAAAAAAAGAGGAATTCTATTGGGATAACTAAAAAACCATAAATATATTTTCTATTAGAAATATTCAATACAATCTCAAAGTAACTCAGTAATTCGATGCAAAATATAAAAGCCAAATAATACAAAAACCATTTCCAATACGTGTTTTTAATTTTTTTATAGTACAAAAACCCAATTGCAACCGGAATAAATTCGGCTATATTAATTGTGTTTGCAAGAATTTTTAATAGTCCTTCCATAAAAAAACACCTTCAATTTTTTTTCACTTTATCAAAGTTAATTTTAAAATTGAAACCGTGTGTTTTTTTTATGTATTTAAAACCATAGTCCAACTTTAGGTCCCGGAGGAAATAATACCCCATGATTCTCCGCCATAATCGCTATTCCTTTACCGGTTGGCTTTTGTCCCTGGTAGGTGTTTACATCCGATGGGTCAAAGTCATAACTTATTCCATCAATTTCCATGGTAGGAACGGCAATAAGCGTATGTAATTTAGCATATTCGGTATCAACCGTTTCTAATGCTTCATAATTTTCACCGTGCCAATTTGATGTCTCTGGATACGCCGCATAATAAAACCGAATTCCAATATTATTTACCGGTGTTTTCGGGTGTTTGGCTACTTCTTCCTCTATGGTTGCTATAAAGTCTTTTAACTGTTCTAGCGAAAATAAGGCTGCGGTAGCGTCAAAAGCCATAGGGAATTTCACAGAGTTTTCAATTGAATACAACTGGTGGGTTTTGTAATAGTCAACCAGGTTTTCAATAAGTTGAATGGGTAGTAAATGTTTGGACATAATTAATTGGTTTTATAAAAATTGCTTCAAAGTAACTAAATGCTTAAATATCAAAACAGAGTAGAAACCACATTTACAAATGTGGTTTCTACTCTGTTTTGGCGAAGTTATATGTTGCAAGTTTGTAAAACAAGAATAGCTATAAACTTCAACAGGGGTTTTTTAGTTGATTTTTTTACTTATTTCTTCCCTAAATAAGATTTGAGTTAATTTATTAATATTCCTGCTCTTAAAATCGATATTGTGGTAGATAGAAATAAGAGAGCAGGGTATTATAATAACAAGAATTTAAAAGTAATAATGAAAAAAGAAACCAATAGCAATCAACTTAATGTATTCTTAAAAAAAAACAGTACGAGTTTTGATTGCTTTACTTCTTTTGTTTACAGTATCTATAGTTTATTGTAACCTACTATTTATCATGAATTACCCTTTTGAAGGGTAACTAAATCTAATACATGTAATAGACCTCAGCAGCTGAAAAGAGGAACTAGAGTAGGCATAAATTTAATTTGAATGGTATGAAACTTCTTAAACTGGGCGTTGAAAACAACGATGTTAAAAAATGGCAATACTTCTTAATTGGTCAAGGATACTATCACGGACAAGTAACGGGCAAATTTGATTCGATTACCCATGCAGCAACAATAGCCTTTCAAGAAAAGCAAAGACTGCAACCCGATGGTGTCGTGGGTAACATTTCTATAGGGCGCGCCATGCAGTTGGGATTCGGACTTATAGATGATACCCGAACCAGTATTACCAGTGAAAACTTTCCAAGCAAACCCAACTTTTCACCATTAGTTTCCAATGCCGAACGCGCCATCGTATTTGGCACCCTAAAATATAAATCAAAGCCACTTACGGGCAACCCCGAAAACATCGAAATTACGAACAATTGGGATAGTCAAAACATTATTAAAGTGCTGGTGCCCCAACTCATTCCGATTAAAGGAACGGCAACCGTCTATTTTCATAAAAAAGGGGCCAACCAACTGATTAAGTTGTTTAAAGATTGGGAAACTGCAGGACTACTGCATAAAGTACTCACCTGGGATGGTGCTTATAACCCGCGTTTTGTTCGCGGTAGCAAAACGGTGTTGAGCAATCATGCCTTTGGGACTGCCTTTGATATAAATGTCAATTGGAACCGACTGGGAACTATTCCTGCCCTAGTAGGACAAAAAGGGAGTATTAGAGCGTTAGTGCAAATTGCTAACAACAACGGGTTTTATTGGGGCGGACACTTTAACCGAAAAGACGGAATGCACTTTGAAATTGCCCAAATACAGTAAAAAATAACTTTGCCTCGGCAGCCGAAAAGAGGAACTAGAGTAGGCGGTTAGTATAATTTTAGAGATTATGTTAGAAGAGAAAAATTTGGTAATGTCATATCATCGCATGCGACGCTGGGTAGGGTATCTCGGATTAGGATTGCCTTTTACTCTTTTTATTGGCGATTGGCTATTTCATGCGTTTGAAATTTACCAAAATCCCAATTTGATGCAGATGTGCCATAATAGCTATACATCATCTAACCATTTTCGCGATAGTATAAGTGAATATTTTTATACGCCCATGGGCGAACTCTTTGTAGGTACTTTGTGTGCCGTTGCCTTTTTCCTGTTTTTATACAAAGGGTATAAAAAACGCCCCGGCGAGTTTATGCCCGGAGATAGTCTAATGACTAATTTTGCTGGGATATTTGCGCTTTTGGTCGCCATTTTTCCTATGGATTTAGAAGTTTGTAGCACTGATAATTTTAGAACATTTGTGAGCCACAAACCCGTTGGATACATCCATTATGGTGCTGCCGTATTGTTTTTTGTGTCTTTGGGAATTATGTGTCTCGTTAACTTCAGACGCACCGATACGGTAGCTAATTTTGGCACCAAAACCTCGCACAATTTCTATAAATGGTGTGGCATTGGAATTTTTGCCTCCCTCATTTTAATTCTGCTTTTTAAGCTGGTTCCTTTTTTAAATGATTGGGCAAAAAACCATGACTTTGAATTCTTATTTTGGTTCGAAACCATTTCGCTACTCTTCTTTGGTGGCTCGTGGCTCAAAAAAGGACAAGTGTCTAGTAATTAATACATAATATCAAACCTCAGCAGCCGAAAAGAGGAACTAGAGTAGGCGGGATTAATAAATTTAAACGTATGGAAAATTCAATCCAACAAAAAATGAGATGGAAAAATAAATTTTTCTATTTGTCATTAAGTTGCTTTAGCTTAATGATGTTTTTACAAAGTTGTTCAATACAACTATCACCACAATATGATGTGAAAATTGTGGATTCCCTAACTGAGAATTCTGATGAATTACTTTCATTCGTGGAAGAGATCTCCGATGGTACAAAAAAGGTAGAGTACGCAGAAAGAGAAGAGAAATACAATAATCTAATTGGAAAACTTGAATCATTAGAACTACAAGTAAAAGCAAGGCCTATCCCTAGTAATAAATTGCTAACAAAAATTAGAGACAAAGTAAATGCAGCACTCAAAGCTAAGGGTAATGGTAAATTAATTTCTATTGATGATAATGCTCCGAGTGCAAAAGCAATAGAAAATATCATTAAAAACATTAAAGTACTGAAAAGTGATGACAAAATTAAAGATGTAGATGATCTTCAAATTAAAGCGTATAAAGGAAACATTGTACTTTACTTAGACCAGGCACTTACGTATGAAAAATTTTTAAACCCAAAAATTTAATATTATGGAAATAGATATAAACCAGTTAGTAACAGACATCAAAAATGCATTGTCTGAAAATTTAAACAAAGACATTTCAACAATTAGAGGATTTTCGAACAGACAATTAAACGGGATTGTACACCAAACATCTCTCGTGGCTAACGCTATAGCTGGAGGAAATGTTAGCAATTCTACTAGAGATTTCTTTTTGGAACAATTAGTAGAATTAGCCCGCAATTTTGTAAACACATTAGTCGGTTTACTGATAGCAACTATCGAAAGATTATGGAATGCCTTAGTAGATCTTTTATGGAAAGCTATTTCTAAAGTAATTGGGTCTCAATTGCCTGTTTTCAATATACTATAAGATTATCAACCCGCCCCGCTCCGCAAAGTCGGGAGACTTTGCGGCAAGATTATAACTTCATTTCCACGTGAAGGACAAACATGATAACTATGAAAAAAAAAGGAAAAAGTTTTTTAGAGAAATACGCTCAACTTCAATTTATAAAAGGAATGATTGCCTTAGCAATTGCACTTATAATTATAGCTTTTGCTTTACTGGACAATTTGTTTAGCTAAAGTTTGCCTTAGTCTTTAAAATAGCGTTTCAGTAAAATTTGTGCTGCTGCAAAAGGCGACACTTTGCCATTGCCAACTGCTTTTTTGTTTTCCTCTAAAAGTTGTGCTATTTCAGGATGATTATAAAAGTCGTTCTTTAGTTGTTCGTTAATGGTTTCTAACATCCAAAATTGGTTTTGCTCTTGGCGTTTTTGTTCAAAATAGTGATTGGCTTTTACCAAAGTGATATAGTCTGAAATCGTTTGCCAAACGGCATCAATTCCCGTTTTTTCATACGCACTACAGGTCGCAACGGTTGGAATCCACCCCGAACTCTTAGCCGGAAATAAATGCAACGCGCGATTAAATTCGGTTTTGGCCAATTTGGCTTTAGTAATGTTATCGCCATCGGCTTTGTTAATGACAATCGCATCAGCCATTTCCATAATACCGCGTTTGATGCCTTGCAATTCATCGCCAGCGCCCGATATTTTTAATAGTAAAAAGAAATCCACCATACTGTGCACCGCAGTTTCACTTTGTCCCACACCAACGGTTTCAATGATAATAGTGTCAAATCCAGCGGCTTCACATAGGATAATCGTTTCACGTGTTTTTCGAGCTACACCACCCAAAGTTTCTCCCGAAGCCGATGGGCGGATATACGCGTTTTCGTCTTTTACCAATTCTTCCATGCGGGTTTTGTCGCCCAAAATACTACCGTGCGAAATAGTACTGCTGGGATCTACCGCTAAGACGGCCACTTTTTTACCTAATGAAGTCAACAGTTTTCCAAAAGCTTCAATAAAGGTCGATTTACCAACGCCCGGAACTCCCGTAATGCCAATGCGAACCGATTGGTTGGCATGAGGCAAACAACCCGTAATAATTTCACTGGCTTTCGCTAAATGGGCATTGGTAGTACTTTCTACTAGCGTAATAGCGCGACTTAACGCTACTTTATCACCCGATACTATTCCTGAAATAAGTTCTTGGGCTGTGGGTTGCAGTTTTCTGTTTTCGACAATTTTTTGCATCGATACAACACTAAGAGGTTCCGGTTGCGGAATTCCATCTTTTTCGTGAAGGGCTGATTTTTTGGGTTGCTGGTCGTTCAAGTGAAAATCGTTTGGGTAAATTTAGTAAATATTGCCTTTTAATACTTCGAAACATTTAATTTTTAGAATCCTTTGATTCGCTTTTCCTTTTTTTTGACGTCCTTTGCACCATAATATATAATTCTGAATGGAAGCTTCTATCGATAGTTCTGAAAAAAATAAGGTACTGCACAAGACGATTTATTCTATACTTTTTTCGATAAGTTTTGCGCACTTGCTCAACGATTTAATTCAGGCAATCATTCCATCGGTTTACCCCATTCTGAAGCAGAATTATCATCTTACGTTTACACAAATCGGATTGATAACTTTTGCGTTTCAGCTATCGGCTTCCTTACTGCAACCTTTTGTAGGGTATTATACCGACAAATACCCAAAACCTTTTTCACAAGTATACGGAATGCTGTTTTCTTTGGCTGGAATAGTGGCCTTATCATTCGCTAGTGATTTTTATTGGATTTTACTTTCGGTAGTTTTAATCGGAATCGGTTCTTCTATTTTTCATCCTGAATCTGCCCGAATATCCAATATGGCATCCGGTGGGAAACGCGGATTGGCACAATCAATTTTCCAAGTGGGCGGTAATTTCGGCACGGCGCTAGGACCTTTGCTCGTTGCTTTAATAGTAGTTCCAAACGGTCAAGTTTATATATTATGGTTTATCATTGCTGCTGTAATGGGTTTGGCTATTATCAGTAAAATTGCTTTTTGGTACCGTAATCATTTGATCTATAGAAAACCCAAAAAAGTAGTTTTTGCCGATTTCCAACGCTTGTCAAAAAGTAATGTAAAATGGGCAATTACAATTTTATTAGTTGTTATTTTTTCAAAATTCTTCTACTCGGCAAGCTTATCCTCTTATTATACTTTCTACATCATCGATAAGTTTCATTTGTCTATCAAAGAAGCCCAATTCCATATGTTTATTTATCTGATAGCGTATGCTGTCGGAACTATTTTGGGTGGTCCGTTGGGTGACAAAATCGGACGCAAATACGTGATTTGGCTCTCGGTTTTCGGAGCTGCACCGTTTGCCTTGTTGCTGCCTTATGTGAATTTGTTTTGGACCGATGTATTAATGGTCGTTATCGGAATTATTATTTCATCGGCTTTCCCAGCTATTTTGGTATATGCCCAAGAATTACTGCCAAAAAAACTCGGAATGGTTTCGGGCTTGTTCTATGGTTTTGCTTTTGGGATGGGCGCTTTAGGTTCGGCATTGCTTGGTAAATTAGCAGATGACACCTCTATTCAATATGTGTATCAGGTTTGTTCTTATCTTCCTTTAGTAGGAATCATTTGCTTTTTTCTTCCGAATTTGAAAAAGAATATATAAATATTCTCTTTGTAATGCTATCTTCTTTGTGTATCTCTGCAAAATGATATACTTTTACTTTTTAAATTTATATTGATGTCACTCAGCCCAGAAATACTCCAAAAACTCACTGCAATAGTGGGTCAATCTTATTTGTTTACCGATGTAGAGACCTGTAATCATTATGGTCACGACGAAACGGAAGATTATGTTTTTCCGCCCAATGTGGTGCTAAAACCAGCCAATGCTCAAGAAATTTCAGCCATTCTTAAAGTTGCTAACGAATATAAAATTCCAACGACACCAATCGGAGCTAGAACGGGCTTGAGTGGTGGTGCTTTGTCTATTTATGAAGGCATTGGGTTGTCTATGGAACGCTTGGATAAAATTTTGGAAATAGACGAACAAAATTTACAAGTTATGGTTGAGCCAGCTGTTATTACTCAAGTATTGAGAGAAGCTGTCTCTGAAAAAGGATTATTTTATCCTGTAGATCCAAGTAGTATGGGAAGCTGTTGGATTGGAGGTAATATTGCCGAAAATTCGGGTGGTGCAAGAGCGGTGAAATATGGAGTGACTAAAGATTATGTACTCAATTTAGAAGTAGTTTTGCCCAATGGCGAAATCATTTGGACCGGAGCCAATACACTAAAAAATTCAACTGGGTATAATTTAACTCAGTTGATGGTGGGAAGCGAAGGAACCTTAGGAGTCATTACCAAAGCGGTTTTAAAATTATTGCCAAAAAATAATCACAATGTATTGATGCTGGTTCCTTTTTATAAAGCTAACGAAGCTTGTGAAGCGGTATCTGCTATTTTCAGAGCTGGAATTCTACCAAGTGCATTAGAGTTTATGGAGCGCGATGCTATTGATTGGGCGATTCAATTTGTAGAAGGTATTAGCATCACCATAAAGCCAGAACATCAAGCGCATTTATTGATTGAAGTGGATGGCAATTATCCTGATATATTGATGCAAGAAGCTGAAAAAATACTGGGTGTTGTAGAGCAATTTGAAATCGATGAAGTTTTGTTTGCCGATACCGTAGATCAAAAAAATGCCTTATGGAAAATGAGGCGTTCTGTTGGTGAAGCGGTAAAATCTAACTCCATTTATAAAGAAGAAGATACCGTTGTTCCAAGATATGTGCTACCCGAATTATTAGTGGGTATAAAGACAATAGGAGCGAAGTACGGATTTAAATCGGTTTGCTACGGACATGCTGGAGACGGAAATTTACATGTTAATATCATTAAAGGTGATTTGTCCGATGATAATTGGGAAACACAAGTTCCACTTGGAATTCGAGAAATTTTTGAATTAACAGTTTCATTAAAAGGAACTTTATCTGGAGAACATGGAATAGGGTATGTTCAAAAGAATTTTATGGATATTGCTTTTTCCAAAGCACATTTAGAATTGATGGAAAGTATCAAACGTGTTTTTGATCATAATAACATTCTGAATCCTGGAAAGATTTTCCCTGATGATTTGTAATAAAATAAAAACCACCAATTATGGTGGTTTTTATTTTTAATCTCTTTTCGGACTATTTTTCTTTTCTCTTTTTTCTGCTTTTTTCTCTTTTGCCGTCTTCAGGGGTTCTTTCTTAGCAGCTTTCTGAACGTCTTTTCCTTTTGCCATGATATAAATATTAAATGGTTAATAATCGTTATGAGTAAAGGTAAATACTATTTTTTATAAACCCAATTCTTTTAGTAAGCTTTCTCCAAAAAGTGTTTGAAATAGTTCAATTTGTTTAGCATCATCTAAATTAAAAAACTTCCATTGATTATTGGTGTTTTCATCTATTATTGCAATAAAAACCGTCGATCTTCTCACGTTGAAGCTATTTCTTTTGGGTTCAAAAGTAACTTCCGTTGTTTTGTTTATTTTCTTTAACCAAGTTGCTTTTTCTATTGCTTTTTCATCTGTCAATTTTGTTTCAAAAAAATAACGTATCGGATTGCGGCAGCGCACAACACAAAAAGATTGATTTTGTTTTTTTGTTATCTTACCAAAAAGAAATGGCACAGTTTCTAGTTGAAATCGCAAACGATATTCCTCATTTTCAAATTGTTTTTCGGTTTCCAAAAGCATTTTTTCTTTACCTATTGATTCTACCATTTTAGGATAATAAGCAGCAATGATTACTTCAAAATCCATCAAATAATTGGCTTCGTAGAATTTCTTGGTTTCTAATTTTAAATTTTCTACTGATTGGGAAAATGAAAAAGAGCCAACCAATAATAGTGAGAAAAAATATTTTTTCATGAAATGTATTTTTATCAAATTTAAAAAATCCCCAAAAGTTAAACTATTGAGGATTTTGAATTTATTAAATGCTCTTTCTGTAATTATTCTTGAAACAAAACCCATTCGCCGGATGCAATCATACTTTCGGCTTTTTTGTATTTCATCGTTTCAGTTTTTCCACTCATAACATGTTTAATAGTAACATTGTCATTACGATTGATTTTTGGAGTATCTCTAACAATGGTTTCAGTAACTTGTGGTCGTTGTGAAGCCGCTTGACCTGCCTGACGATTTGCACTTTCGCTACTTTCTATTTCGTCTTTACTTTCGGTATAATTTTGTTTTTGACGTACTTGACGCGCTTCTTGAATCGTATTGTTTTGTTGTGGTAAATCACCTTTAAATAAGAAAGATATCACTTCCTTATTGACGCCATCTAACATACTTCTGAATAAGTTGAAAGCTTCAAGTTTATAAATAAGTAACGGGTCTTTTTGCTCATGAACCGCTAATTGAACCGATTGTTTCAATTCGTCCATTTTGCGTAAATGTTTTTTCCATGCTTCATCTACAATGGCCAACGTGATGTTTTTCTCGAAGTCGGCTACTAACTGAGTACCTTGACTCTCGTATGCTTTTTTAAGATCGGTAACTACATTCAAGGTCTTAATTCCATCCGAAAAAGGAACAATAATTCTTTCAAAGGTGTTTCCTTCTTTTTTGTACACATCTGTGATGATTGGTAGAGCTTCACGAGCACTTCTTTCTGTTTTCTCAGTATAGTAAGCTAACGCAGCTTTATACACTTTACCTGTAATTTCCATTTCAGATAATTTTTCAAATTCTGAAGATGAAATTGGAGCTGTTATTGAGAAATATCGAATCAATTCGAATTCAAAATTTTTGAAATCACCTTTACTTTTATTTTCACTTACGATTAACTCGCAAGTATCATACATCATATTGGCAATATCCAATTTCAATCGCTCACCATGCAAGGCATGACGACGACGTTTGTATACCACTTCACGTTGCGCATTCATAACATCGTCATATTCCAGCAAACGCTTACGTGTACCAAAATTGTTTTCTTCTACTTTTTTCTGTGCACGTTCAATAGATTTGGTCATCATCGAATGTTGAATTACTTCACCTTCTTTCAATCCCATTCTATCCATTATTTTGGCTACTCTATCAGAGCCAAATAAACGCATTAAGTTATCTTCCAATGACACATAAAACTGAGAGCTTCCCGGATCACCTTGACGACCAGCACGACCACGTAACTGACGATCGACACGACGTGAATCGTGACGTTCTGTACCAATAATGGCTAAACCACCAGCAGCTTTTACCTCGGGAGTTAATTTGATATCGGTTCCACGACCAGCCATGTTGGTTGCAATAGTAACAACACCAGGTTTACCAGCTTCTTCTACAATTTGCGCTTCTTGTTTGTGCATTTTGGCATTCAATACGTTGTGATTAACACCACGTATTTTCAACATTCGGCTTAAAAGTTCTGAGATCTCAACAGAGGTTGTTCCAATTAAAACCGGTCTTCCTGCATGAGATAATTGGGTTACATCTTCGATAACCGCATTAAATTTTTCACGAACCGAACGGTAAATTAAATCCTCTCTATCTTGACGTGCCATTCCTCTATTGGTTGGAATTTCAACGACATCTAATTTATAGATTTCCCAAAGTTCTCCCGCTTCCGTTACTGCAGTTCCCGTCATTCCGGCTAATTTGCTATACATACGGAAATAATTCTGTAGTGTAATCGTAGCAAAAGTTTGGGTAGCCGCTTCAATAGTAACTTGTTCTTTCGCTTCAATCGCTTGATGTAAACCGTCAGAATAACGACGACCATCCATAATACGACCTGTTTGCTCATCAATAATTAAAATTTTATTGTCCATGATAACATATTCTACATCTTTTTCAAACAGTGTATACGCTTTTAATAATTGGGTTAACGTATGAATTCGTTCTGATTTGATACCGAAATCTTGAAATAAGCGTTCTTTAGCTTCGGCTTCTTTATCTTTATCTAAATTTTGTTTTTCGATGTTGGCAATTTCAGTTCCAATATCGGGTAAAACGAAGAACGTTTCATCAGTATCTTTAGAAAGGAATTTTATTCCGTTGTCAGACAGTTCTACTTGATTGTTTTTCTCTTCAATCACGAAATATAAAGCTTCATCAACTTCCGGCATTTTGCGGTTGTTGTTTTCCATATATTCGTTTTCCGTTTTTTGAAGTAACTGTTTTACACCTTCTTCACTTAAAAATTTAATCAGTGCTTTGTTTTTTGGTAATGCTCTGTAAGCACGTAACAATTGAAAACCTGCCTCTTTCATAGTTCCTTCTTTGAACAATCGTTTGGCTTCGGTTAAAAATCCGTTTGCCAATTGACGTTGTAAATTATAAAGGTTTTCAATTTTTGGTTTTAATTCGTTGAATTCGTGACGGTCACCATCAGGAACGGGTCCAGAAATAATTAACGGAGTTCTAGCATCATCAATCAATACCGAATCGACCTCATCTACAATCGCATAATTGTGTTTTCTTTGCACTAAATCTTCGGGTGAATGTGCCATATTATCACGTAAATAATCAAAACCAAATTCATTATTAGTTCCATAAGTGATATCGGCTTCATATGCTTTTCTTCGAGCATCTGAGTTAGGTGAGTGATTATCGATGCAATCAACGGTTAAACCATGGAATTCGAATAACGGCGCTTTCCAGGTGCTATCACGTTTTGCCAAATAGTCATTCACCGTTACCAAGTGAACGCCATTTCCGGTCAAAGCATTTAAGTAGAGTGGAAGTGTTGCAACCAATGTTTTTCCTTCACCGGTTTGCATTTCTGAAATTTTACCTTCGTGTAATACGATACCACCAATCAACTGAACGTCGTAGTGAACCATGTCCCAAGTAATTTGTTTTCCTGCAGCATTCCATTGATTAGACCAATTGGTTTGATCACCAACCAAAGTAATATAAGGTTTTGTAGCCGAAAGTTCTCTGTCTTTTTCAGTAGCAGTTACCGTAATAGTAGAATTTTCTTTGAAACGCTTAGCCGTTTCTTTGATTACCGCAAAGGCATCAGGAAGAATTTCCATCAATACTTTTTCTGAAATTTCATACGCCTCTTTTTCTAAAGCATCAATGGCATTGTAGATGTCTTCTCTTAAATCGATATCGGCGGTATTTTCTGCTTGTAGTTTTTTAGCTTCAATTTCAGCGTCTTGTTTAGAGCGAGCTTGTTTAATTCTCTCTTTAAACTCGGTTGTTTTAGCTCGTAGTTCATCGTGAGAAAGTTTGGCTAAAACGGGTTCAAGTGCTTTAATTTTTGTTATGTAGGGTTGTGTGGCTTTGACGTCTTTTTGAGATTTATCGCCTACGAAAGCTTTAATTATGCTATTTATGAAACTCATAATTGGGTTTGTTATTATGTTGTAAATCCCTATTCATAATCACCGGAATAGGAGTGCAAATTTAAATAAAAAAAAAGCCCGAAATGGACTTTTTTCTGTTGTGTTTTTTTATTTCTTAATATTCATCCTCATTCCAAAGATAATCTTCGTCTGTTGGATAATCAGGCCAAATTTCTTCCATTGATTCGTAAATTTCACCTTCGTCTTCTATCGATTGTAAATTCTCTACTACTTCTAGTGGAGCTCCGGTTCGTATAGCATAGTCGATAAGTTCATCTTTGGTAGCTGGCCAAGGGGCATCACTTAAATAGGATGCTAATTCTAATGTCCAATACATCTTCTTTCGATTTTTAGTTTATGCAAAAATAAATTTTATACTGAAAAAGTCAAGTTTTTTTTGATTTATTTTTTAGTAAGTTTAAGAACGTCTTGTTTTAGTGGTCAGTGGTCAGTTTTTAGTAATCAGTTTTTTATAGATAAACGACCTAATACTGCCTACTGTGTAGTGAACACTATTTCCTCGGAATCCATTTTACTTCATCCGCTTGCAGGTCAAAAGACAACTTCCGTGCCAAGACAAAAAGGTAGTCAGAAAGTCGGTTTAGGTATTTAATTACCTGCTCATCTGTTGGCTCTAATTCATGTAAATGTACCGCTAATCGCTCTGCTCTTCGGCAAACACAACGGGCAATGTGACAATATGACACAGTGGTGTGACCGCCTGGTAAAACAAAATGTGTCATTGGAGGTAGTGCGGTATCCATTTGGTCAATTTCATTTTCGAGAAACAGAATATCGTTATCGGAAATTCTATTGATGTTTAATCGAGGTTGACCATTTTTTAGTGTTTCTTTTTCGGGTGGTGTGGCTAGAATAGCCCCAACGGTAAATAAACGGTCCTGTACTTCAATCAACACATTTTTGTATAATTGATTAATGTCTTGATCTCGGATAAGCCCGATGTGAGAATTCAGTTCGTCGACTGTGCCATAACTTTCGATGCGAATATGATGTTTTGGTACACGCGTTCCGCCAAAAAGTGCGGTTGTACCGGTATCGCCTGTTTTTGTATATACTTTCATAGAAAATTTTAAAAATTAGATTTTTGATATTAAATATCCAAAAGTAACGATTGGGATCAAAGGTAACAAAAAATAAAATGGCTTATTAGCTAGCCCCGATGGAAGTGACACCCTGCCTGACGGTAGGCAGGCGCGTATAACGGACAGCGGGAATACGGATTGCTTACAAAGCCCAAACCAATCGCTTCTAAAAAAATTACAGATGATCTATATTTGGATTGTCGCTTTCGATCATGCCATCACGCAAACGGATGATTCTGTGGGCATATTTGGCGATGTCTTCTTCGTGAGTTACGAGGATTACCGTATTGCCATTTTTATGGATATCGTTAAAAAGATTCATGATTTCGATAGAAGTTTTACTATCAAGGTTTCCGGTGGGTTCATCGGCTAAAATGATGGAAGGTTTGTTGACCAATGCTCTGGCAATGGCTACACGTTGGCGTTGTCCTCCGGAGAGTTGGTTGGGTTGATGGTCCATACGGTCAGCAAGGTTAACTTGCGTCAAAACTTCCGATGCGCGTTCATTTCGTTCGGTTTTAGAATATCCAGCATAAATCATCGGCAGCGCTACATTATCTAAGGCAGTGGTTCTTGGTAAAAGATTAAAGGTTTGGAAAACAAAACCGATTTCTTTATTACGGATTTCAGCTAAATCATCATCATGCATTTGACTTACATCATTTCCGTTCAACACATATACTCCTGATGTTGGTGTGTCTAAACAACCTAAAAGGTTCATCAGGGTAGATTTTCCGGAACCTGAAGGTCCCATTAGGGCAACGTATTCTCCTTTGTTGATTTGTAAATCAATCCCTTTTAAAACATTAATTGTTTCGTTTCCGAGTTGAAAATCACGTTTTAGTTTTTGGATGTTTATTAATGGATTTGCCATTTATAGAATAGATTGATGAATATTTTTTCAGAACGAAAGATAAGTATAATTTTAAAGCTAGTTGTTACAAATTTTAAACTCGAATTACAAAATGCTCCTTCGGTTGTTCTTCTCTAAAAAAAACAAATCCCCATTGAAAAGTATCGATAGTAGCAGTAACTTTAGCATGACTTTTTATGATTTCCCAAGCTTCTTCCATGCCTTTTGACCAATGGATATCATCAAAAATCCAAACGGTTTCGTTGGTGATGGTGGGTAATAATAATTCGAAATACTCTAAAGTGGCTTGTTTAGAATGGTTGCCGTCAAAATAAATGAGTTGGCAGTGTTCAGTTGGCAGTTGGCAGTTGGTTAAGAATGAATTGAACTCAGTTGCTACTGAATTGATATTATTTATCTCAAATGTTTCAAATTGTTGTTTGGCTAAAGCCAAAGTATTTTTACAACCTTCCAATGTAGTGATTTTTGCGTCTGATTTTCCTAAAGAAAGTGCGGAAGTCGCTAATCCTAAAGAAGTTCCAATTTCCAGAATGTTGTCTGGTTGAAAATAATTCGTGATTCTGAAAAGTAATTCTGCGCGTTTTGGAGAAATCCCAGCGGTTTTGGCAATTTTAGCAATTGGTCTTTTGTTACTTTTAAAAATACGTGAACCGGCACCGAAATCAGTTACGTCGATAAAGTTTTTATTTGCTAAAAGCGATTTTCGATAGTTTTTAAGAATGCTGTATTCAGGATAGTTGGTTTTGTCATAAAAGCATTTGGTCACCAAATTAAACACAAAAGGCGAATGCACTCCGTGTTCGTTTTTGGAGTTGTAGAGGAAATTAATATATGCCTTTATTATGTGAAACATTTTAAAAGTGTTCAGTGTTCAGTTTTTTAGTGTTCAGAAACTGATGACTGACCACTGATGACTGACCACTATTTTTAGTCCATTTTTGAAGACAATTCAAACCAACGCTCTTCTTTTTCTTCAATTTTTTTTATGATAACTTCGAGTTCTTTTGCTTTTGCCGGAATATCAGCATCCGCTACTTTTCCTTCTGAAAATAAGTTTTCGATTTGTTTTTTATCGTATTCTAAATCTTTGATTTCGCGTTCAATTTTATTGAATTCTTTTTGCTCATTAAAATTTAATCCAGTAGAAGCAGTGTTGTTTTGTTTCCAATTAACTTTTTCGGTTGAAACGTTAGATAAACCTTTTGGCTCTGCCGAATCTTCATATGCTCGGAAGTCAGAATAATTACCTGGGAAATCTTCAATTTGTCCTTCGCCTCTAAAAATAAATAAATGATCCACAATCTTATCCATAAAATAACGGTCGTGCGAAACGACTAATAAACAACCAGGATAGTCCAACAAGAAACTTTCCAATACATTTAACGTCACGATATCTAAATCATTGGTTGGCTCATCTAGAATTAAGAAGTTTGGATTCTGAATTAAAACCGTACATAAATACAATCTTTTCAATTCGCCACCACTTAGTTTTTCTACAAAATCGTATTGCTTTTTGGTATCAAATAAAAAACGCTCTAACAACTGCGAAGCCGAAATGATTTTGCCTTTCGTTAGCGGAATGTATTCGCCATATTCTTTGATGATGTCAATGACTTTTTGCCCCGGTTTTGGGTTGATGCCACTTTGGGTATAGTAACCCACTTTAATAGTATCTCCAATAACTACTTTCCCAGCATCGGGGAGCATCGTTTTAGTTAGAATATTAAGGAAAGTTGATTTTCCAGTTCCGTTTTTACCAATGATTCCAATACGTTCGCCTCGTTGAAAATCATAGGTAAAATTATCTAAAATGACTTTGTCTTTAAACTTTTTATAGAGTTTGTGCAGCTCAATAATTTTGCTGCCCATACGTTCCATATTGATTTCGAGTTCAACGACATTCTCTTTTCTTCGACTTTCAGCGACGGCTTTGATTTGGTAAAAATCATCTTGTCTCGATTTGGATTTAGTTGTTCTTGCTTTGGGCTGACGACGCATCCAAGCCAATTCTTTAACGAAAAGGTTTTGTGCTTTGTCGATAGTAGAATTTTCCATCGCAATTCGCTCTTCCTTTTTTTGAAGATAATAGGAATAATTGCCTTTGTATTGATAGAGTTTTCCGTTGTCAAGTTCAATGATTTCGTTACACACACGTTCTAAAAAGAAACGGTCGTGTGTTACCATAAACAGCGTGATATTTTCTTTGGCAAAATAACTTTCTAACCATTCAATCATCTCTAAATCCAAATGATTGGTCGGCTCATCTAAAATCAATAAATCAGGACGATTAATCAGAATAATAGCCAAAGACAAACGCTTTTTTTGGCCACCTGACAAACTTTTCACTTTTAGTTTTAAATCATCTAGTTTCAGTTTGGATAAAATTTGTTTGAACTGTGTTTCAAAATCCCACGCATTATGACGATCCATTTCGTCAAAAGCCAATTGGTATTTTTCTTCGTCTTCCGGATTTTCTAATGCTTTTTCATAGCGTTCAATGACGTGAAGAATTTCGTTATCCGATGCAAAAATACTTTCTTCAATAGTTAGCTCGTCTTGTAGATTGTTATTCTGAGAAAGAAATGCCATTTTCAATCCTTTTCGGATTACGATTTGTCCCGTATCGGGTTCATCATCGCCATTAATCATTTTCATAATTTGGGTTTTCCCTGAACCATTTTTGGCAATAAAGGCAATTTTTTGATCTTTGTTGATGCCAAAAGAAAGGTTAGCAAACAAGGTTCTTTCGCCAAAGGATTTGGATATATTTTCTACAGAAAGGTAATTCATTTAATTTGAAAATTTGAAAATGAGGTAATTTGAAAATTACAGTGAGCAAAAGTAAACTATTTAAACAGCAATCAAAATCTTTAAGTTAACCATCATTTTCAAATCTTCAAATTTCCAAATTTTCAAATTATATTTGCCCCATGCAACTATCCGTTATCATCCTTAATTATAATGTACGCTACTTTTTGGAGCAATGTGTTTTAAGTGTTCAAAAAGCTCTAGAAAACATTGACGGCGAAATTATTGTTATTGATAATAATTCTTTTGATGACAGTTGTGCGATGATGCAGCAACGTTTTCCAAACATCAAGCTAATTCAGAACAAAGAAAACACTGGTTTCCCAAAAGGTAACAATAGTGCTGTCAGAGAAGCGAAAGGGAATTTTTTATGTATCTTAAATCCGGATACGGTGGTTGCCGAAGATACTTTTGAAAAAATTCTAAACTCGCAACTCATAACTCACAATCCGCAACTCGGAATCATCGGTTGCAAGCTTATCGACGGCACCGGTAATTTTTTACCCGAAAGCAAACGCGGCATTCCAACACCATGGGTCGCTTTTACTAAGATTTTTGGTTTGTATAATTGGTTTCCAAATTCTTCTTTATTTAATAAATATTATGCTCAGCATTTAAACGAAAATCAATCGGGTAAGGTTGACATTTTAGTGGGTGCTTTTATGGTTATGAAGCGCGAATTGTATAATCAGTTAGAAGGTTTTGATGAAAACTGTTTTATGTATGCGGATGATATTGATTTATCCTACAGAGCTTTGTTGTTGCAAAAACACAATTATTATTTTCACGAAACAACGGTAATTCACTATAAAGGAGAAAGCACGGTCAAAGATGCTACCTATATGAAACACTTCAGAGAGTTTATGAATTTCTTCTATCAAAAGCATTTTAAACAGTCACTATTTTTTAATTTGATGGCGCGTTTTGGGGCTTTTTATTTTTCTGTAGTAAAAGTTTTTAAAGGTAAAGTAAAGACAAAAGTAAAACCCAACCACTACATCTTAGTTTCTGATAATGAAGCTTTAAAAGAAAAGTTGGAGGGTAATCTGCAAAAAAGTGTCGAAAGAATGTCTTTAGAAAAGGGGAAAGTAGTAATTTCGCAAACGATTTCGGAAGTCCAAAACGTTCAAGTTATTTTAGATATGAATTATACGGGTTTTAAAAATGCAATTGGATTTTTAGAAGAAAATAAAAACAACTCGCTTACATTTAAATTACTACCTATCGAAAGCAATTTTATTATTGGAAGTAACAGTAGTAATGATCGAGGCGAAGTGATTAATTTGTAGTAAAAGATGAGAATCGTCTTTTCTTTTATTAATTTTGCAAGCGAAACAACAAAATGCAACTTTAGATTATCAATATGGCAAAGTTTGAATTGAAATTGCCCAAAATGGGAGAAAGTGTTGCTGAAGCAACGATTACCAACTGGTTAAAAAACGTAGGCGAAAAAATTGAAGCCGATGAAGCGGTTCTTGAAATAGCTACTGACAAGGTTGATAGCGAAGTGCCAAGCGAAGTTTCAGGTGTTTTGGTTGAAATTTTATTCCAAGTGGATGATGTTGTAAAAGTGGGACAGACCATTGCTATTATTGAAACCGAAGGTGGTGCTGTTGAAGCTCCAAAAGTAGTAACAGAAACAACCGCAGCTCCAGTAGCTGAAGTTATGAAAACGGTAGAAGTAGCTCAAGCTACTGCGGCTCCGGCTGATTTTAAATCATCAGATAAATTCTATTCACCATTAGTAAAAAATATTGCTTCATCTGAAGGAATTTCGGTAACGGAATTAGATTCTATTGCTGGTTCAGGTAAAGATGGCAGAGTAACCAAAGAAGATATTTTGAAATTTGTCGAAAGTCGAAAGTCGAAAGTCGAAAGTCCGAAAGTAACTGTACAACAGCCATCAACCATCAACCAACAACCGACAACTCCAATTGCTGTTCCGGTATCCGTAAATGGTGGTGACGAAATTGTTGAAATGGATCGTATGCGTAAGCTGATTTCGGGCTATATGGTGGCTTCGGTGCAAACCTCAGCTCACGTTCAATCGTTTATTGAAGTGGATGTTACCAATATTGTAAAATGGAGAGATAGAGTTAAAAATGCCTTTGAAAAGCGCGAAGGTGAAAAGCTAACCTTTACACCAATATTTATGGAAGCGGTTGCCAAAGCATTAAAAGATTTCCCAGGAATGAACATTTCGGTGGATGGTGAGTTTATCATCAAGCGAAAAAATATTAATCTTGGCATGGCAGCAGCATTACCTAACGGAAACTTAATTGTGCCTGTAATTAAAAATGCCGACCAGCTCAATTTAGTTGGAATGGCAAAAGCGGTAAACGATTTAGGTAACCGCGCCAAAGCAGGAAAATTAAAGCCCGACGATACACAAGGCGGAACCTACACGGTTACCAATGTTGGTACTTTTGGTTCGGTCTTCGGAACACCAATTATCAATCAACCGCAAGTTGGAATATTAGCATTGGGAGCGATTAGAAAAGTGCCGGCGGTTATCGAAACTCCAGAAGGCGATTTTATTGGAATCCGTCAGAAGATGTTCCTGTCGCATAGTTATGATCACCGAGTGGTTGATGGTGCCTTAGGTGGAAGTTTTGTAAAAAGAGTTGCCGATTATCTAGAAGCATTTGATGTGAATAGAGAGTATTAATCACAGTTAAATTATATATTAATCCCGATGTTACAATCGGGATTTTTTTGTTAAAAAAAAATACAGAAATCGACCAACGGTAACAGCAATATTTTATATTTGCTCACTAACTATTTATAATGGAATTAAAACTTACACGGCCTATTTGTTTTTTCGATTTGGAAACTACCGGAATAGAAGTTGCCAAAGACAGAATTGTGGAAATCGCTATTTTTAAAGTATTTCCCAACGGAAACAAAGAAAGCAAAACGTGGTTGGTGAATCCCACAATTCCCATTCCGGCATTTGCGACAGCGGTGCACGGAATTACGAATGAGAAAGTAGCCAATGAGCCAACATTCAAGGAACTAGCATCTCAAATTCATGCCATGATAAAAGATTCTGATTTGGCTGGTTTCAATTCCGATCGATTTGATATTCCATTATTGGCAGAAGAATTATTGCGTGCTGAAGTTGATTTTGATATGAAAAACCGAGTTTCTGTTGATGTGCAAACGATTTTTCACAAAAAAGAAGAAAGAACCTTGAGCGCTGCTTATAAATTTTATTGTAACGAGAATTTAGAAAATGCGCACAGTGCCGAAGCAGATACTATGGCAACCTACGAAATCTTAAAAGCACAGTTAGATAGATATACCGATTTGGAAAACGATATGAAAACGCTTTCTGAATTTACAACCCGAAAGAAATCAGTTGATTTTGCAGGATTTATTGCTCTAAATGCTGAAGGCCAAGAGATTTTTACTTTCGGAAAACATAAAGGCGCTTTGGTTGATGAAGTTTTTGAAAAAGAACCGGGTTATTTTGGTTGGATTCAAAATGCCGATTTCCCGTTGTATACCAAAAAAGTTTTGACGGCAATTAAATTGAGAAAATTGAATACGAAATAGTATTCAGTAATTAGTGTACAGTAAACAGACTGATCACTAAAAACTGAACACTGAACACTTTAATAATGAAGATTATCTGCATCGGAAGAAATTACGTTAATCATATAGCGGAACTCAATAATGAGCGACCGGATGAGCCCGTGATATTCATGAAACCAGATACGGCAGTTTTACCTAAGAAAACACCCTTTACTATTCCAGAATTTACAAATGATGTGCATCATGAAGTAGAGATTTTGGTAAAGATTTGTAAAGTCGGTAAATATATTGACTCAAAATTTTCACATAAGTACTATGATGAAATTGGATTAGGAATCGATTTTACGGCAAGAGATGTTCAGAATAAACTGAAAGAAAAAGGATTGCCATGGGAAAAAGCGAAAGCTTTTGACGGTTCAGCGATTATTGGTGACTTTCTTCCAAAAAATAATTTTAGTTCAACAGAAAATATTACTTTTGAATTAAAGAACAATGGTTCAACTGTTCAAAAAGGAAATACAAGTCACATGTTGTGGAAAATAGATGAAATAGTTTCCTATGTTTCACAATATTTTACCTTAAAAAAAGGGGATATCATTTTCACAGGAACTCCAGAAGGCGTAGCCAAGGTTAGTCCAAATGATGTTTTAGAAGGATTTATAGAAAATAGAAAAGTAATACGATTACACATTAAATAATGGCAATAAACTACAATTTAGCAAAAGTATACGCGCTTTCAGACAATGATCCAGAGTTCGTAATGCAAATCATCACATTATTTGTGACAGAACTACCTGAAGACGTAAAGCAAATCGATTTGGGTATCAAAACCAAAGATCATAAACTGGCCTATGCCTATGCACACAAAATTAAGCCAAGTCTCGATTTGTTGGGAATGACCGTAGCGCATCAAGAAATACTTGAAGTAGAAGCATGGACAAAAGCAGAAGGAAAGCGTAAAGAAATTGTAGACACGTTTGAAAGTGTGAAAAGTCAAATAGACAAAGCAGTAAAAGAAATCAAAAAAGATTTTGATTTATAAAAAAATAAGAAGCGATAGGTTCGGGAGTTATCAGTGATGGCAATTCCCGCTTTTCGTTACAATATCCCGAAAAATCGGGATGATTTTCTCTACAATCGGGGCTAACCAGTATTCAATTTCTAAATTTGAAATCTAAGAAGTCTAATAATCTAATACTCTATTTTGAAAGCAACTATAGTAACTATTGGCGACGAAATTCTTATCGGGCAAATTGTAGATACTAATTCCGGGTATATCGCCAAAGCATTAGATAAAATTGGTGTTCAAACCCATGAAATGCTTTCTATTTCCGATGATAAAAATCACATATTAGATACGTTTGCTTCTCTGCAAGACAATGTTGATTTAGTTATCATTACAGGAGGTTTAGGCCCAACAAAAGATGATATTACAAAGAAAACCTTTTGTGATTACTTTGATGATGTTTTTGTTAGGGATCAAGAAGTAGAAGATCATATTGTAGCTTTGTTTACGAAGCTCAATTTCAATATTACGCAAGTTAATAAAGATCAAGCACTGCTACCTTCAAAAGCTCAGGTTCTAAAAAATAATTACGGTACAGCAGCCGGAATGTGGATGCAAAAAGGCAAAACGGTTTTTGTTTCGATGCCTGGTGTTCCTTATGAAATGAAAGGAATCGTAAACGAGCAACTCATTCCAAAAATAGTATCCGAATATAAAAGACCTTATATAGTTCATAAAACAATTCTAACTTACGGACAAGGTGAAAGTATCATTGCTGAGCGAATTGAGAATTGGGAAAATCAACTTCCAGAGTTTATAAAATTAGCTTATCTCCCAAGTCCAGGTAGAGTTCGTTTGCGTTTAACTGCTCGAGGCGAGAAGGAAGAAGTGCTCCAAAAGGCCATACAAGAAAATGTAGAATCGCTAACTAATATCATTAGTGATATTATTGTGGGTTTTGATGAAGATGAAACGATAGAAGTTGTCATTGGCAGACTTTTATCACAACAAGGAAAAACAATTGCCACAGCGGAAAGTTGTTCAGGTGGAAAAATAGCGCAAATATTGACTTCAGTTGCTGGTGCTTCAAATTATTTTAGAGGAAGTGTCGTAAGTTATGCAACCGATACTAAAGTTTCAGTGCTTGGTGTCGCATCAGAAACGATAGAACGGTTTTCAGTGGTGAGTGCCGAAGTGGCCCAAGAGATGGCTCTAGGTGTTCAAAAACTTATGAGATCAGATTATGCTATTGCCACAACAGGTAATGCCGGACCTAGTAAAGGAGATTCAGATGCAGATGTTGGATCTGTTTTTATAGCATTGGCTACTCCAAATGAAGTTATTGTTCAAGATTTTAATTTTGGTCAACCCCGAGAAAAAGTAATCGATAGAACTACTAATAAAGCATTAGAGATTTTACAAAAAGAAATTTTAAAAATGCATTTAGCTTAGATTTGAGTGTTAATAAAATTGTTCAAAAAAAGCATTCCGCTTTACGGTTAAAAAACAAATAAAAAAAAAGATAAAAATCTGGCGCATTTTTTTTGTTACAATGATTTATTTTTCCTAAGTTTGCACCCTCGAATTGAATAACGATAAAAGATAAGTATAATGTCAAGAGTTTGTGACCTTACAGGTAAAAGAGCGATGGTAGGAAATAATGTTTCTCACGCTATGAACAAAACTAAGAGAAAATTTTCTGTTAACTTAGTAAAAAAACGTTTCTATCTTGCTGAAGAAGACAGATGGATTACTCTAAGAGTAGCTGCGTCTACAATTAAAACAATTAATAAAAAAGGTTTGGCCGCAGTATTGAAAGATGCAAAAGCTAAAGGATTTATAGGATAATTCTAAACCCCAAAAAAAATAAAGCAAGATGGCAAAGAAAGGTAATAGAATACAAGTTATATTAGAGTGTATTGAGCATAAAGGTACTGGTCTTCCAGGAACGTCTCGTTACATTACAAACAAAAACAAAAAAAATACTCCAGACAGATTAGAGATTAAAAAATTTAATCCAATCTTAAAGAGAATGACTGTTCATAAAGAAATTAAATAATTAGATTTTTTACACAAAGTAAATCTTCAATATACATTTGAATCATGGCAAAAAAGACCGTTGCAACGTTACAAACCGCTTCAAAAAGATTAACCAAAGCTATTAAAATGGTTAAGTCTCCAAAAACAGGTGCCTATACTTTTGTTGAAAGTATTATGACACCAGAAGAAGTAGATAGTTTCTTAAAAAAGAACTAATAAATTAAACGCTATATATCTAAGCTACTTTCATTCGGAAGTAGCTTTTTTATTTTTTATATTTGCCATCGATGTTTATTTAGTATATGGTTAAATCTAATTATCACCCTGAGTATAGTCGAAGGGTTTAATCTATAAATTATAATGAGTTTTTTCAAAAGAATATTTTCATCCGAAAAAAAGGAGAACTTAGATAAAGGACTTGAAAAATCAAGCACCTCTTTTTTATCAAAACTGACTAAAGCAGTTGCTGGTAAATCAAAAGTTGATGATGAAGTTTTAGATAATTTAGAAGAAGTTTTAGTGTCTTCAGATGTAGGTGTTAATACTACCTTAAAAATTATAGAACGAATTGAGGAACGGGTTGCCCAAGATAAGTATTTGGGAACCGATGAACTTAATATTATTCTTCGAGAAGAAATCGCTTCGCTTTTATCTGAAACCAAATCGGGTGAAGAAACGGAGTTTGTAATTCCTGTTAACAAAAAACCATACGTAATTATGGTTGTGGGAGTAAACGGTGTTGGTAAAACGACTACGATAGGTAAATTAGCCAATCAATTTAAGAAAGCTGGTTACAAAGTTGTTTTGGGTGCTGCCGATACCTTTCGTGCTGCAGCTATTGATCAATTGCAAATTTGGGCAGATAGAGTAGGAGTTCCGTTGGTCAAACAACAAATGGGAAGTGATCCCGCATCGGTTGCTTTTGATACCTTACAAAGTGCGGTTACTCAAAATGCCGATGTGGTAATTATTGATACTGCTGGACGTTTGCACAACAAAGTCAATTTGATGAACGAATTAACCAAAGTAAAGCGTGTAATGCAAAAAGTGGTTGATGATGCTCCTCACGATGTCATGTTGGTTTTAGATGGTTCTACTGGGCAAAATGCCTTTGAACAAGCCAAACAGTTTACCGCAGCAACCGAAGTAACAAGTTTAGCAGTTACAAAATTAGACGGAACTGCCAAAGGTGGCGTTGTCATTGGAATATCCGATCAGTTTCAAATACCTGTCAAATATATTGGAGTTGGTGAAGGCATTGAAGATTTACAAGTTTTTAATAAATTTGAATTCGTAGATTCGTTTTTTAAATAAATTGATATGACTAAAGTTTTTTCCTTTTTCAGAGAGGTATCCCCTATAAAATTAATCCTGATAAGTCTAGGGATAGCTGCTTTAAGCTATTTTATTCAAAAGCCATTGCCCAATATATTTATGGGATTACGATTGATTGCTTTCATTTTATTTGTGTATGGAACGATTCGATTGTTGAATAGAAAATAGAAAAATTATTTGTCTTTAAATCAGTTTTTTATAAAGAATGGATTTGCAATAAAGAAAGAATGGAGATTTTTTTTCAAGATTTTTATCTCTACAACAATAATTTAAATTTAAAAATATATGAAATATCTTTACTTACTATATTTAATCCTATTAACTTCAGTTTCATTTTCTCAATCTAAATTTGAAAAAGGTTATTATATAGATAATAAGGGAAATAAAAAAGAAGGTTATATTAGGCTAATCGATTTTGAAAAAATTAATGAAATTGATAAATTAGATTTTAAAAGTTCTAAAAGTTCAAAAAATGATAAAATTGATCTAACAACAATTAATGAAATAGGGATAGGATCTGAGTTAAAACTCATAAAAGTTAGTTTACAAATCGATGATATTAATTTTTATAAAGACTATAAAGTTGGTAAAGAATTAGATTTAAAAAATATAACTGCTTTTTTGAATGTAGAAATTGAAGGCAAAGCTTCATTGTATTCATTTGCTAGTTCATTTGGAAAGAAATTCTTTTATAAATTGAGTGATCAGGATAAAGGAATAGTGCAATTAGTATATAAAAAATATCTTTCAGAAGATAATGTTAAGGTCAATACTTATTTCAGAAATCAACTTTTTAATGATGTTAAATGTGAAAATCAGGTTTTTAATGATTTTCTAAATTTAGAATATAATAAAGAACAATTGTTAAAAGTTTTTAAAAATTTTAATGACTGCAGAATTAGTAATTCAATAACTTATAGGAATAGATTTGAGAAAAGTTTTAAAACTCATATAAGTGGTTTTTTAGGAATGAATCTTATAAGTAATCCTTCCTTGAGTACTTTAACTTATGGAGGAGAATTTGAGTTTGTTTTTCCGTCTGAAAAACTTTCGTTTTTTATTAGAGCAGAGTATGAGAGTTTTAGATCTGAAGAAATGAATGTGTATTTTTCCGCGGGTGGAGCAATCAGAAATGAAGATACATTTAAGGCTAATGCAAAGTCACTTGATATTATTATTGGCCCTAGATATAATTATATAATTAGTAAAAATCATAAAGTTTTTTTTAGTACTGGAATAGGTTTTAGTGAACAATCAGGTAGTATAACAGCTTCTCGAAAATTAATTTTAAGCGGAGTGGATGATACAATTTATCCATTGCAAAAATATGAATTAAAGCCAAGCAGTTTTTTTTATTTGGGTGTAGGATATTTGTTTCATGAAAGATTTGGTATTGATTTGAGTTACGATACAAATAAAACCATATACGAGGATGAAAACACTTTGTTTAAACTTTCCTATAGTAATATAGGAGTTAATTTCAGATTTGTATTTTATTGATAAATTTTGATGTTATAAAATTGAAAAAATGAAAAAGACTATATTTTTCTTTATGTATTTATTTTTTATTGCTTGTCAACAATCAATAAATAAAGAAGATATACAAAAGTTGAATGGCTATTGGGAAATTAAGCAAGTAACTTTAGCTGATGGCACTACTAAAGATTATAAAATCAATGAGACCATTGATTATTTTGAACTCAAAAGCAACAAAGGTTTTCGTCAAAAAGTTATGCCTCAATTTGATGGTAAATTCAAAACAAATGGTTTCAAAGAACTCATAAAAGTTATAGAAAATGATAATACTTTTTTTATTGAATACAATACAAAATACGGTAAATGGAAAGAAGAAATAATTTCAATTGAAGATTCCACTTTGGTATTGAAAAATAAAGATAATCTAGAATATACTTATAAAAAGTTCAAACCATTCTCATTCAAATAACACAGATAAATTCAGCATAAATGGCAAGACGAATTAGCAACGAAGGTTCTATAGCAGATGTTTTGAAGCAGTTTATTGATAAAAATAATCTTCAATCAGGCATCGATAAAATTAGTGTCGAAGATGCTTGGAAATCGTTGATGGGAAACGGGGTCAATAGTTATACTAAAGAAGTAGTTCTCAAAGGAACTACTCTTTATGTTTCGTTAACTTCGGCTGTCTTAAGAGAAGAATTGAGTTACGGAAAACAGAAGATAATTAAAATGGTTAATGAAGAAATAGGAAAAGAAGTTATTAAAGAGGTAATCTTGCGTTAGGTATTGATTTCTAAATCTTTAATATATTCTTCATATTCGTAAAAAAACACTTCAAATTGCGACATTGTTTCGTTAAAGAAATCGAAAATCTCAGTCCAATAGTTTTTATTATTCAAGCTAACACCTAGTTTTTCGACCCAAATTCTACTGATAATTTTGCCATTTTCTAAATAAAAATTGCGTTCTAATATAGCTTCAGGTAGATAGTCATCGAGCAAAATCATTTTTAGGGATTCTATTTTTTCATAATAAATTTTACGTTTTTCCTCTTCTTTGGGTTCAATGTCTAAAAGTACTTGCGCCTTTTTATTATCGATATAAAATTTAAAAGTCACGTCTTTTATTTTAGTATCGTAGAGTAACCATTTTCTCGGATACGCCGAAGCAAATGCTGTCCAAAATTCTTTTTTTATAAATAAGGCTTCTTCTTTGCTGTACATTTTTGTTGAGTAAAATTTGAATGCGATAAATTTTTAAGGTAATTTTATAATTCATTACCTATACTATGCACATTAATGAGTTTTTAAAATACACTTCAAAAATACAAAATGTTGGGCTTCCAGCAACGAATGCCCATGCCAAAATGGTTCCTCCGAACAGGGAAGAATTACTAAAGAATACCGATTTTACTAAAGTTACTCCAAAAAAAGCGGCGGTAATGATGCTTTTTTATCCTAAAGATTGTCATACGCATTTAGCATTGATACTTCGAACTAGTTATAACGGTGTACATTCGTCTCAAATTGCATTTCCAGGAGGTAAAGTAGAACATGATGATATTGATTTACAATATACTGCACTCAGAGAAACACATGAAGAAATTGGTATTCATCCCAATACAATTAATGTAGTTAGATCATTCACCGAAGTGTATATTCCTCCAAGTAATTTTATGGTATATCCATTTATGGGTTATAGTAGTAATGAATTAAAATTTACATTACAAGAAGACGAAGTGGCTGGTATGGTTGAGTTTCCTTTGGTAGATTTTTTAGATGATAAAATATTGAAATCCAAGACAATGAAAACTTCTTATGCTGGCAGCATTGATGTGCCTGGTTTTCAAGTGAACGAGCATTTTATTTGGGGAGCCACAGCAATGATTTTAAATGAGTTGAAAGAAACACTCAAAATGGTTTTATAAAGTCTAAGTTTTTGTAGATTTGCCTCCCGAAACTTTGGGACTAATTAAATTTAAATTATGGGTTTATTTAAAAGAAATCCTTTTGGTCATATACTTTTCATAAAAAAATGGTTAATCCGAATTTTTGGTGTAGTCACACACCGACGCTATCGAGGATTTAACGAATTACATATCGAAGGTTCTGACATATTAAAAACATTGCCCGATAAAAATGTGCTATTTATATCTAATCACCAAACCTATTTTGCCGATGTAGTAGCGATGTTTCATGTATTTAATGCCAGTTTATCCGGAAGACAAGACAACATTAAAAACGTGGGGTATTTATGGCAACCAAAGTTGAATATATATTATGTTGCCGCAAGTGAAACCATGAAGTCAGGATTGTTACCCAGAATTTTAGCGTATGTAGGTTCTATATCGGTAGAAAGAACTTGGCGTGCCGGAGGAAAAGATGTAGAAGAGAAACGGGAAGTAAATCCAAATGATACAGAGAATATTAGAATTGCTTTAGAAGATGGTTGGGTTATTACCTTTCCGCAGGGTACAACAAAATCTTTTAAGCCGGTTCGAAAAGGAACAGCGCACATTATTAAACAATATAAGCCAATTGTAGTACCAATTGTAATTGACGGTTTTCGCCGTTCGTTTGACAAAAAAGGGATTCGATTAAAGAAAAAAAATATTCTTCAATCTTTCATCATCAAAGAACCTCTAGAAATTGATTTTGAGAACGAAACTATTGATCAAATTGTAGAAAAAGTAGCCTACGCAATAGAACAACATCCCTCTTTTTTAAATGTAATTCCAGCAGAAGAAATTGAAGAGCAAGAGCGACTGAATAAACTTCGTCAATGGAATATTGATGAAAAAGAATCGATTAAAAATACTTAAAATTAAAAATCTATCTATTTATTTTAAAACGGGCTCAACCGAATAACCTGCTTTAATTAATAAATTGATTACACCCATTTCGCCGCCCAAATGTGCAGCGCCTACACCAAAAAATGTCGGTTTGATTTTGGCTATATTTCCAATTTTTGAAATCCAGTTTTGATTTCTATTATCAAGCATGATTTCACCAAATTTTGATGTAATTACATTATCTGATTTTTTTGAAAAATTAAATATCGCCTCAATATCTTCTGTTTTATAAAGGGCAAACATTTCATTTATTTCGTTTTTGTCACGTTTCAAATCACTTTTGGCTGTTTTTACTAATTCGTTCATTTGATCTTGATATGGAATTTGATCAAAAACATCCATTTGAAACTTAATGGTTTCTAAACCAATGACGTCTTCTTTCTGTTCAGAAGCTATTTTCATTAGTTCGGTTTCAACTGATTGCATTTCACAATTAAGCATTTTTGGATATAACATAGCAGTAATCATAAATGGTTTCATAGTGTTTATCATTTCTGCAGAAAAACCAAGGTTTGAAGTTAAAAAGGCATCTACAATCTTAAAATCTTCCTCAGACACGAGTTTTCTCATGGTTAATCCATCTTTCATCATGAACATAGTCATCATTTCTGATTGCATATTAGGATCATCCATATCAAGTTCTAAGCAAAGCTGTTCAGTTTTATCGAGAGCCGTTTTTACTTTTTGAGGTAAAGTGGCATCACAAGTAATATGAATGGTGCCATATATATAGGAAGGTTTTGAAAGTCCATTCTCTGAAATTTTCCAAAGTAATGATTTAGAATTGTTTTGAGCAATGCCTAAACTGCTAAAAAAGAATGCAATAATTAAAATTATTTTTCTCATGATTATAAATCTATTTTCTTTAATTCCTTATAATTAGTATTCAATTTTCGGAGTAAGATACCATATAACATTCGGTAAAAAAGCCAAAATAATCCCACAATGATTACACAGGTTAAAATCATAATTCCAATTGTAATCAGTAAGGTTTGATAATTACTTTCATGTGCCATTTTATCTTTTAGCAATTCCATTTTTGGGTTATATATAAATGCTATGGCAAAACCTGCAATTAGACATAATACAATCATTGTTAAATTATACCAAACGTAATAATGAACCGTTTTTCGAGTGTTTAAAATGTCTTGCATTAGTTGTTTGGTAGACGATGTTGTTGAAATTTTGATATAGTTTTTATAAAAACAATAGATGAACCAAAAAATGACAACATAGTTAAATAAGGTCAATGCCTTTAAATAAACAATCATATTTTCTGCGTGTTGTTTTTTCATATGGTCATCAATATTGTAACAAAGACTTAAAACTGTCCAAAATAAAACTTCAATAATGCTGATAATCAAAATCCATTTTACAATTGATGATGATTTAGTATGGAGCATTTTATAGATTTCTACTTCCGAAATTTGTTCGTTCGGGTAGGTGTCTTTTTGCCATGCTTTTTTTAATAAATCCAATTCTTCCATAATCCTTAAGGATTTAATATTTTTTTTAATTTTCCTTTTATTCTATTCATTTTTAC